>CAYMRH010000004.1:0-2903 GCA_964392785.1 uncultured Brevinematales bacterium
CTGGCCCGTAATACCGCCGAGGTCGAAGACGATCCCGGCCGGACGGATTCCGGGAAAATGGCGCAGGCCGTGCGCGACGCGGGTTACGACGTATCGGAGGACGAACCTTCGTCTTCCCCGGCGCCGGCCCGGAAGCGTTTCACCGCAATCCAGTTCGTCGCGATCGCGGTCATAGCGGCCGCGGCCGTTTTGATCGTTCAGAACACCTTCGGCTTCAATTTTATCCCCGTTCTTCCCGAGAAGGCGGGTTACGGCCTGCTCTTCGTGATCGGTCTGCTCACCTCCCTGCATTGCGTGGCCATGTGCGGAGGCATCAATCTGTCCCAGTGCCTGAGACAAACCGCCCCGGCCAGGTCCGTTCCGAACGGTTCCGCACCATCACGATTCGCCGGACTCCGCCCCTCCATTCTTTATAATGCGGGCCGCGTGGTTTCCTACACCGTGATCGGCGGCATCGTGGGCGGTATCGGTTCGGTCTTTTCGTTCTCCCCGGCCGCGCGCTCCGTGCTGATGACGATCGCCGGAGTGTTCCTGTTCGTCATGGGTTTGAACCTCCTGGACGCGTTCGCCTTTTTGAAAAGGTTTTCCATCCGTCTGCCCCGCGCGCTCACGGAGCTTCCGGCACGTGTCGGGAAATACGGACCCTTCGCGGTGGGCTTGGCGAACGGCCTCATGCCCTGCGGACCGCTCCAGGCCATGCAGCTCTACGCGCTGGGCACGGGAAGCGTGATCGCGGGCGCGCTGTCCATGTTTTTTTTCAGCCTGGGGACCGTCCCCCTGCTCTTCGCGGTGGGCGCCCTCAGCACGGTCCTGAGCGCGCGGTTCACGAAGGGAATGCTCCGGGCCGGCGGCGCGCTCGTGATGGTCATGGGGTTCTTCCTGGTCACGAACGCCTTCGCCCTGGCGGGGCGGCCCGCGCCGGCCGCGGCAGGGAAAACCCCGTCAAACATTGCCCGGCTTGATAACGGCGTCCAGATTGTGGAAACGGAACTGAAGCCCTCCTCCTTTGACCCCATCCGCGTCGTGAAAGGTGTTCCGGTCCGCTGGACCATACATGTCCAGCAGAAAAACCTGAACGGCTGCAATAACGCGATCGTTATCCCGCAATACGGGATCGAGAAAGCGCTCCGGCCCGGGGACAACGTGATCACGTTCACGCCCGCCGAAGCGGGAACGGTGGCCTATTCCTGCTGGATGGGCATGATCCGCAGTTCCATCACGGTTACGGACGGGACAAACGCCGCGGCCGGGCCGGAAGGCCCCGCGACAAAAATCCCCCCGCAGGCGTTGGCGGGCTGCTGCGGCAAATAAATACCTAGACAGGAAGAATGCATTATGAATAAAAATCTATCCCTCGAAATCACCGGAATGACCTGCACGGCCTGCGCCGCCGCGGTTGAACGCTCGGTGAAAAAATTGCCCGGCGTAGCGGACGCATCAGTCAATTTCGCCACGGAGAAACTGATCGTGGATTTTGATCCCGACCGGACGGATGTATCCCGGATCCGCGAGGCGGTCCAGGACGCCGGATACGGCTCCCTGCCGGTCGCGGACACCGCACCCTCCTCCTCCGGGCCGGCGGCCAGGGAAACTGCGATCCCGGTCGCGGGCATGACCTGCGCTTCGTGCGTTCGGGCCGTGGAGAATGCTGTCGGGAAACTCCCGGGCGTGATATCCGTATCCGTAAACCTGGCCACGGAAAAAGCCGCCGTTTCCTATGATAGCGGAAAAACCCGCCTGTCCGAAATCCGGAGCGCCATCCGAAACGCAGGATACACTCCGCTGGAAGCGGATACCGCCGGCCTCAAGGACGATCACCGGAAGCGCAAGGAGCGCGAGATCAGGTCTCTCGGCACCCGGTTCGCGGTTTCGGCCGCCCTGACCGTTCCGCTTTTATATGTAGCCATGGGCGTCATGATGTTCGGCTGGCCTTTCCCGGATTTCCTGAAACCCATGCAGTTCCCGCTCCGCTACGCCCTGCTCCAGCTGGCCCTGACCGCGCCGGTCATCGCGGCGGGATACCGGTTTTACACAGCCGGGTTCCGCGCGCTCTGGCACCGGAGTCCGAACATGGATTCCCTCATCGCCATCGGGACATCCGCCGCGGTGATTTACAGTCTCTACTCCGTGTACCGCATCGCGACGTTCTCGTTCGAATTCGTGGACAATCTTTATTTCGAGACGGCGGCCGTGATCATCACCCTGATCCTTCTGGGCAAGACGCTGGAAGCCGTCTCCAAAGGCCGCACGTCGGATTCCATCAAGAAGCTGATGGGCCTCTCCCCCAAAACCGCCGTCATCCTGCGGGACGGGGCGGAAATCGAAATCCCGATCGCGGAAGTCGAGACGGGGGACATTCTGGCGGTCAAGCCCGGCGCGAAAATTCCCGTGGACGGTGTGGTGACCGAGGGGTTCACGGCCGTGGACGAATCGATGCTGACGGGCGAAAGCATTCCGGTGGAGAAAAAACCGGGCGACAAGGTCATCGGAGCGAGCCTGAACACGAACGGCCTGATCCGCTTCCGGGCGACCAAGGTCGGCAACGAGACCGTGCTGGCCCAGATCATCAAGCTGGTTGAGAACGCCCAGGGTTCAAAAGCCCCGATCGCCCGGCTGGCAGACGTCGTGTCAGGATACTTCGTGCCGGTGGTGTTCGCGGTCGCCGTCGCGTCCGCGGCTGCCTGGCTTTTTGCCGGCAAGGACCTGGTCTTTTCCCTGTCGGTATTCATTTCCGTACTGGTGATCGCCTGCCCGTGCGCCCTGGGCCTGGCCACGCCCACGGCCATCATGGTCGCGACCGGCCGCGGCGCGGAATCGGGTATCCTGATCAAGAGCGGAGAGGCGCTGGAGACGGCGCACCGGATCACCGCCGTGGCGTTCGACAAAACCGGCACGGTCACGGT
>CAYMRH010000004.1:2913-72046 GCA_964392785.1 uncultured Brevinematales bacterium
CCCGCCGTGACGGACATGGTCCCGGCGCAAGGGTTTAACCGGGACGATCTTCTGCGGTACGCCGCATCGGCGGAGAAGGGGTCCGAACACCCGCTGGGCGACGCGATCGTGCGCGCCGCGGAGTCGGAAAACCTGGAACTTTTCGCGGCCTCGGAATTCCGGGCCGTTCCGGGGCACGGGATCACGTGCTCGATCGGCGGCCGCAAAGTGCTTCTGGGTAGTCCGAAGCACATGCGGGACAATGCCGTGGACACGGGCGAACTCATGGCCCGTTTTGACGGCTGGGCGGGCCAGGGAAAAACCCCGCTGTTCGTCGCGCTGGACGGCCGCATTGCCGGCGTCATCGCCGTGGCGGACGTGGTGAAACCTTCGAGCCGGCCGGCCGTTCAGGCGCTCCGGGCCATGGGCATCCGAACGGTCATGATCACCGGTGACGCCCGGCTCACCGCAGAGGCGATCGCGCGCGAAGCGGGCATAGACACCGTTCTGGCGGAAGTGCTCCCGGGCGACAAGGCGGCCCGGGTCAAAGAACTCCAGCGGCAGGGACACGTCACCGCCATGGTGGGAGACGGCATCAACGACGCGCCGGCGCTGGCCCAGGCCGACGTCGGCATCGCGATCGGTTCGGGCACCGACGTGGCCATGGAGTCGGCAAATATTGTCCTCATGCGCGGGGACCTGACGGACGTGCCCGTGGCCATTCGGCTGAGCCGCAGAACCATCCGGAACATCAAACAGAACCTGTTCTGGGCGTTCGGCTACAACGTGCTCGGGATCCCGGTCGCCGCCGGGCTGCTCTACGCCTTTGGCGGGCCGCTGTTGAACCCGGAATTCGCGGCGGCGGCCATGAGCCTCTCTTCCGTTTCGGTTCTTGCCAACGCCCTGAGACTGCGCCGGTTCAAACCCGGCCAATGATCAGTACAATCAGGAGGAAAACAATGAACAGAATTTTTTTCAGGACCGCCCTGCTGTCCGCTATCGTATCCGGAATGCTTTTATCCTGCGGTCAGTCCGACGTGGTCGCAACCTACGCCCGCAAGTCCTTCGGGGCCATGCTGGACGCTCTGCCGGAAAACGCCCTGACAACCGACGCCGATGCGGCCTGGGTGATCCACTCCCCGGCCGGCGACCGCTTCCGGATGTCCCGGGATTTCTCCCGGGGCGCGGATTTCAGTTTTGACCTGGACGCCGCTCCTTTTATCGATGCGGGTCTTGACGCCTCCCGGCTCCCGGCGGACACGGACGCGCTGACCTATCGTGTGACCGGAAAACGGCTCGTCATGGATTTTGAATTCGGGTCCCTGTTCACGAACAGCGGAACAGACGCTTCACCCGAGGCCACTTTCAGCGGTTTTATATCCGCATACCGGCTCCGGGTGGGGTACCACAAGGCGCTGGACCATTACGGCATTGACCTGGGCGCCGGCCATATGTTTGAATGGGCCAAGGACCTCCGGACGAACGACAAGGACATTGTCTTTGTCCTGGACCCGGAACCCTTCGTGAAAGCGGGGATTGATCCGACCCGCGTGAAAGGCTGGATCTTCGCCAAAGTCCAGACGGAAGACAAATCCGGGCGTAAAATTTATGCCGACAAACTGCTCCACCCGTTCAACCTGAAGTAGGAAGCCGGTCGTCAGCAAAGGGGCTGTCCGAAAAGTCATCGCCTGGACATCCTGAGCCTGTTGAAGGATTATCGGCTGGGGATTCTATCGGGATTCTTCGACAAGCCGCTGCGCCGAGCTTGCCGAAGCGTCAGAATGACAACCGGGTTGAATCGGTCCTTGGGAACAGCCCCTTCCCGTTTTGCGCCTGTTAAAGTCAGATCACAGCCGGTCTTTCTTGCCCAGTTCCTTCTCGAACTTGTCGCGGATGATCCGGAAGCGTTCGGCCTTGTCCGAGAATTTTTTCGCCTCATCGGGCGCCAGGTCGCGGGGATACTGGTAGAAATAGACCTCCACGTCGTCAAACTTGCGCATCAGGCAGTCGGACATGATCTCCGCGTAGAGTTCCATTTCATCCTCGTTCAGCGTCTTGAATCCGCTTTTTCCCAGGGAGCAGGTGAAGATATGGCCGTAATACAGAGCGGTCAGTTCCGTTTTGGACAAACTGGAAACGGCCCGCCTGTCCATGTTGATCTTGGACAGCACCCCGTAGAGTTCCGCGGCTTTCTGGGGGGACAGGTAGCGCATGTTCTCGATGACGATCCGCCTTTTGTCCGTTTCCCGGTATCCCATCTCGCTGACAAAGCTTTCCGACCGCCTTTCCATTTTCCCTCCAGTCTCTTTGCTGAAACCCGCAAACGTTTTTCGCCAACCAGACCCGAAATCAACCGCCCATCACGGATCAGAATAAACAGGCAATTCTTTACCGCGGACAAGCGTCGCGGAACCCGATGCGGCGGGCTGTTTTCCCTACCAGCTGCCGCCGCCCCCGCCCCCTCCACCGCCGCCGGAAAAACCTCCCCCGCCACCGAATCCTCCGGACGAACCGGCCGAAGGCGAGGGCATGGATGTCATGGCGCTCCGCATGGAATCCATCCCGCCGGTCAGGGACCTCATGAAATAGACCGTGGAGAATGTCCGGAATGCCCCGCCGTGATACCATTCCGGGGGTTCCCGGACCAATCCGTCAAATTTGCCCGCCCATTCTTCTCCTACGCCCAGGGCAATGGCGTAGGCCAGAGTCCTGTCAAAATACTTCGGGTCTTCCTTCATCAGGTATTCCAATTTGGGTTTTTCCGCCCGCCGGATGAATTGGCGGAAACCCCGGAGCCGCCGGTATTGTTCCAGACCCTTGGCGCTTTTCTTGGGCATGAAGAACCCGAAAATCCCGAAACTGGGGGCGCAGAGAACGCCGGCCGCGAGATACCCGATCCCCCAGTCCAGCCAGAAGGCCGCCAGTCCCCCCAGCACGGGCAGCATCACGGCCAGAAAATAAAACACGCCCATCAGTTCCTTGGAGCCGGGCTCGTAGTATTCCTGCGTGTCGATGAAGGCCTGCAGCTCCCCTTTGGCCTGATTGAACGTGGTGTAGAAAGACTCCTTCAGCGAACTCACTTCCACGCGGCCATCCGTTCCGTGGGCGAACAAACCGTTGAAGAACGTCTTTTCAAAGGGCTTGGCCGAAGCCGGCAGGTCCTTTTTTTTGATCAGGGCATAGTCCGCGGACTGAAATATGTTTCCCGCACGGATTTCCTCGATTTCCAGGAATCCGGCGGCGGCCCAGTAATAGATGAGCGAGAGGAGGTCACGGTTGTCCGCGATGTCGTCAATGATCACGCCCGCCTCGGCGGGGGTCACGCCCTCCGGCGGCCGGAATTCCACCATGTCCGTCACTTTCCTGTCGCGGCCGAATTTCCACCACACGGCCCAGGCGATCAAGAACGCGATCAGGGGGACCGGCAGATATCCGTTGTTCAGGGCCAGAAGAACGGCCTGGAGAACGGGATTTTTCCTGAAATATCCCGCGGGAAAACGGATGGCCGCGGTCACGCCCTCGTAAAGATCCAGGGCTCTCGTCGCGGTTCCGGAGATCACGTTGTCCCGGATGTCATAACTCACGTCCCCGCCCGTGGACCCGCGCGGGCCCGTATAGAAACGGATGTCCTGATCCCCGAACCGCGTTTCTTCCGGCAGGATAATCCGGAAGGACACGGAACTCATGGGCACGGGCCATTGGTGCCCGGTCAGGTTCCAGTAAAACTCCGAATGGCCGGAAAAGAAACCGATGCCCCCGTAAACCGAATATTCGATCCGGTAAAGCTGTTCGCCCTCAACCGTCATATTCTGCGAACCGATCCGGATGACCCTGTATCCGTTTTCCCGGGAAACGGCTTTTTCATATCCGGGGACCCGGATACCGTATAAAAGCTCACGGTAGGTATTCCCGAACAACACGGGCATTTCCCGGCCCGACGGCCCCTGATGGGGTTCCAGCCGGTAACGCTCGGGAATAAAACGGTATATCCCGCGGCGGGGCTGGGAAAACTGGACCCGGATTTCCTCAACGACCTCGATGACGGCGTCCCTGCGGATACGCACCCGGGTGTCGAAAGATTTGACGATGAAAAACTCCGCGAACGCGGACTGGAACAGAAACAGCGCCGGAATGACCGGCAGAAAAAATCTCATGGACGTCTCCGTCCGGAAAAAACCCCCGTTCCTGCGCGGAACGGGGGCATCCTGCCGGCTAAAACTTAACCTTGACGTTTTCGCGTTCGGTTTCCGCGATCTCGAAGAACTGCCTCTTCCGGTTGCCGGACATATTGGCCACGATCACGGACGGGAACGACTCGCACAGCACGTTGTAGTCCCGGACCACGGCGTTGTAGTAACGCCGGGCGTTCTGGATGTTGTCCTCGATTTCGGCCAGGTTTCTCTGCAGGTCCAGGAAGTTTTCGTTCGCCTTGAGGTTGGGATAGTTTTCCGCCAGCGCGAACAGGCTTTTCAGCATCCCGGTCAGGGCGTTTTCCGCCTGGGCCTTGTCCTCCACGTTCTGTGCGTTCATGGCCGCGCTCCGGGCCCGGACCACCTTGTCCAGGGTGTCCTTTTCGTGGGACGCGTAGCCCTTGACGGTTTCGACCAGGTTCGGAATCAGGTCGTACCGGCGCTTGAGCTGGACGTCAATCCCGCTCCAGGATTCGTCCGCCTGGTTCCGCAGACGCACGAACGCGTTGAACGTGGCCACAAACCAGACCAGAACGAGAAATACCGCGCCGCCCACAATCCCCAAAATCAGCATGTTTTCCTCCCCGTCAGGATGACAAACCGCAATGCCGCGTGTCAGTTTAAATCATAATGATTTTACCCCGATTAATCAAGCGTTGGACCGGATCGGGCGCCGATGCCCAACTGCACGAACCGGAGCGCGAACGGTCAAATGCAATCAGGCCCACCCCTTCAGCCATGAGCAGGATAAATAAAAAAACCCCCTTCGCCTTTTCGTCAGAGGGTGACCTGACAAAAGGGAAGGGGGTAAAATAGTGTTCGAAAAAACCTAAACCATTTCCGGATCGCTCCGATAAATGATATGTCTCTCAGGTTAAATTAGGGACCCCTGGCAGTCTTACTTTAGACTTCGCTTAGACCCTAAAAGTTAGCGGATATTTGCCTATCCCTAACCAAGAAGCCTCAGCACCAGCTGAGGCTTTAAATTTGCCTGGGCCAGCATGGAGATGGTGGACTGGGCGAGGATGTTGTTCTTCACGAACTCGCTCATCTGCACCGCCATGTCCGTATCCCGGATCCGGGATTCGGAAGCCTGGGTGTTCTCGTAGGCGATATACAGCCCTTTGAACAGTTTGTCGAGCCGGTTCTGGTAACCGCCGAGATCGGTCCGCTGTTTCACGACCTTGGTCAGCGCGGTGTCGATCACGCCGATGGAACGGTTGGCCGAGTCCATCGAGCTGGCGCTCACCGAGCGCGTCCCTTCCGCCGTCAGGAGTCCGAGAGCTTTCGCGTCCATATTTCCCACGAAACCCTGGATCCGCTGGTCCATGTTCGGTCCGATGTGGAACCAGATACCCGCAGTTTGATTCGCAGCCGCATCACCGGTACCACCAGCCGCTTCCGCAAAACGCCCCGTCAGCATGTTCATGCCGTTGAACTGCGCCTGCTTGGCAACCCGGTCCACTTCGTCAACCAGCTGGGAGAGTTCGACGTTGATCAGCATGCGATCAGCGTCGCTGTAGATCCCGTTGCCGGCCTGAACGGAAAGTTCCCGGATGCGCTGCAGGATCAGGGTTGTCTCTTCCAGGTAACCTTCGGTCGTCTGCATGAAGGACACGGCGTCCTCCGCGTTGCGCATGGCCTGACCCAACCCGGAAATCTGGGCCCGCATCTTTTCAGAAACGGCCAGACCGGACGCGTCGTCGCCCGCTTTGTTGATCCGAAGCCCCGAAGACAATCTTTCCATGTCCTTGCTGAGGTTCTTGTCGTTGATGTTCAGATGGCGGTTTGAGAAAATCGAACTGATGTTATGGTTAATGATCATATGACCCTCCTTGTAAGTCTGTGCGATCACTTCCCTGTGACTGCGGGGTCCCTAATTTC
This sequence comes from uncultured Brevinematales bacterium, assembly GCA_964392785.1. Taxonomy (GTDB): domain Bacteria; phylum Spirochaetota; class Brevinematia; order Brevinematales; family JAOACQ01; genus CAYMRH01. The sequence goes on from CAYMRH010000004.1 coordinate 8,967, forward strand.
CGCAAGCGTTTTGCCCCGTTGCGGTGTCAAGGAGAGTCAAATTTTTCTTGCCTGAGTGAAATAACCTTGTCCTCTGGTCTTTCCTGCGTCTTTTTCGAGAATAAAGACGGCCGTTCCGCCCTCGCCCCGAAGGACCGGGGCGGAACGACGCGTTTGCGTTTTTGCCTAAGTTCCCGTTCGCCTATCCCAACTTCGAAGCCCCAGGCTCTAACGCGTGCCGCAATCCGCGTTACCGCAGAAGCTGCAGCATGAGCTGGGGTTTCTGGTTGGCCTGCGCCAGCATCGCCGTGGCGGACTGCGTCAGGATGTTGTTCCTCACGAACTGGGACATCGTTTCCGCCATGTCCGCGTCGCGGATGCGGGATTCGGACGCCTGCAGGTTCTCGTAACCGATCATCAGACCGACGCCGAGCTTTTCCATGCGGTTCTGGTAAGCGCCCAGGTCCGCGCGCTGCTTGTTGACCTTCATGAGGGCCAGGTCGATCCGGCCGATGGTCATGTTGGCCTTCTCCACCGTGCTGATGGACACGGTTTCACGCGTCTGGATGTCGCGAACGCCCAAAGCGGCGGCGGTCATCGTATTGATGTACGCCTGGATCCGCTGGTCCATGTTCGCGCCCACATGGAACCACATGCTGGAGGTCGGACTGTTGCCCGAGATGGCCTGGGCAAAGCGCCCCGTGAGCACGTTCATGCCGTTGAACTGCGCATGGGAAGCGATCCGGTCCACTTCGTCCACGAGCTGGGAGACTTCCACCTGGATCATGGTCCGGTCTTCGGTGGAATAGATCCCGTTCGCGGCCTGGATGGACAGTTCGCGGATGCGCTGCAGGGTCGCCGTCGTCGCTTCCAGATAGCCTTCCGTGGCCTGGATGAACGAGATACCGTCCTGCGTGTTCTTTTCCGCGCGGCGCAAACCCGCGATCTGCGCGCGCATCTTCTCGGACACGGCCAGTCCGGAAGCGTCGTCTCCCGCCCGGTTGATCCTCATCCCGGACGAAAGCTTCTCGATCGTCTTGTCAGCGTCGCGGTTGTTCACGAACAGCTGGCGGTGTGCGAAGATCGAGCTGATGTTGTGATTGATGATCATACACATCCTCCTTGATGTATATTCCTCCCTCATCCTTGAGGGATTTTCAACAGATCATCCGCCTGTTGGCGCCGCCCCGGGACTAAAGTCCTTTTCCGGTCCCCCGGGCAGCCAGGCAAACTTTCACCTCTGAGAACTAACGGTTTTTGCGAAACCTCCGATAATCCCATCAGGAATTAAACGCAGGGCGGAATACGCCCTTCCGCGTAAAATTCCTGTTCATATCATCGGACGTTCCCGAATTAAACATTAACGAATCAATAAATTATTTTTTTCGGGCCGGAACGGCTTCTTTTTCCTTATCCGGAATAGAGATAATCTGACGGCAGGAAATTGATGATCCCCTCGCGGAGGGTTTTGTTGATGTCTTTGGAAAGGTCCGGATCGTCCCGGAGGATGTTGGACGCATCTTCTTTTGCCACAAGGAATAACCTTTCGTCTCTCAGATAGTCGGCCACTTTCAGTTCAGGCAGTCCGGACTGCCTGACCCCCAGTATTTCCCCCGGCCCCCTCATGCGCAGGTCCTCCTCGGCGATCCGGAAACCGTCCTGCGTGGACTCCATGATTTCCATGCGCCTGCGGGATTCCGGGGACAGGTCTTCCGGCGTGACCAGGACGCAGGTGGACGGATACTCGCCCCGCCCCACCCGCCCCCTCAGCTGGTGCAATTGCGACAGCCCGAACCGTTCGGCCCCTTCCACCACCATCACGCTCGCGTTTTTCACGTCTATGCCCACTTCAATCACGGTCGTGGACACCAGAATGTCTATCTCGCGTTTCCGGAACATGTCCACCACGCGGTACTTTTCCAGCGCGCCCAACCGCCCGTGCAGGAGCCCCAGCCGGAAGGCCCGATAGTGCTTCTTCAGCGTTTCGAACATTTTCACCGCGTTGTCCGTTTCCACTTTCGCGGACGCTTCGATCAAAGGATAGACAAAATACGCCTGACGCCCCTTCTCGATCTCCTGCTCGACAAACCGGAGCACGGCCGGGTAACGGGGCCGCGTCACCCAGCGGGTCGCGACCGGTTTCCGGTTGGCCGGCATTTCGTCGATCAGGGACAGATCCAGGTCCCCGTAGAGCGTGAGCGTGAGCGTGCGCGGGATGGGCGTCGCGGTCATGACCAGGATGTCCGGCCGCTCGCCCTTTCTGGACAGCGCGATGCGCTGTTCCACGCCGAACTTGTGCTGTTCGTCAAAAACGATCAGGGAGAGGTTTCGGAACGCCACGTCCTCCTGGATCAGGGCGTGCGTGCCCACCACCAGCCCGGCCCGGCCGTCCGCAACCATTGTCCGGACGGTCTCGCGTTCCGCCGGCGGCGTGGAACCGGTCAACAGGACCGCCAGCAGTCCGGTGTCCCGGAACATTTCCGAAAGAGTCCGGTAATGCTGTTCGGCCAGAACCTCGGTGGGCGCCATGAGCGCGGCCTGCAGCCCGCTGCCGGCGGCCAGCGCCATGGCCGCGGCCGCCACGGCCGTTTTCCCGCAGCCCACGTCCCCCTGCAGGAGACGGTGCATGGCCCGCGGCGAAGCCAGATCGCGCTCGATGTCCTCCAGCGCCCGCGTCTGCGCGCCCGTGAACCGGAACGGAAGGGACCGGATCAGCGATTCCAGCGCCGAGCGGTCCCGGTAGGCGTGCCGTTTTTCCGCGGCCTGGATGTTCCGGCGTTTCATCGTGACCGCCAGCTGGATCCCGAAAAATTCCTCGTAGGCCGTCCTCAATTTGGCTTTGCGCAGGGAGAGTTCCCCGTCCGGATAATGCATCTGAAAAAGGGCGTCGCGTTTGGGCAGGAGCCGGTGCGCCTTCACCAGGTAATCGGGGAGTTCGTCCGTAATGTCCCTGCCGAATTTTTCAAAAACCTTCCGGATCACCCCGCGCAGTTCCTTGAGGTACAGCTGTTCGGTTTTCTGGTAAACGGGCATGATCCCGCCGAAATTTTTCGGTTTTTCGCCTTCCCGGTATTCCTCGAAATCGAACGCGGAGGCCTGGATCTCGTTGTATTTGTAAACGAAATGCGCGTGGATCCAGTAGCGCCGGCCGGTTTTCATCGCGTCCTTCAGGTAAACGCGGTTGAACCCCACCAGCCACGCGCGCATTTTTTCGTCCTGAACCAGGATCTTGGGATGACGGCGGTTGCGGTAGTAGATGAAACCGTGCTCCATGACCGTCGCGACAACGGTGACAGGCCGGTCCTCCAGGATGCCCTGCTCGATGGATTCGATCCGGGACCGGTCGTCAAAACGGAAAGGAAAGTACTGGAAGACGTCCGCCACGGACAGCAGGCCCAGCCGGCCCAGAAGCCGGGACTGGCGGGGAGTCAGGAGGCCGCTTTTTTCCAGGGGAACACGGGACAATTCGCCGAGATACATTCCCCGCTAATACCCTTTGGACATTCGGTAAGACAGCTCCTTTTTGTACAGGTCGTTGTAATAGAAGCCGCGGTTGGAGAGTTCCTGCTTGAGACTGTCGGGGAACGGGACATACCGCCAGAAAATATAACGGACGTCCTGGGTCTCCAGTTTCTGGATCCCGTCGGACTCTTTCATGATCCACTGGATGTAGTCGCTGATAAACAGCGTCTTGATGTCGCCCTTGATCTTGTTGGAACTGATATATTCGTAATACCGGCCCGTGAGCCCTTCGTCCATCCAGTGATAGCCGGCCATTTCCTTGGCGCACTGCCAGCGGAAATCCCCCAACGCCACGGAGATCGCGAGTTTCGGGTCCTTGCAGAACACGGGAACGGCAATCCGGCCCTTGCTGGTGGCTTTGTTGTATTTGTCGTAGGGTTCCCAGCAGATCCCGAAGTTGCCGTAACCCGGCGTGAGCAGGATATAGGGCAGGATGCGGTGCGTATTCTGCCGGAACGTGCGCTCGAAGATGGTCGGGTCCGTGCCCTCGATCTTGCGGAGCATGGCGTAGGCGTTCGGCTTGAAATTGTACTGCTGGGTTTCCTTGGGTATGAGCGAGCTGATCAGGATGGGGAAATGGTTCCCCTGCCGGCCCACGCACATTTTGGTCATCTGCCTGACGGAGTTCATTTCGTTTTCCGCTGTGCGGGAATCCACGTTATAGGTCACGCTCCCCTGCGGAGCGCCGCTGATCTCGTTCTCGATCTGCTTGAATTCCTCCAGTTTGTCGTAGTAGGAATTGCGGGCGGTGTGCATTTCCTTGTCGCACTTTTTCAGATCGCGGGTCGTCTCCGCCAGTTCGTCCAGCTTTTTGGTCTGGTCCTCGTTATAGGGTTCCGGAAAACCCAGCATGTGGTCGAACGGATGGTTCGTGACGATCCCCACCAGGCCCGCAAGAGCGTCTTCCAGCATTTTGCGGCGGTCGGCCGCCGTCCCGTAATTGCGTTTCTCCGCCTCCATGACTCCGCTCGCGCGGTCCATCTGGGACTGTTTGGCGGATTCGACGTTCTCCGAAGCGCGGCGGGGCGTCTGTTCGTCGGTCATGCTGGGCTTGATCTTGCCCTTCAGGATTTCCAGGAGCCATTCGTCCACGTACAGGATCGTGTTTTCGTCGTCGCGTTCGTCGAAATTCTGGGACAGGATCATTTTCTGCTCGTCGGCCGTGAGATACTTCAGGTCCAGCAGACCGAACCGGAGCAGGAGGCGTTTTTCCCGGGACGTTTTTTCGTTGATCCGGGACCCGATGCGCACATACACGTTCCAGAAGGCTGTGGTCAACCGGTCGCGGTAAACGATCTTGAGGTCCTTGTCCTGTTCCTTCTCGAACTGGTGTTTGACCGCAAGCAGGTTTTCCACCAGTTCCGGGTCCTCGTCCTTGAGGACTTTCTTCATGAAGCTGTCCGGCAGTTTATCGTAGAGCTTGCCCATGATCCGGCTCCTCTTGCACGGGATACGGAATTTCCGAGAGTCGCGGCCGCAGAGACACCGATGTCGCGGAGAAAAAACACCCGCAAGCCCCGCCGGGGAAAAACGGGCTCCGCGACCCCGGCGCCTCGGCTGTACAACAACGGTCAGGATGTCCCGGACGCCTGCTTAATGTTAATCCGCTCAGGATTCTTTGTCAATCGGCGCCGATTCCGGAGTTGTACTTGCGCAGGATCAATTCGTTGCCTTCCCCGGCCCTGTAGCGGTGGACGGCCTTGTCCGCGAACTTCCGGATGGCAAACACTCCGCGGCCGCTTTTGTCCCCTTTCCGGGCGCGTTCGGCGATGTCGCTTTCGTTGGCCGGAATGGACAGCGGGTTGAACCGTTCGCCCCGGTCCCGGATGCGGATCTCGATCCCGCGCCTCACGGGATCCGTGCCGATCTCGATCCACGGTTTTGTTTTCCCGCCGGGCCGCGCGGCCGCCGGACCGTAAGCGTGAATCACGATGTTGGCGCACGCCTCGTCCACGGCCATGACAATATCGTCCGCCTGGGCCGCGGTCAGTCCGTATTTCACGGACTGCGCGCGGACAAACGAACGGATGCGGGACAGGGAACGGGTTTTCGCGGCGATCTTCAGGCGGGCCGGTTTCACGATTGATCCTAGTTCAGGAAAAGCAGTTTGGCCTGCTGGACGTTGGTGGCGCTTTTCAAAACCTTGGAAAAACCCATGGTGTCGAACACCTTGCGGACCTTGTCCGACATCCCGCTCACGATCACGTCCCCGCCGCCGGCCTTGGCGGAATTGAAGGACGCGATCATCACTCCCAGACCGGCCGTGGCAATGTAATCCAGGCGGGAAAAATCCAGAACGACTTTTTTCGCCTTGGCGAGAACGTCTTTCATTTTGCGGTCAAAATCCGGGGCGCTGTGCGCGTCCACGGAACCGCCCACGGACAGGATCGCGATGGAACCGTCTTCCATCCGGACAGAAAAAGTGACGGCGGGCATACCGGCGGACCTCCCAAGTATTGAGTGGGTATATGATAAGGGATTTCGGGGGGAAGTCAATGATTAGGGTCTAGGGTCTAGGGTCTTGGATTCAGGGTTTAGGGTTTTGGGTAACATTTCATATTCGAGTATTAGAAAAAATTTAATATCTATGAAAATCAAGAAACCAGTGATACTTCATACTCGCCCGATTCTGAATCCTAGATCCTAGATCCTAAACCCTAGATCCTAAACCCTAGATCCTAATGCCTAGTTCCTGAACCCTAAAACTGCAGCTGCACCTCGGCGATCAAAATGGACTGCGGCACGCTCCCCGGGAGGCTGCCCAGTTCCTCCGTGTAGTAAGTGGCGTTGATGGTGAGAAGCGGCAGCATGATGCCCACGCCCGCCGTGGGGTAGCCCTTGTAGATGCCGGTGCGAAGTCGCAAGAAGCCGAAGGCGGAAAATTCCATGCCGATGCGTGTCTTGAGGAAAAAGTTTTCCGTGAAGTCGAAAATATTGACCAGGTCCAGGGAAAACGTCAGGTCGGAAATCAGGTAGCGCGGCAGGACGGACGGGATGCGGTAACTGGCGCCAATGTCGCAGGACGCGGGGAAATAGGTGGTCGGGTTCGTGGAACCCACCGGCTCAAACTGCACGGTGTATTCCGTCCAGGAAAAGGCGGTGTTGAACCAGTCCCGAAAAACCAGCCCGAACGCCCACTGTTCGTCCTTCACCAGAAGCCCCAGGTCTGACCCGATGGCCTGGCCCCAGAGGAATCCCTTGTTAAAATTCATCACACTCATGCCGAAGTCCACCAGTTCCAGGAAACTCATGCGCTTGTTCTCGTACTTGAAGCGGTGCAGGTACTTCACGATCACGCCGCCGTAGGCGCGGGTGAACCGGCCCAGAAACGCCGGAACGGGGATCTTGAAACCGTAACCCACGATCAGGCCGGTTTCCAGATAGGTCCCGAAATCCACGAACGGCAGTCCGGCGGACTGCCTGACCGTGGCCGTGGTCATGAAGTCGTCGTAAAGCAGGAGACCCATGCCGTCGGCAATGTAGCCGAAACCCAGCGGTCCCGTCACGCCCACGTTCGCGCTCATGCGCAGGACCTGCCGGACCTGGTCCGCCGGAAGCTTGGTAATGTCCCCGCCGGCGGCCTCGATGGCCTGGTAGAGCGTGTAGTAGTTGATCAGGTCGTAATTGGCTGACGCCCCCAGTTTCAGGACGGACAGCGTGCCCTTTTCCCTCACGGCGAACGTGGCGGGGTTCATGTAGAACATGCCGAATTTGTCGTAAGCCGTCACGCCCGCGCCGCCCGCGGCCATGATGTCTATGGGTTTGTGGATTTTACGCTCCACATCCAGCGGCGTAAACGCGTAGACCGCATTCAAGCCCACAGAAATCATGACCAGCGACAGAATGAATATTGTTTTTTTCATCATATCCTCTGCGGAATTCAATCCAGCCCTCCCGGCCTGCCGTATTTGATCAGCAGCTCCGGGTAAACACTCGTCATATCGGGAAAGGCGTTGGTGATTTCTGAAGGCGGCCAGATCCCCTCCAGCGCCACCTCATTGGTGAGATCGTCGTAGGTGGCGGGGAAGAGGTTGTTGGCAATGTCAGCAAAGGTGGGGTTCCCCGGAATGGTCAGAAGCGTGTTGGTGTCAAAAAAGGTAAAATAGGTGTCCAGTGACGAAATATACCCCGCGAATGAGTTGGAAATCAGGAGAACGGTGGACAGCGTGCTCTCGTTGTCGAGCGCTGCCGCCACCACCCCGATGGCCGTCAGGGAATTGGACTGGGAGCTGACAAAAGCCCGCCTTTTGATATAGTTGATCTTGTAAGCCATGCCCACGAAAGGAACCAGGTTGTTTGCCAAAACAGCGTCATCCAGAACATCAATGATCCTGTTGTTGAAATTCAGGTTGTCGTCGAGGATGATGTAGTCGTTCGAGTCGGACCGGATGTCGCTGTCGTTGTCCGTGTCCGCCACGCCAAAGATCGAGTAAAAACTGTTGAAAATGAAAAAATTCAGGTTGATGTTCACGTCCCCGCGCGGGATCTGCCCGTCGTTCTCGCCGAAAATAATGCGTCCGAGGTTGCGGCTCACCACGCCGCCCACGCGGTAGAGGTTGTTGGGCCCCAGGATGGCATAATTGGACGTCATGATGGCGTTATAGAGATTGGTGAAGTTGAAATACATGTAAACAATGGCCGTGGAAGACCCTTCCAGAGCCCGGCAGTTGGAAGGGGAAAACTGCAAAGCCCGGGTGTAGGCGTAGTAGGCGTTGGTATAACTGCCCTTGACCAGGTAGTCGTCACCCATGGCCACCAGCACGTTCACGTCGTTCTGGATGTCCACAATGGAGGGGTTGAGCCAGGAGAAAATATTCGCCCCGCAGGACGAGAGAAGAAGGACCGCCAGAAGCGCGGAGGTCAAAACCGGGATTTTCCTTGTCATAAACGCCTCCACCCCCTCATAAATATACGGCGCCGGCGGGCGTTGTCATGAAGCCGCAATGAAATAAATTATTGCCCCTGCAACATTTAAAAATCGGAAAACAGCCCGGAAATCTGAAACCGCGGGGGCTTTTTTTGCAAAAAGCGCCGGCGCGCGCTATCATGACTTATCATAATAACGGGGTTTTTCATGAAAGCAAAGATCGAAGTCATGCTCCGGGACGATATTTTCGACCCCCAGGGCAAGACCATCCAGAACGCCCTCCACCACATGGACCATAAAAACGTGAGCCGGGTCAAGGCGGGCAAGCTCTTTTTCGTGGAAATCCAGGAGACCGACGCGGAAAAAGCAAAAAAGGACCTTGAAGAAATGGCCCATGAACTTTTCGCCAATCCGGTCATCGAGAACTACAAGGTCGAGATCCTGCAATCCTGACCAAGCCCCGGCCCCGAGCCCGCCCCCGGATTCAACCTTTTCATGGCGTGATCAATTCGGGTTTTTTCGGCATTATTTCCTTCCAGTGTCTTTTTACCACAGGGCTGTATCAGGGGGGTACAAAGAGGGGGTAAAATTAGTAGGATAATAATTACTACTAAACCAAAAAAAACGGAAAAAGTATTGACAATATTGAAGTTACCGCTGATAATGATATTGGATCAGGGGAAAACACCCGTTTTGTAATGACTTTTTTAGCATCTGATCCCGTTTTTTAAAACCTGAAAAGAATTAGGTCAAAGTGAACAACAGGCCTCTTTGACCGGATGCAGAACCGGTCAGGCAGGCGTCTTGGCGCGCTGAAGATCCTGGCGTATTGATCCGCCAACGGTCTGAAAACGGCCCGGTTCAATCGCCAAAACGATAACGATCTGAGGGGAATCGTTATGGGCACCGCTTCCGCGGTTCTCCGTTTCAAAGGCAAGAAGATCGCCGTCCTGATGGGCGGCCTTTCCTCCGAGCGCGAGATATCACTCCGCTCGGGCGAGAACGTATTCCGTTCCCTCCAGAAACTCGGTCTTTCCCCCATCCGCCTGGACGTAAAAGAAACAATTGCCGCAGATATCCAGAAAGAAAAAATCGATCTGGCGTTTCTCGCCCTGCACGGCAAATACGGCGAGGACGGATGCATTCAGGGACTGCTGGACATTCTGGACATTCCCTATACGGGGTCCGGTGTATTGGGCAGCGCGGTCGGAATGAACAAGATCGCGACCAAGCGCATGTTCGCCGCGAACAACATCCCGACGCCGGAATCCGTCATTCTGGACGCGTCCGACCCCGCCGGCTCGGCCCGGGAAATTGGCGTCAGACTCGGATTCCCCTGCATCCTCAAACCCGCGGAAGAAGGGTCCAGCATAGGCGTGGTCCTGCTTCAGGACGGGAAAGACCTGGACGTTCTCCTGGCGGATTATCTGGTAAAATTTCCGCTGGCCTATGCGGAAAAATTGATCCGCGGCAGGGAGATCACCGTCGGGCTGATCGGGTGCGGCAGCCGGATCAAGGTCCTGCCCGTGATGGAATTGAAACCGCGCGCCGAATTCTACGATTTCGAGGCCAAATACACCCAGGGCCGGACGGAGTTCGTCATTCCCGCCCCTCTGGCGAGGGACAAGGAAGAGGAGATTGTCCGGTACGCGCGCACGGCCTACCGGGAACTGAATCTCTCCGGAGTGGCCCGTATAGACGCCATGCTGGACGCGTCAGACAACCCGTTCTTCCTGGAAGTCAACACCATTCCCGGCATGACGGAAACCAGCGACATCCCGGCCATGGCGAAGGCGGCCGGCCTTTCGTTCGAAGACGTGGTGACCGAAATCCTGGCGGCTGTTCCGGACCGCGGACGCCGGCGGGAGGACTGCTAATATGGGCAAGGCGTTCTCCACCCTGGTGTTGACGGCCGTGTTCCTGGGGGCCGTGGCCGGCATCCACTACGGCATCCTGAAACTCTGGGACGCCCGCGGGTTTTTGAAGATCCGGGACATCGCGGTCACTGGAAACGCTTTCGCGAAAGCGGAGGACATCATCCGGGCGTCCGGCATCGGCACGGGCGCGGGGATGCTGGAAGCGGACCTGGTCGGCGCTTCGCGCGCCGTGACGCGATTGCCCATCGTGCAGGAATGCGAGGTGATCCGCCTGTTCCCGGACCGCATCCAGGTGCGCGTGACGGAACGCAAACCCGCCGCTGTTTTGAGCGACGGCCGGGCGCAGTCCGCCCGTCTGCTGGATTCGGGCGGTTACAGCATGGGTTTTTTGACCGGTCAGGAACACGGATCCGGCGCGGGGTTGCCCGTGATCGTCACGGATTACGCGTATTCCTTCTCGGAAACCGGCCGCGTCCGCGACGACTTTGTGGCGGCGCTGGCGGCCAACCTGGCGGGATTCCCGCGCAAAAGCGAGCTGCGCAGGTTTTCGGTCCGCGCCAAAGACGGCGTGTTCGTGACCGTGCAGGGCGCGGAACAGACGGTGTTCGCGCTGGGCAAGACCCTGCCGGACGAATCGGTGTTCAACCGCGTGCTGGGCATCGCGGACCAGATCAAAAAAAACGGATTGAAGATCCGCTATATCGACGTGCATAAACAGAACGCCATCGGATACAAGTAAGCGCGCGTCGCTTTGAACGATCAGCCGGCCTCCGGAAGAGCCGGGTCGGGCATCGACAGACAGGAGGGGAACGTGGAACCGAGGATCGTGGTCGGAATGGACATCGGGACCACCAAGGTGTGCACCGTCATCGCCAAGATCAACGAGCTTTCGGAACTCGAGATCATGGGCGTGGGCCTGGTGCCCTCCAAGGGACTGCGCAAGGGCGTGGTCATCAACATCGACAGCACGGCCGCGTCCATAGCCGCCTCCGTGGAAAAGGCCGAGATCCAGGCCGGCGTAGAGGTGAAAAGCCTTTACATCGGCATTTCCGGCGGCCACGTGGAAGGCATCAATTCCAAGGGCGTGATCGCCGTATCCGACAAAAACCGCGAAATCGCTGAAACGGACGTCCGGCGCGTGATCGACGCGGCCACGGCCATCGTGATTCCCGTGGACCGCGAGGTCATCCACATCATCCCCCAGGAATTCATCGTGGACAACCAGGACGGCATCAAGGATCCCGTGGGCATGTCCGGCATCCGCCTGGAAGCGGTCGTGAACGTGATCACCGCCGCGGCCACATCCGTGAACAACCTGATCAAGAGCCTTTCCAAGGCCGGGTTCGAGGCCTCGGACATCGTGCTGGAACCGCTGGCGTCCGCGCAGGCCATCCTGTCCGAAGAGGAAAAGGAGCTGGGCGTCGTGATGGTGGACATCGGCGGCGGGACCACGGATTACGTCATTTTTGAAAACGGCAGTCTCCGCAAGACCGGCATTTTCTCGATTGGCGGAAACCACATCACCAACGACGTGGCCTACGGCCTGAAGACTCCGCCCGTGGCCGCGGAGGAAATCAAGCGCAAATTCGGCGCCGCGATCTCGGACTTTGTGCCCATCGAGGAGGAAATTGAAGTTCCGGGTCTGGGCGGACGCACGCCCGCCATGGTCAAGCGGCGGGACCTGGCGGCCATCATCGAACCGCGCGTGGAGGAAATCCTTCACCTGGTCAAAAACGAAATCGACAAATACGGCAAAAAGGAATTCCTGGCGGCGGGCGTGGTGCTGACGGGCGGAGTGGCACTCACGCCCCACATCGTGGAACTGGCCGGCGAGGTGTTCGACCTGCCCGTCCGCGTGGGACGCCCGCTGGGGATCAAGGGCCTGCGCGACATCGTGGACAGCCCCATTTATTCCACGGCCGTGGGCCTTTCGCTTTACGCGCAGGACAACCTGCCCAAACTGGGCCCGACCAATTCCCGGGACGAGGAGAAAAACTTCAAGTCCATCATCGACCGGATGAGGGACTGGTTCAACGAGTTTTTCTAGGAAACCGCCGTCCGCAACGGACGGAACGGGTTTTTTAGGAACGGCAAAAAGGCGCGCGGTGCGCGCATAGACCATAGAACAAACGTCTTGTTTTTGGAGGGGATCGCATATGAATTACGAACGGTTCGTGGACCTGTCCGGCCGTCCGGGTTACGGCCCTGAACGCGACGCGGATCAGGACAAATCCGTCCTGATCGAGAAACCGCATTTTTACGACGACGTGCTCACCAAGATCAGGGTCGTCGGCATCGGCGGCGCCGGGTGCAACGCCATCAACCGCATGATCGAGGACGGGATTTCGGGCGTGGAATTCATCGCCGTGAACACGGACGCGCAGGCGCTCCGGAACACACTGGCGAGAAACCAGCTCCAGATCGGCGCGCGCTCCACCAAAGGACTGGGCGCCGGGGCGCGGCCGGAGATCGGCGAAAAAGCCGCCACGGAGGACGTGGAGGAGATCCGCCGCGTGCTGGAACGCTCCAACATGGTCTTTATTACCGCCGGAATGGGCGGCGGCACCGGCACCGGGGCCGCGCCCGTGTTCGCGAAAGTCGCGAAGGACCTGGGCGCGCTGACCGTGGCTGTGGTGACCATTCCCTTCGATTTCGAAGGCAAGCGCCGCATCGAGACCGCCTACCAGGGCATCGCGAAACTCAAAGACCACGTGGACACCATGCTCGTCATCTCCAACTCCCGCATCTTCAAGATCATAGACCGCAAGGTGGGCGTCAAGCAGGCGTTCCACAAGATCGACGAGGTGCTGAAGCAGGCCGTGCAGGGCATTTCCAGCATCATCACCGAATGCGGCATCATCAACGTGGATTTTGCTGACGTTCGCACGGTGCTGGCCAACCGCGGCGACGCGATCATGGGCATCGGCATCGCCTCCGGGGACAACCGCGCCATAGACGCGGCCCGTATGGCCCTGGAAAACCCCCTGATCGAGAATTCGTCCTTCAAGAACGCCGGCGCCATGCTCGTGAACGTCATCGGCGGCCCGGATTTCGCCATGTCAGAATACGACGAGGCGGCCAAGTCCATCCAGGAACACTGCCGCGAGGACGCGGAAATCATCGTGGGCCTGAACGTGGACGAACACCTGCAGGACAAGGTCCGGATCATCATCATCGCGACGGATTTCAGCCGGACAGACGCGTCCGGATTATACTCGGAAAACGAATCGGCCCCGATCCCGGCCGAGGATATTTTCGACGAACGCAAGGTCGTTTCCCTGGCCGAGATCCGGCAGCAGCGCCTGCAGGCCCGTCTCCGTGACGCGCAAGGCGCGCAAGGCGCGCAGAATAACGCGGCCGCACCGGAATCCCGGCTGTCCGCTCCCAGGGTCTTCAACGCGGACGACCTGGAAACGCCGGCTTTTCTCCGGAAAAGGAAAATGGGTTGAAGAACGGTTAAAACCGGGTCCCGGAGCGCATCCTCACGGCGGCCGAGAGCGTTTTCCCGTCAGGGGAAATCTCCACAAGCGACCGGCCGGCCAGATCATACACGATCCCCAGAAGTTCCTGATAAGAGACACCCTTCAGGGAGGCGAAACCTCCCTGAAGGACGTGTCGTCCCGATAATCCCGCCAGCGTTTCCCGCAATTCCTTCCAGGACCTCTTGCCCAGCGTGAGCGCCGCCAGGACGCGGCAGGAGGCGTCGGAAAGCCCCGCATACGCTCCGCCGGCGCGGGCGCGGCACACGTCGCACTTTCCGCAGTCCCCGGTTTTTTCGCCGAAATATTCCAGGATCCGCGCGCTGCGGCACCGCGCCTGGCCGGCGAATGCTCTCATCCACGCGGCGCGTTTTTTCTGGATCGCCCTCTTGGCCAGGTAATCCCGCCTGCGGCTGCGGAGCTCCCGCGACGAACTGATTCCCAGCGTCTCCCGGATCTTTTGTCCGCGTTCGTCGTCGGCCTGGTCCCCGAACAGCTCGCCGGTCCGCGCCAGGCGTTTCACCTCCGGCCATTCCGGGTAATGATAGCGGAACAGGGTTTCCGCTTCCCCGAAATCCTCGAACCGGACCAGGGCTTCCGTCACGGCGTGGGAAAGCCCCCGGCCGGCCCGGCCAATTTCCTGGTAATATTCCTCCGGCTCGATGGGCAGATCGTAATGCCAGATGGTCCGAATGTCCGGTTTGTCGATCCCCATGCCGAAAGCGCTCGTGGCGGCCAGGCACTTGGTCCGGTCCGCCAGGAAATCCTCCTGGACTTTTTTCCGGTCCTCCGCCGGCAACCCCGCGTGATAGGCCGCCGCGGACACACCCCGCCCCCGCAGGAAGTCCGCCAGCCGTTCGCAGAACACGCGCGAGGAAGTAAAAATGATGGAACTGGCCGCCGGGTCAACGGTCTCCAGAAGGTAGCGCGTCTTGTCGCGGACATAGCGGATGTTGATGGAGAGGTTCTCCCGCCGAAGGGAAATGCGCACGCAATCCGGGTTCCGGAGCCCCAGACGGCGCGAAATGTCTTTTTCCAGTTCCGCGGTGGCCGTGGCGGTGAACGCGGACCGGACGGCTTTCGGATGAATTTCGGCAAAGTCCCGCACACGCAGATAAGCCGGGCGGAACGATTGGCCCCAGAGGGACACGCAGTGGGACTCGTCCGTCACGATCTGGGACACGGTCGCCCCGCTCCGCGAGAGCGCCGAACGGAACGCGCCGCTCTCCAGCCGTTCCGGCGTGACGTACAGGATTTTCAGGCTGGTCAGCCGGTCCTGGACGCTTTTGTTTTCCGAATCCGACCGCGCGGAAGACAGATGGTCCGCCCCGTCCAGCCCCCTGGCCGTCAGCCCGTCCGTCTGGTCCTTCATGAGGGAAACCAGCGGCGTGACCACCAGGGTCAGGCCCGGCAAAAGAAAAGCCGGGAGCTGGAAGCACAGGGATTTACCGCTGCCCGTGGGGAGAACGGCCAGGGTATCCCGACCCGACAATACGGAGCGGATGGCGCGGATCTGGTGGTCGCGGAGCACGGGAATCCCGAACCGCGACAACGCGGCTTGGCGGATCAGTTCGTCGGAATAGGACATGGGCGGGAGGCCTCTTGTTTTTTTAATTTCCGTTCAGCGATTTCTAAAAACTATTTTCCCTCGACCTGGTAGAGGAACTTGAAAGTCAGGTCAATGGCTTCCAGAAGCTCGGGATCGAATTTGCTCTTGTCGCTGCGGAGCTTACCGATATGCTCGCGGTAATGCCGCGTTTTATGCGTGAATTCCTCGGAAATCAGAAGCTCGTAATAGCTGGACAGGGAAATGAGCCGGGCCAGAAAAGACAGATCGTCCCCCTGGATCCCGCGCGGACCGCCCGTCCCGTCCAGGAATTCCTCGTTGTCCAGGATCGCTTCCATCACGTCGTCGGGAATTTCGTGCTTGTCGTTCTCGGCCTTGATCATCTTGAAACTTTCGATCGGGTGCTGGTAGAACCAGCTGTTCCGGTTGGGGGCGATCTCGATGCGCTTTTTTTCGAATATCTTGGGGTCGAACTTGAGGAGTCCCGCGTTGTGCAGAAGGGAGGCCGTGATGATCTTCTCGATAATGACCGGATCCACCATGCCGGAGAGTTTGGTCTGCAGGAAGGTATAATAGGTAATGAGCGCGATGAAACAGGTGTTGACGGTGTGGCTGAAGATCTTTCCCGAAAACGCCTTGATCTGGGACAGTTTCCAGATCAGGTAATCGTTGTCCGTCAGGATGGATTTGAGGTAGTTGTTGACAAAATCCTTGCGCTCCCGGGACAGGTTCTGGAAGATCTCGTTGCCGGAAAAAAGCGAGATGACGTAGGCGGCCCACTTGATGCGTTTTTCCTCGTCGATGAAATGCGGGATGACGGTGCGCACCCGCAGGGTCACGCCGGGTTTGTTCCGGTAGATGCCGCGGATCTTCTGGATATCCTTGTCGGTCAGGACGCGTTCGGAACCGATCAGGACGTTGAATTTCTCGTCCCGGATGGATTCGATCATCATGAGGCTTTTTCCGGAGCGGACCTCCGCCTCCAGCGCCTCAATCGAATAGTGGAATTCGGCCATCCTTTTCCCCCGGTCCGTTCAGTGCGGACCGTTTTCAACTCGCTTTAATTTAAACACCGGAAGCGCCCTTCGTCAATCCAGCCCGGACCGCCTAATTGTCCCCGGGCTCCACCATGTAGTTCGGAGCTTCCTTGGTGATGATCACGTCGTGCGGGTGCGATTCCCGGAGCGACGCGCCGCTGATCTTGATGAAGCGCGTGACGTTTTTGAAAGAGGCCACGTCCTCGGCGCCGCAATAACCCATCGAAGACCGCAGGCCGCCCACCAGCTGGTAGATCACGTCCTTCAGGTCGCCCTTGTACGGCACGCGGCCTTCAATCCCTTCCGGCACGAGTTTTTCCGGCTCGTAGTCGTCCTGGAAATAGCGGGATTTGGAACCGTCCTGCATGGCGGAAAGCGACCCCATCCCGCGGTAGGTCTTGTAACGCCGGCCCTTGTAGATGACAAACTCCCCCGGGCTTTCCGTGGTTCCGGCCAGGAGGTTCCCCAGCATGACCGTGTCGGCCCCGGCCGCGATCGCTTTGGCGATGTCTCCGGAAAACTTGATTCCGCCGTCGGCGATGATCGGAATGTTTTTTTTGCGCGTTGCGGAATGGACGTCCATGATGGCTGTCACCTGGGGCACGCCGATCCCCGCCACCACGCGGGTCGTGCAGATGGACCCGGGCCCCATTCCCACCTTGACGGCGTCCACGCCGGCCTCAATGAGGTCCTGTGCGGCCTGGGCGGTGGCGATATTTCCGCCCACAATGTCCAGGTCGGGATACCGTTTCCGGACTTCCCGCACCATGTCCAGAACTTTCTGGGTGTGGCCGTGCGCGGTGTCGACCACGATCACGTCTATCCCGGCGTCCGCCAGCTTTTCCAGTCGCGCCAGATCGGCCGGCCCGTTGCTGATCGCGGCGCCCACCCGCAGCCGCCCCTTGTCGTCCTTGGTGGCTTCGGGAAATTCGGCGATCTTGGTGATATCCTTGAGGGTAATCAGCCCCGTGATCCGGTTTTGTCCGTCCACGATCGGGAGTTTTTCAACGCGGTTGTCCCTCATCACTTCTCCGGCTTTTTTCAGGTCCACGCTGCCCTCGTAGGTCACGAGTTCGCTGCGGGGCGTCATGACGTCCCGGATCTGCTTGGAGGCGTTCTTTTCGAAATCGATAAAATCCAGGTCCCGGCGCGTGATGATGCCCTGCAGGACGTTTTGCTCGTCCACGATCGGAATGCCGGAAATGCCGTACTGCTTCATGGCGTCCCGGGCGTCCTTGACGCGTTTGTCGGGAGTCAGCACCACGGGATTGGTGATGACGATATTCTCGAACCGCTTGACCTTCCGGACTTCGTCGGCCTGGCGGTCGGGAGAAAAATTCTTGTTCACGATTCCGATCCCGCCCAGCTGGGCGAGCGCGATGGCCATGTTGGCGTCCGTGACGGTATCCATGGCCGCGGACACGATCGGGATTTTCAGCTTGATGCGCCGCGTCAGGAAAGTTTCCGTCCGGGTCTGGCTGGGCAGGACGGCGGAACGGTTCGGCACGATCAGGACGTCGTCAAAGGTCAGCGCTTCCACGTTCGAATGGAATTTCTCGGAATAAATGTCCTGGCCGCCCATAACGCCTCCTTACAGACCGAGAACCTGTTCCATGGTGTAGAGGCCCGGTCCCGATTTCACGATGAAATGCGCGGCCCGCAGAGCCCCGCGGGCAAACGTGTCCCGTGTTGTGGCCCGGTGGGTGATCTCCAGGCGTTCGCCCGTGCCCAGGAAATGGACCGTGTGATCGCCCACCACGTCCCCGCCCCTCACGGCCAGGACGCCGATCTGTGCCCGGGGCCTTTCGCCAACCATGCCGCTGCGACCGTTGACCACGCTCCCCGGTTCGGCGTCACCCCGAACGGCCGCCAGCAGTTTCAGGGCTGTTCCGCTGGGCGCGTCCTTCTTCATGCGGTGATGCGTTTCGACAATTTCGATATCGAAACCGTCGGAAAGCACGCCGGCCGCCATGGCGCACAGTTTTCCCAACAGCGTCACGCCCACGCTGAAATTGGGGGCCCAGATCACGGGCACGGTTCGGGAAGCTTCCTGCAGTTTCTGCCTGTCGCCCTCGCCGATACCGGTGGTCCCGATCACAATCGCCTTGCGGTGTTTCACGGCCGCGTCCAGGTGTCGCGGCAGTGCCTCGACCGAGGAAAAGTCGATCATGCAGTCGCAGGCGGGAACGGACTCGTCCAGGGAGGAGACAATCGAAACGCCCTTGGGACCGACTCCGGCAATCTGGCCGGCGTCCTGGCCCAGCACAGGGCAAGACGGGACCTCGACGGCGGCGGCCAGACGGGCCCGGGCGTCCGCATGGACGGCGTTCACGACCGCTTTTCCCATCTTTCCGGCGGCACCCGTTACCAGAATGTTCAGCATACTCCGTCCCGTCCCCGCGCGAAGCGATTTGACGCATCGGGTTGATCAGAGCATATTTTATTACAGAACGCCGGAAAAATCAAAAAGAGGGGCCGAAAAGGCTCATAACGAGCTGGAATTGACCAGTTCCACCAGCTGGCTTTCAGAAAACATGTCGATTTTCTGGGAACCGGGCCGGGAGCGGAGAGTATTGGTGTCCTCTGAAACGCCGTAAAGGGAGTACAGACGGAAAATGGAATTGACGCGGAAATTCTGGGTCACGACCCTCTGGATTTCCGCCAGTTCCGAAACCGGTATGGGATACGGCCGGCGGTAGAACACGAAAGCGGATTCCCGGGTTTCCACCGCCCAGTAATTCGTTTCGCGCACGATCTGCTTGACGGAGGTTTTTTTTAAAAGCCGCAGCACCAGGGTCTCCAGCGCGGCCTCGCTTTTGGAGAAAAGCGGTTCCAGTTTCGGGTTGTGGACCAGGTAGGCGTAGTTCGTCATGATGGATTTCAGATCCTTGTAACCCGGGTTCTGCTGATAGGCCTTCTCCCAGGTTTTGACGGCCCTGTAGTATTCCCCGTCCGCGAAGTAGGCCGTGGCGATCAGATACAGCAGCACGGACTGTTTGTCTTTTGAGACCCGGTTGAAATACCGGTTGGCCAGGTCCACGGCCAGGGACAGGTTTTTCACCTTGATGTAGATGTTGATCATCCGTTCGACCACGGATTCGAAACACGTTCTGTTTTCCATGACGGGTTTGAGGACTTCGATCGCGCGGGTGTAGTTTTTCATCTGGACCAGGAGATCGGCCATCTGGAGCGACACTTTCGGCACCATGTTCTCCCGGTCCGACTTGGGGTGTTTGATGATCCTGTCCAGCTGCGAAACCGCGGCCTGGTTGTTGCTCAGGCACTGATAGACGCCGGCCAGCGTGAAGCGGGACTGGAGATCGTCGGGCCGGATCTTCAGGAGCGTTTCCAGGTAATCCCGGGATTTCTGGAAATTTTTCATTTCGTAAAGCAGGCGGCCCGAGAAAGACAGCGCCTGAAGGTTTACCGGGTCCTTTTCCAGAACCATCATATAGTATCCCAGCGCCTCGCTGGATTTATGGATGGCCTGGTAGAGCCCGGCGATCTTCAACAGGATCATGACCTTGACCGTATCCGGGGACCCCTGCCCGGCCGTGACCGAAGCGCGTTCGTAATATTCGATGGCCTGACGGTAGTCCTTCAGGCCCTCGTACGCGCGCCCGATGTTGAATTTGTGGGAATAGTCGTTGGGGTTCAGGTTGGACAGCTTGAAAGAGACCGCCAGAGCCCTCTTGTAATTTCCCTCCTTGAGAAAACGCGTCACCTGGTTCGTGGCGTTGTCTTTCTGGAGGAAACTCATAATGACGCCCAGGCTGGCCAGCACGACCAGAAGACCGATCGAAACAAGCGCCACGGCCTGGATATTGATCCCGGAATACATGCGCGACCCCGCGAACAGATTATAGAACACCCCTCCGGTTTTGTAAAAAAGACCGGGGCTCTGCCGGGGCAGTATAGCGGCAATTAAAGAAGGGGCCGGTTAGGCCCGGCCCCTTTAACATCTGTCAAAGGCAACGGATCAGTTCAGGTAGGCGTACAGGGCGCGGCTTTCGCCGAAATTCTGGATCTGCCCGATGGCCCACTGCTCGATCTGCCGGATTCTTTCCTTGGTCAGGTTCATCCGCTCCCCGATGGAGGACAGAGACTGCGGCTCTTCCCCGTTCAGGCCGAAGCGATATTCTATGATTTTCTTCTCGCGTTCCGGGAGTTTGGAGAGGACGTTCCCGATCTGTTCGCGCAGGGCGTTCTGGAGGACGATATCGTCCGGACCGCCAGAATCGTCGGTAAAAAGGGAATCCGAAACGGTGTCGAAAGACACGCCGCCGTCCTCGTCGGAAAAAATCTGCTCGAGCGAGGAATGGTTCTGGGACATTTCCAGCACTTTTTTCACGTCCTTCCTGTCCAGCCCCAGGTGTTTCGCGATCTCACGGTCCGTGGGTTTGCGGCCGTACGCCTGGGAATAGTCGTCCATGTATTCGCGGATCCTTGTCAGTTCGTGGGTCCTGTTCATGGGGATCCGGACCATCCGGGACTTGTCGGATATGGCCTTCAGGATGGACTGCTTGATCCACCAGATCGCGTAGGAAATAAAATGGAAACCCCGCTTGTAATCAAAGCGATCCACGGCCTGGATCAGCCCCAGATTCCCTTCGCTGATCAGGTCTGAAAGGGGCAGGCCATACCCCTGGTACTTTTTGGCCACGGAAACCACGAACCGGAGATTGGAGACAATCAGGATTTCCTTTGCTTTCCGGTCCCCTTTGGCCGCCTTTTTCGAGACGGCGATCTCCTGATCGCGGGTGAGAAGGGGAATTTTATCAATTTCTTTCAGGTATAAAGAGACGGAGTTTTGCCTGAGCATTTTTCCGACTTTTTCCAGTTCCACGCAATGTTTATTTTCACATTTTTTCATTGGTTTCCTCCTGATGATATTATGGCAAAGGCCATACCACAATCGAAAACACAGTATCTCCATACCGATCATGGAAATAACCGTTTTCAGGATCTGTCTGTCCGGGAAACAACTATGTCTTTATGACACAATATGCGGGTTTGAAACTGGGATTCAGGCCGTAAATGCCCATGGCCGCATCGGCCCGCAATTTGTCCTTGTTTATCTGTCGATTTCAGTTATAATTAGCGGTTTCCGAAATCTTTAATAAGAACCATCCGGATGAAATCGGTTTTCCGGATGATTGTCCCGCAACACGGGGGTTGTGATGAAATACGGGATGACCGGCGGATCCATCGTCACGCCGGAATTCATCATCCAGGGCGCCAGCATCACCGTCGAAAACGGAAAGATCGTGAAAATCGGACAGGCGGATCCCGAGGCGGATTTTCAGATCCGGCTGGACACAAGCGACCTGGTTTTTCCGGCTTTGATCAACGCCCACGACCATATGCTCGGCACGTATTACCCGCGCGTGGGCACGGGCCCGTACATCAACTGGCTCCCCTGGGACAACGATCTCAAAGCCCACCCTCTCTACCAGGAAAGAAGCCTGATCGCGAACGGAGATCTTTACCTGCTGAGCGCGTACCGCAACCTGATTTCCGGAGTGACCACCGTTTCGGACCATATTCCCCACGTCGTGAACGAGGGTTTCATCGACCAGATGCCGGTGCGGGTCGTCCGCAACTACACGCTGGAGCACGAGTGCTCAAGCTACGACCTCAAATGGGGCCGCGGCATCACGGCCGAACACGCCCAGGCGGTCCAGACAAACGCGCCTTTCATCACCCATCTGGAGGAAGGTTACGACGAGGAAGCCCTGCTGGGCGTGGACATCCTGGAGCACCTGAAAGCCCTGGACGAACACACCGTGCTGATCCACGGGATCTCCCTTTCGGAGAGCGACATTGAAACCATCGCGGCGCGCAAGGCCAACGTGGTCTGGTGCCCCTCTTCCAACTATTACATGTTCAAGGAAACCACCAACATCAGAAAACTCCTGGAGTCCGGCGTGAACGTCTCGCTGGGCACGGATTCCCCCATGTCCGGCGGTTTGAACATCCTGGAAGAAATGCGGTTCGCGTTCTCCCTGTACAGGGAAATGTATCACGACGAGATGGACCCGAAAACCCTGGTCAGGATGGTCACCGTCAACGCGGCCAAGGCCCTGCGTCTGCCCGACCTGGGACGGATCGAGATCGGGTGCGCGGCGGACCTGCTGGTGATCCGCAACGGGGACGCCCGGGACCCCTACCGGTCGCTCGTCAACGCGTGGTTTGATTCCGTCAAACTCGTGACCCGGGACGGCGTTCCGCTTTACGGGTCCGGCGATTTATTGGACATAGCCAGGAAGTTCAAGGTACACTATCAGCTGATCCGCGTCGGAAACCGGGACAGCATCCTGGCGGGACAGCCCAAGGACCTTTACGAGCGGATCTGGAACAACGTGAAGTTCAAAAAAATCCTTCCGTTCTTCCCGGTCGATTTCATTTAGGCGGGGGCACGGGACCTTATGCCGGTTGAAAGAAAGTTCAAACAGGGCTCCATCATCTACTTTGATCACGAGAAAGGCGAAACCATATTCATCCTCAAGACCGGAAACGTGGACTTAAGCTACATCCAGCCGGAAACCGGGGAAAAGATCACCAAGGCCGTGGGGCAGGGCGAATTCTTCGGACTGAAATCCGCCATCATCAACCACACCCGGGACGAGATCGCGGAGGCCGTGACCGACGCCACCATGATCGAATTCAAGATCCCGGAATTCGAATCCTACGTGTCCAAGAACGTGGAACTGATGAAACGGTTGCTGCGCGTCCTGTCCAACCAGCTCCGGAACCTCGGGATCAAGATCAACAACTTCCTGGGCAACAACGTGCTCTCCCCCGCCAATATCGGGATTTTCAAGATCGGCGAATACTACCTCAACAACCGGCAGTACAAGCAGGCCAAACAGGTGTACGAGCGCTACATTGAGCAGTATCCCGAAACCAACATCGTCCAGGAGGCGAAATTCCGCATCTCCATTGCGGAAGAAGCCATGAAGACGGGCTACCTCAAGGATTTCCGGCCCATCGACGCCATCCTGGGCAACGATATCACGGCCGCCACGCCGATCACGACCGGCCAGGTTGCGGACTCCAAGGACAGCATGGCGAACGCGCACTCCACCCTGGGCGTCCGGGATTTCATGGACAAATACTACAAAGCGCAGTCCTATATCAACGGACAGGACTGGACCAACGCGGAAAAATGCCTGAGCGACATCTTCCAGATGGACACCAGCGGGATGAGTTCGGAGATGGTCAACAACGCCAAGCTCATGCAGCTGGAGGCGTTCTACCGGCTCAAGAAATACAACGACTGCACGCAGCAGGCCACGGAGTTCATCAAGACCCTCAAGGACAACCGGATCATCAAGAAATCGCTGTGCATTCTGGCCGACATGTACAAGGCGCTGAACAACGCGGAAGGCGAAAAAGCCATGCTCCAGAAAATCGTCATGCTCCCGCCGGTGGACGAACTGTCCAAAACGGCCAAGGACCGCATGGCGAAAATCAGATAGGCGGACCGTATGGGCGACCAGGTGCTCGAAAAATTCGAGAAAAGCTACGAACCCGGCGACATCATCTTCTGCGAGTACGAAAAGGGAGACGAGTTCTTCATCATCAAGGAAGGCAAGGTCCGCATCACGAAAATCCAGGACAACAAGGAAAAATCCCTGGACGTCATGGACCCGCCGGCCATTTTCGGGGAGATGGCGATCATCGAGGACGCCCCCCGCAGCGCCACCGCCATCGCGGAAACCAGCGTGAAGCTGGTGGCCATGAAGAAAGCCAACTTCAACGAACTTCTGTCGGCCAATCCCGTGTGGGCCCTGTCTCTCATCAAGATCCTCTCCAAGCGCATTTTCGACCAGACCCGCCGGGTGGAAATCCTCTCGCTCAAGGAAAACGAGGCCAAAGTCCTGGACACCATCCTCATGCTGGTGGAATGGAAGGGGATCGTGCCCGCCACGTATCAGGAAACGAAACCGGTGGAGCTGGAAAACGTCAAAACGGACGATATCGCCCACTGGAGCGGTCTGGACCAGCACGAATGCGAGAAGAACATCGTGCGCTACGTGAACATGGGACGCCTGGAACGGACCGGGTCCAAACTGATCGTCAAGAACCTTCAGGACATCTACCGGATGGTCAAGAACAAGCGGAAATCGCTGGATTCGGAAGGCTAATCCGCCAGTCCCCTCACCCGGCATTCGCCGTCTTTCCGGCACACCAAGAGACCCGAAACGTTTTCCAGCCGCAGCAGGTCCGCGTCCCGGTTCACCGCGATGGTCCGGGTCACGCCCGTCAATTCGCAGCGCCCTTCAGCGTAATTCCCGGACTCGTCCAGGGGTAGAAACCGGAGCAGGTCCCCCGTTCCCGAATAGCGGTCGAACGCGGCCGGCGTTTCCGTCACGAATACCGACTCCAGCCCTTTCAGGAAATCCCGCAGCCCGATCTTTTCCAGTTCCCCGAGCGGCAA
Source organism: uncultured Brevinematales bacterium (assembly GCA_964392785.1). Classification (GTDB taxonomy): domain Bacteria; phylum Spirochaetota; class Brevinematia; order Brevinematales; family JAOACQ01; genus CAYMRH01. Next base: position 33,738 of record CAYMRH010000004.1, read on the forward strand.
ATGCGTCCGGCATTCCGGCCCGGGGTCGGAGAGCGAAAAATACAGTTCCTTCAGGCGGTCCGGCGCTTCCTCCAGCGCTTCCGTGAATGCCGTGCGGTTCACGGAAAAGAGATCCGCCCCGCCCAGAAAGACGTCCCATTCGCTGCGGTCGGGATGCTTTTCCTTCCAGAGAGCGACGTCCGAAGCGGGCCGGATATCCAGCACGTGGTGGATCCGCTGTTCCTCGCGTTCGAAAACGCAATCCCCCTTCTGGAGATAAAACGGATGAACGCCGGACCGCGCGGAATAAAACGTAAACGCCGTGGACAGCATCGGGTTGGCCAGCACGCCCCGCAGCGCGACCGCGAAGGATTCGAACGGCTCCAGAAGCAGCCGGGCGGGATAGTAGAGCGTGAATGAATTGAGGCCTTCTGACGCGCTGAAAGACGAAAAGAAAAAAACCATCGCGAACGCGTTCCGCGTGGGGACAGTCAGGACGTCCAATCCGCGGACGCACCCGGTTTCAAACGGGACCGGGGAACCGCACCAGAGGAAAAACCGGGCGTCAGGGAAAAACTCCCGCGCGGTCCGCGCGGCCCGACCGAACACGCTGTGACCGGAGAAAACCGCGGTCTCCAGGGGTACGGGATCGGGATAGAGAGGCCTCAGGTCTGACGGTTCGGAACAGTAAAACACGACGTTCATATTTCGATTCCCCTCCGGGCTGGTCCGGCGCTCCCGGAAAACGCCTCGGGATCCTGACGGTCAGGACATCCCGCCGGCGCGGTTTTCATCCCGCCGATTTGCGAGGAAGCGCTCCACTTCGCGCGAGATGCCGTCCCGGTCACCGGCATCAAACCACACAATGTCCCGGTTTTTCCGGAACCAGGTCATCTGCCTTTTGGCGTAGCGGCGCGTGTCCCGCTTGAGCGTTTCCGCAAATTCCTGACCTGAGCATTCGCCGTTCAGGAAACTCCGGGCGTGACGATACCCGATGCTGCCCAGCGCATAGGCGCCCGGGCCGAATCCGGACATGAGCGATCGCGTTTCTTCCGCAAGCCCCGCCGCGATCATGGCGTCCACCCGGTCCTCGATCCTCCGGACCAGTTCCGCCCTGTCCCGCCGGATGCCGATCACCCGCCAGTTGAGATCCAGTTTCCTGTTTTCCGCCCGGAAGCCGGAAAACTTTCGGCCGGACAGCCGGCAGACTTCCAGCGCGCGGATCAAGCGGCGCTTGTCTCCCGGCAGGATGCCCGCGGCCGAATCCGGATCCAGTTTTTCCAGCTCGCGGCGCAGGGACTCCAGGCCTTCACGGGCGGCCCTCTCCTCCAGTTCGGCCCGGAGAGTATCGTTGCGCCCGGGAGCGTCGGTCAGTCCGAAATACAGGGAATTGAAATACAGACCGGTCCCGCCGCAAACCACCGGCAAACGGCCACGCGAGAGGATGTCGCGGATCGCGCTTTCCGCAAGTTCCTTGTAACGGGCCACGTCTGTCGGGCAGTCGGGGGGAAACGCGTCCACAAGATGATGGGGGACTTTTTTCCGTTCTTCGGCGGTCGGCTTGGCGGACCCGATATCCAGGCCGCGGAACACCTGGACGGAATCGCAGATCACGATCTCGCCGGAGAACCGCCAGGCCAGGTCCAGGGCAATGTCCGATTTTCCGGCCGCGGTCGGGCCGACGATCCCCAATACGGCGGGGAACTGACCGTTCATGCTGTTCTACTTGTCTTCGGAGAGCTGGTCTGAATGATAGGCGATCTTGCCGGTGAGTATATCGTTAATGGCCACGGTCGTGATTTTTTCGCGCAGGTAACGGGACACCGTGATTTCCAGGCTTTCGTCGTTTTTCTGGGCCAGATACCGGGCATACTTGATCATGGCGCAGGTTTTTTCGTACTTATTGCCTGTAAACCCCAGGATTTTCTCAATCTGGATGGGCATGTTTGTCGCCTCCCTGACCTGACACGGCGTAAAATTTTAAGCCGGCACAGTGAAAATGTCAATAAACCGGCCCTCCCTGAATCCCGGTATTCGCATGCCGGACATAAACACGGGGCTGTCAGGCCGTATTCCTTGGGATTCTTCCGGATATGACCGCTTCTTGAAGCGGAAAAATTGACTCATAAAAAGCCCTCTCTTATAATATTGTCTATTCAATTAGGAGGCTCATATATGGTCGGAGTGATCCTGTTCGTTTTGGTCATCCTTTTTTACGGGTTTGTCCTTTCGCTGCCTCTGCTCGAAAAGACGTTCCCCCAAAGCAAGGATTTTCTGTCCAAAATCAACGCTTTCCTGGACAAGGGCGCGACCAAGATCATTCTGGCCCTGGTGGGCATCGTTGTGGGCGTGTGGAACATCTTCGCTCCCGATTTCGGGGCGATGTATTCCCCCACGATCATCGGCGCCCTGATCCCTTCGCTTCTTCTGATCGTTGACAGCACCATCATTTATCCCGCGGTGCTGGAAGTGCTGAACATTCCCCAGGAAGGCAAGGACAAGTATTACGCGTTCGTGGAGAAATGGAAGGGCGTGGCGGGTATCGTCACCATCATCGCCGGTCTGCTCCACCTGGCTCTCTTTAAGCAGATTCTTTTCTAAAAAAACCGGCAAAGAGCAGCGCGGCCATCGTACAGTGGTAGTACCTTAGCCTTCCAAGCTAATGGCGCGGGTTCGATTCCCGCTGGCCGCTGATATTCAACCCTCCCCCTTCCCGGATTGGGAGTTTCCGACGGTAATTTAAGATGACCAAAACCCGATTTTATCTCTATCCGGGTTCCCGCCTGGATCTTTCTGAACTCCGTTGCGCCGTTTACGCGTGGCTGCTGGCCGAGCGTGACGGAGGAGAATTCATCTGCCTGTCCCTCCACGGCGATCCGGCGGGGCAACACTCCGAAAACATCCGTTGGCTGGGCCTCCGGAGCCATCTTCCCGATGCGCCGCGAGACACTTCCGCATCGGGTTTGCAGGATTCCTGGAGTTCATGGACTAACCGTCTGGTCCAAAGCGGACAGGCCTACCCCTGTTACTGCACTCCGGAGGAAATCCGGAATAGCCCCGACTCCCGGGACGGTTATGACGGCGGCAAATGCCGCGGCCTGACGGAAGCGCAAAAAGAACAGTTCGAATCCGAAGGCAGAAAACACGTCATCCGTTTCCTGCCTTCCGGAGCGCCGGCTGACATGACAGACCCCGTCCTGGGCGCGCTGTCCGCCCAGCCGTCCGAGATCCGCGATCCGGTCCTTCTGGATGCGGACAACAGGCCGTCGGATCTTCTTGCGGAAACCGTCATGGACGCCGTTCACGGCGTGACGCGCGCATTCCGGGAATCCCGTCATCTGGCCCGTTCGTACGCGCAGACGCTCCTGGCCCGCGCCCTGGACCTTCCCAGGCCCGAATTCGTCCACCTCCCGTCCGTCCTCAAGGCGGACCTCAGTCTGTCCGATTTCCGGAAAGAGGGTTACTGTCCCGACGCCGTATTGAACTGCGTCGCGATCCTGGGATGGACCCATCCCGAAGGACGCGTGATCCTGGACCGGAAGGAACTGGTCCGCGCGTTTGATCCCGCCGGCATTTCGCCCGAACCCGTTTACACCGACCCCGTTCTCCGCAAATGGATCGCGAAACATCATCTCGTGAACATGCCGGTGGACGATCTCTGCGCTTTGGCGGCAGAATACTGGAAAGAGTCCGGACGGGAATTGCCCGGGACGGATTTCCTGAAAGGTTTTCTGGAACTGGTCCGCGGTGTCTGTTCCACGCTGACGGACGCCGGCGAACACCTGTCTTACTTCGTGTCCGACGAATACCCCGTCCGGGAGGACGCGGCGAAAATCCTGAAGAAGCCCGAAAGCGCCCGGGCGCTCGGACAATTCAGGGACATGCTGGTCGGCGAAACGCGGGACTTGAGCGAACCGGTTTTCCAGGAATTGCAGATCCGGATGGGCCGGGATCTGGCAATCCGGGGCAAAAACCTTTTCCTGCCTCTCCGGGCGGCCCTGTCCGGACGCACGGACGGACCGGAGATCTACTATTTAATACCCGTGATCGGAAAGGAAAGGACCGTTCTCAGAATCAACAGGGTTCTGGAGAACCTGTCCTGACCTTACCCCCACCCGGACCACCTCCCTTTTCCCCCTCATTAAAAAAAGAGACGGGTTAATTAACCCGTCTCTTTTCAGGTCTGACCTGGCCGGTCTGACCTGACCGGTTTCGCCGGCCTGTCTTCTTACCCCCAGAGGGAATCGAACCCTCGCTGCGGGGTTGAAAACCCCGTGTCCTAACCACTAGACGATGGGGGCCTGTTGAACCCTCAATCAAAACGAGCGAATATTATAAGGCGTTTTCAAGCCAAAGTCAAAAAACGCGGTTTTTGGCCCCGGAAAATAATTTCCGGAAAATCCATTCCGGCCTGTATATTATCTGATAGGGAAAAACTCCCCTCATGGAGTCAACCTTTTCCGGGACCTGCCGATCAATAAGAGGAGGGGTATACCCTTCGGAGACGTTATGAACAGGATAGCGCGGATCACCGTCCTGACGGTTTTGTCGCTTCCCGCCTTTTTTTTCGCCCAGACACGGTCGCAAACAACCTCTTCCGCCGGGAACAAGGTCTTCCTGAACCTGCCGGGCATGACCGAAAAAGTGAACACCCAGGACGTCGTGGAAAAACTGGTGGCGGTGAAGCGCCTCCCCATCCAGAAAAAAGAAAACGAAACGGAAAATTTCAAACTGGAAAACGATATCGTCAAGGACTTCTCCAAATACCTGCGCGACCTGGACACCCGTTCCAAGGCGCTCTACGATTACCAATCTCCGTTCGGCGAAATGCTGGGCGATGCGTCTGACAAGAAAATCCTGGAAGCCATAGCCGGCCGCCGGGCCAAAAAGGACGCCTACCGGGTCACGGTCTTCCAGACCGCCAAGCCGGATTCCTTCATGAGCGCGTCCACGCCCCGGAACAAGGTCTTCCCGGCCGGGCAGTTCACCATTTCCATCAACGGGGAAAAGACCGTGGTCAGGTTCGGCGGCGGCACTCTCGCCCAGTTCGCCAACACCATCCGCGAATCCGCCGGCGACCGCGTGGACGTCAAAATGATCAACGACACGGCCACCACGAGCATCCTGGTGGTGAGCGGCAGGCAGACCGGAGAGAAAAACAAAATGATCTTTGACGGGGACCTGTCCGTCCTGTTCGACACGGGTATTCTCAAAAAAGGCGAGGACAAAACCGAGGAATTCGCGATTGACCTTTCGGGCGTGCAATCCCGGAACAGCCAGCCCATCGCGGCCAACAAAACTTCCGTCCGCCTGACGCCCAATACCGACGGCGAACTGTCCGTCAGGAATCAGAACATTGCCGTCCGCGAAGACACCACGCTTTATTTCAAGGGACGCGTAAACCGGTTCGACCTGGACGCGCTGACCAACGACAGCGTCACTCCGCCCGAAATCAGCCTGATGGAGGGCGTGACGATTTCCAACGTGACCGTGTCCGGGGGAAGCCTGATCACGCTCTACGAGGAAAAGCGGGAACTGCCGCCCGTGGTCAGCAATTTTACGGAAATCTTCACGCTCGTCTTTACCGACGGAAGCACCAAAACCTTTTTTATCGATTCGGACGGGTCCTATTCCAATTCCCTGTCCACCTACAGGGGAAAAACGCTGGATAAAATCCTGGTCCAGAACGCCAATACCGACCGGGAGATCGCCCTGTCCGATGTCCGCGTCCTGTCCGTTCTGGAAACCGGCGGCCCGCAGCCCAAGAACGCCGTGTCCCGCGCGTCCGACGCGATCATCAGTTTTGACGGCGTGGAAGTCCGCCGCGACAAAAACACGATAGACGACCTGGTGGAAGGCGTCACGCTGAACCTCCTGAACGAATCGCCCGATCCGGTGCGGGTCACCATAGATCACAATTACCAGAAAGTCCAGGACGCCCTTCTGTCCTGGGTGGACAGCTACAACAAGGCCATGGAGTACCTTTCCATACTGACAAAACCCAATCTGGACAAGACGCCTTTGAACGAGCGTACGCCCGCCAATCTGAAGCTGGGCGTTTTCCAGACGGAAACGACGTTCCTGGTCCTGAAAAACCGTCTGCGCAACGGCGCCGCCAACGCCTACCCCACGGATCTGGGCCGCGAACTGGCCGTTTTGGACCAGATCGGGATATTCACCAAGAAAGCGGGCGGTTTGAACACGGCGTCCGAGGAATGGGAAGCCGCCAAGATGGGGCTTCTGAGCGTGGAGCCCGACAAGCTGGAGACGGCGCTCAAGACAAAGTTTGACGCCGTGGCGCAGCTCTTCGCCAACGACACCACGGGCGACAAGGTGAAAAATACCGGCGTCTCCGTGACCATCAACCAGGACCTGAAGCTCGTCCTGGGATCCGGGAATTTCATAGACCGCCGGATCGCTCTGAACGATTCCAAAATCAAGACCAATCGGCGCGAAATCGAGGACATGAACCGCTCCCTGGGGGATTACGAGATGGACCTGAGGCGCAAATACGGGAAATTGAATCAGGTCCTGTCCGAAACCGACCAGAAGCAGAAATGGATGAACAGCCAGTTCAAAGCCCAGCAGGGCGCCCAGTAGGGTCAGACTCGGTTTATCAGCAGGGGGCCGCATCATGAGTGAAACAGCCAAGACGATCGCCGAAATCACAAGCGGTCACATCCTGGTCACCGTTTCCGAATTCAACCGGGTCAAGTATGTCGATATCCGCAAATACTACCGGGACGACGCCGGGGAAACCCGGCCCACCAAGAAAGGCATTTCCCTGAACCGGGAACAGTTCGGGGAGGTCCTGAAAGCCCTGAATACCCACAAAGATCTGATCGAATCCGAACTCGCCTGATTTTCCGGCCGCAACCCACCGGAACACCGCCTCAATCCCCTTCCTTTGTCCGTGAAAATTGACAACCCCGCCTCCTCTTTTTAAAATAGATGGCTCTATAATTTCCGCCACTCAGGACTCAAACGAGGAGGGCGCCATGCATCTGCTGGACAAGCTCTGGAAACGCGGACAGGATTTCCTGGGAGTCAAATACCCGATTATCTGCGGCGCCATGACCTGGATCAGCGATTTCGCGCTGGTCAAAGCCGTGAGTGAAAACGGGGCGTTCCCCGTACTGGCCGGCGGCAACATGGACCCCGCCCTGTTCGAGAAGGAAGTGGACCGCTGTATCCGCGAGATCAAGACTCCTTTCGCCGTCAATCTCATCACCATCGCCCCCAATTTCCGCAAACAGTACGAAATCCTCCAGAATAAAAAGGTCCCCTTTGTGGTCTTCGCCGGGAATTTTCCCAAGAAGCACGACGTGGAGGGGATGAAACGGCACGGGATCAAAACTTTCGCGTTCGCGTCCAGCGGCCAGATCTGCGACCAGCTGATCCGGTTCGGGGTGGACGCCCTGATTCTGGAAGGCAGCGAATCCGGCGGTCATATCGGCCACGTGGCCACCACGGTCCTGCTCCAGCAGATCCTGTTCAAAAACCCGTCCGTGCCGGTCTTCATTGCCGGCGGGATCGGCACCGGGAAAATGCTGGCCCACATGCTCCTCATGGGCGCGTCCGGCGTCCAGATGGGCACGCGCTTTGTGGTCAGTGAAGAGTGCACCGCGCACCCGAAATTCAAGAGCGCGTTCATCAAGGCCAAGGCCCGCCACGCCATCTCCACCCCGCAATACGACTCCAAACTGCACGTGGTAAGCGTCCGCGCCCTGAAGAACAAGGGCATGGAAAATTTCGGCAAGCTCCAGCTGGAACTCCTGAAAAAACTGGAAGACGGCCAGATCGGGCACGAAGAAGCCCAGTTCGAAGTGGAACGCTACTGGGTGGGCGGGCTGCGCAAAGCCGCCGTGGACGGCGACATCGATACCGGATCCCTCATGGCCGGCCAGAGCGTGGGCCTGGTGGAAAAGATCCAGCCCATGAAGGACATCTTGAACGAGATTGTGGAAGACGCGGAGAAAGAGCTCCAGGCCGTCAAGACAACACTGACCAGTCTATAAACCGAATCAGCAAGGGAGGACCTATGAGCTACCAGATGGTCGTCCTGGTGAAACAGGTGCCGGACACGCACAACATCACCGGGAAGGCAATGAAAGAGGACGGGACCGTCAACCGGCAGGCCCTGCCGGCCATTTTCAATCCCGAAGACCTGAACGCCCTGGAAGAGGCGATCAAGATCAAGGAACAGTTCGGCGGGAAAATCTCCGTGATCACCATGGGACCGCCCAACGCGGCCCAGGTTCTGCGGGAATCGCTCTTCCGCGGCGCGGACGAAGTGATCCTCATCACCGACCGCATTTTCGCCGCGGCGGACACGCTGGCCACGTCCTACGTCCTGTCCCTGGCCGTGAAAAAAGTCGGGAACGCGGACATCGTGCTCTGCGGACGCCAGGCCATCGACGGCGATACGGCCCAGGTCGGGCCCCAGACGGCCGAGAAACTGGGCATGAACCAGGTGACTTTCGTCAACAAGATCATGGATCTGAAAAAGGACTCCATCACGGTGGAGCGTTCCATCGAAGGCGGTTACGAGATCATCAGGGCGAAACTGCCCATCCTTCTCACCATTTGCACCGAGGCCAACACCCCGCGCCCGGCATCCGCGAAAAAGATCGTTGCGTACAAGCACGCCATGACGCCCCTGGAACTCCAGGCGCTGGAAGACGAATACCTCAACTCCAACGAAATCACGGGATCCCACGCCATTATCAAGATCTGGGACCACCAGCAGCTGGGCGCCGCTCCCGAACAGTGCGGGCTCTCGGGATCGCCCACCAAGGTGAAGGAAGTCCAGAGCGTCGTGCTGGCCGCCCAGGAATTCAAGAAAGTGGAACCGACCAAAGAAGGCCTGACCGATCTCGTCAAAGAGCTGATGGCCGAACACATCATCGGGTAAGGAGCACGGGAATGAAAACGAACGAAGTCTGGGTTTACATCGAACAGAACGGCGGTAAGATCGCCGACGTCAGTCTCGAGCTCCTCGGGAAGGGTACCGAACTCGCGAACAAACTGGGCGTGAAAGTGGGGGCCCTTCTGCTGGGCCACGGAGTCAAGGGACTGTCCGACCAGCTGATCGCGGCCGGGGCCGACAAGGTCTATCTGGCGGATCACCCGTCCCTGAAGGATTACCTCACCCTCCCCTACGCGTCCGCGACTGTCCAGTCGATCCGCGAATACGAACCGCAGATCGTGATCTACGGCGCCACCACCACCGGCCGCGACCTGGCGCCCCGCATCACCTCCGAGCTGAAAACGGGGCTCACGGCCGACTGCACGGAACTGCAGATCGGCGACTTCCAGAAAAAGAGCAAGGACGAAGTGAAGGAATACAAGAACATTCTCTACCAGATCCGCCCCGCGTTCGGCGGCAACATCATCGCCACCATCGTTTCCCCCGACCACCGGCCGCAGATGGCCACGGTCCGCGAAGGGGTGATGAAAGCCAACGCTCCCGACAAATCCCGGAAGGGCGAGGTCGTGGACGTGACCGTCACGATCCCGAAGGAAGCCATGGTCTCCGAACTGGTCAAGCGTATCCAGCAGGAAAAAACCGTGGACCTGAAGGCCGCGTCCATCATCGTTTCCGGCGGCATGGGCGTGGGTTCCAAGGCCAACTTCAAGCTGATCCACGACCTCGCGCACGCGCTGGGAGGCCAGGTGGGCGGTTCCCGCGCCGCGGTGGACGCCGGATTTGTGGGAAAAGACCACCAGGTGGGTCAGACCGGTACCACGGTGCGCCCCAAGCTCTACATCGCCGTCGGCATCTCCGGCCAGATCCAGCACATGGCGGGCATGAGCGAATCCAACCGGATCATCGCCATCAACAGCGATCCCCTCGCGCCCATTTTCCAGATCGCGCATTACGGGATCGTGGGAGACGTGACCGACGTGCTGCCGATACTGATCGACAGCTACAAAGCGCTGAAGAAATAAGGAGCCGACCATGCCGAATTTCTATAAAGACAACGACGATATCCAGTTCCACATGAAGCACATCGACCTCAAGCGCGTGATCGACTTCATGGAGCGCGGTTTTGCCGACAAGGCGCAATTCGACTACGCTCCCAAGAACCACGCCGACGCGATGGATTCCTACGACCGGGTCCTGTCCATCGTAGGGGACATTTCGGGAAACTTCATCGCTCCGCGCGCGCCCCAGGTGGACAAGGACGGCGCCCATTTCGAGAACGGAGAAGTCACCTACGCCAAAGGCACCCAGGAAGCCCTGGACATGCTGACCAAGGCAGACCTCATGGGCTTCACCCTGCCCCGCAAATACGGCGGGCTGAACTGCCCGGTGACCGTTTACGCCATGGCCACCGAGCTCGTGTCCCGCGCGGATGCGGCCCTCATGAACCTCTTCGGTCTTCAGGACATCGCGGACACCATTTATCTCTTCGCGGACGAAGACCAGAAAATACGCTACCTGCCCCGCTTCTGCTCCGGGGAAGTCACCGGCTCCATGGCCCTGACGGAACCCGACGCCGGGAGCGACCTGCAGGCCGTCCAGCTCAAGGCCTGGCAGGACGAAAAGGGACAGTGGTTCCTGCGCGGCGTGAAGCGCTTCATCACCAACGGCTGCGGCCAGATCTCCCTCGTGCTCGCGCGCAGCGAGGAAGGCACCTCCGACGGCCGCGGACTTTCCATGTTCATCTACGAACGGGACTCCAAAATGAAGATCCGCCGCATCGAGCACAAGCTGGGCATTCACGGTTCTCCCACGTGCGAACTGCAGTTCAACGACGCGCCGGCCGAACTCTGCGGCAAACGCAGGATGGGCCTCATCAAGTACGTGATGTCCCTCATGAACGGCGCGCGCCTGGCCATTGCGGCTCAGGGCCTGGGCATAGCGGAAGCGGCCTACGCGGAAGCGGACAAATACGCCCGCGAACGCGTCCAGTTCCGCAAGGCCATCCGGGAATTCCTCCCGGTGAGCGAAATGCTGGTGAACATGCGCACCAAGATCGAGGCCGGCCGCACGCTCATGTACGAAACCGCCAAGATCGTGGACATCAAAAACGGCCTGGAGCATTTGAGCGAGGAAAGCCCCGAAAAGCAGAAGGAACTGCGCGACGAGCTCAAGAAGTACACCGCCCTGGCCGCCCTCTTCACGCCCGTCGTGAAGGGCTACAACACGGAAATGGCCAACCAGGTATCCTACGACGCCATCCAGATCCACGGCGGAACGGGCTTCATGCAGGAATTCAACGTGGAACGCCACTACCGCGACGCGCGGATCACCAACATCTACGAGGGAACGACCCAGCTCCAGGTGGTGGCGGCCATTGGCGGTATCGTCAAGGGCGTCGCGATGGACCGGCTGAACGAATACGACAGGGAATTCAATTTCACAGGGCTCGAGCATCTGCACAAGCCGGTTCTGGAAATGAAGAGCCTGCTCGAGAAAACCGTCAGTTATGTGCGGGAAAAGAACGACAACCTCTTCCAGGATTATCACGCCCGGCGCCTGGTGGAAATGACCACCAACTGCATCATCGCTTACCTGATGCTGCGGGACGCGAAACACTCCGAGCGCAAGAAGGACGTTGCGAAATACTTCATCGAGTTCGCCCTGCCCGAGGTGCGCATGCGCCACGACGTGATCGTGTCCGGCGTGTCCCACCTGCTCGAGAAACGGGAAGAGATCCTGAAAGGCAAGAACTAGATTTCAGGACAGGAACAAAGCGCCCCGTCCGCCCAAGGCGGACGGGGCTTTTTTTTACACTCAATTCAGATTACCGCCAGTATCCCTTAGAAGCATTTCTCCATCGCGATTTCGTCACACCGCATGATCTTGGGGCAGTTCATGCAATCGCGCCAGATCTTCTGGGGAAAGCGGTTTTTATCCACCGTCCGGTATCCCAGTTTTTCGAAAAAAGGACCGCTGTAAGTCAGGACAAAAGCGCAGCGGATCCCTTCTTCCTTCAGGACCGACTCCGCCTGACCCACCAGCAGTTTCCCCACGCCCCGCCCTCTCCATTCCTCGCGGACGGCCAGAGAGCGGATTTCGGCCAGTTCCTCGGTAAAGAAAGAAACCGCGCAACAACCCGCGATCCGGCCGCCGGCTTCTGCCACGAAGAAATTGCGGATGTTCTCCAGGATCACATCGGGGTTCCTGGGCAGCATAACGTTTTGGCGGGCGTAGGAATTGATCAGTTCGGATATGGCCTGCGCGTCGGACAGACGCGCGTTCCGGACGGTCAAGTCAGAGGGCACTCTCAATCAACCCCTTGATCTTGTTCTTGGGCGCGGCACCGGTCAGCTTGTCCACCGGCTGACCGTTCTTGAACAGGATGAGTGTCGGAATGCTGGTCACGGAAAACCGGGAAGGAGTCTGAGACCCCTTGTCCACGTCAAATTTCGCGATTTTGGCCCGGCCGGCGAATTCGGCCGCAAGATCGTCCAGAAAGGGGGCGATCATGCGGCAGGGCGCGCACCATTCCGCCCAGAAATCCACCAGAACGGGGACCGCAGATTTCACAACTTCCTGATCGAAATTATCGTCGTCCAGGTAAACCATCAGTTCCGCCATAGAATTCTCTCCCTCTGAATGAATGAGAATAAAACCGGCTTCCGGAATTGTCAATTTATCTTTTTTACGGTACCCCGCGTCCGGAAGTCCGCAATCGAGTCCCCGGTTTCTTTTTCTTTCGGGCCTTTCTCCTTATAATCAAGCCCTTATGAACTGGAAAAAGCTGGCCCTGCCGGGCGCCGTCGTTTCCCTGCTGTTCATCCTGACCCATTTTTTAACGCGGTCCTGCGGGTCCACGCCCGCCATCCCGCGCGACCCGTCGTCTTCGGCAGCCCCGGCCGTGGCAGCATTAAGACCCCTGGATCTGAACGGCAGCCGGCAATGGGTCCTGATCCGGGGCCAAAGCGTGACAAATCCCTTGCTTCTATACCTGGCGGGCGGCCCCGGACTGTCCGAACTGGCCTGGTTGCGCCTGTACAACTCCGGACTGGAACGCCGTTTTACGGTCGTCAACTGGGACCAACGGGGCGCCGGGAAATCAGCCGCAGCTCTCGGGAAAAACGATGATCTCTCATTGGAAACCGTCATGACGGACACCGTGGCTTTGGTCGAAATTCTCCGGCAGGAATTCGGGCAGGAGCGCGTGGTTCTTGCGGCTCACGGCGCCATGACCGTGCCCGCCATGCTTCTGGTTCGTGACCGGCCCGATCTGTTCCGGGCCTACGTGGGAATCGGGCAAATGGTCCATCCCGATGAAAGCGACCGCCATCTCTACCGGACGGCCCTCCGGAAAGCCCGGAAAACAGGCCAGACCAACGCCCTGTCGCAACTGGAGCGTTTGGGAACGCCGCCTTATAGCGGGTCCAACCTCATTGAACGGTACGGCGAGCTGCATCGGCAGGTCAACACGCTGTTCACCGACGATTATCCTCCCAACATCTACCGGACCAACTGGATCAAAGACGTGATCTCCGCGCCGGAATACTCCTCCTACGACAGGCGGAATTACTGGCCGTCCTATTTCCGTGTTTTTGAGCAACTGTATCCGCGCATTTCCCGCATTGACCTGAGCAAGGAGGCGGATACCGTCAGGATACCGGTGCTTTTCGTTCAGGGCCGCCACGACCGGGGCGTTCTGGAACCGCTCACCCGGCAATATTTTGACAGGCTCCGGGCCCCGTGGAAAAAACTGGTCTATTTCGAAAATTCCGGCAACTCGCCCCACTTCGAGGAACCGGAAAAGTTCCTGACCGTACTGACCCGGGAGATTGCAGCGCCCCGCTGAGGCGCAATTCCCGGCGTCCCGACTTGACCTTTACCCCAGATATGATATTCTATAATCCACGGGAGGGGTTATTTGGAGACCTATAAGGACTTGCCGCAATGGGTCCTCCTCGACGAAAGACGCCGGGTGGAGATCTTCAACGATCTGGGACTTCTGGACCAGAACGAACTCGCAGTCTGCACGGCCCTGACGGAATACGCCCGGAAGTACCAGACATCCTATCTGCCGCTTCAGGGACTCTACAAATTTGTTTACGAACACGGCCTGCGCAACAATCTGAACGCCCTGAAAAACGAGGGCAACATTGTCGCCCTTCTGAAAAAATGCTACCTGGCCCTTCATAAAAGAAACTACTGTACGGCGGACCGCAAAGAGGGAAACATCGTCGGTCTCATCCTGACCGGCCCCCAGGACCTCAATCCCGACCAGGTCCAAAGCATCCTCCAGAAGATCAAGAAAGACTTCGCGGACATGGACGCAGACCTGGCCCTGCCCTTCCCCAGCGCCGATTTTCTCCCCAAAAACGGGATCTCCCCCAACACCCTCTGCGTCCTGCCTGTGAACGATTTGTCGGACCGCAGGATCCGTGAAACCCAGCAGAAGGGCATTCCCCTGACCAAGGTCACCTTCCAGGGCACCAACCCGATCCTGATTCCCACAGACGAACTGAACCGTCTCCGGGACCGCGCTTTCAACAAACTCAAATACACTCTGTCCAAATCCAGGGACTTGAACGCCCTGATCGTCATGAAACTGAAAAAACAGTTCCCCAAACTGGCCAACATCAACCAGTCGGAGGATTTTTTCCGCCACGAACGGGACAACCAGTTTTGGGCGGTCCTGGCTTCTGAAATCCTGAACTACGTGGAATCCAACGAAAAGGAGAAAGCCTTGGCCCAGTCCGCCGAACTGGTCAAGTACACCTCCATTCTGGAAAGCGAGGACGAGCACAAAAAAACCCACGATGACAAGTCCCTGGAAATCATCCTCAACATCCTCGCGTCTTACCCGGTCGCTTTCACCAAGGGCCAGATCCTCCAGCTGCGGGAAAAACATTCCTACCTAAAACTATAAACAGAGCGCGATTAAATCGACATCGCCAACACCTTCATCCAGAAATTCACCGCGTCCCAGACGGCGGACACGCCCCCGGTCGTGATCCCGCTCAAGTTCGGTGGCGAATTCCGGTATATATACCGAGACCACTTTTTCAAGCTGTTCATGGAGAAAATCGAGTCCCTGGCCTACGAATTGCGCACGTATTTCACGGAGCGTCTGCGCGAAAACGCGGCCGATTTCCTGGACAACCCCGTGGTGCAAAACCCTGAAATCTTCGCGGAATACGTCAACACCTATCTTTACAAGCACCCCGACGTGGTGTCCATGTTCGAGAACCCGCCGTTGTTATACACCCTGCTGTTGTTCGAGAGCCGGCGGGATTCTTCCTACGGAAAGCTCCTGGACCGTTTCTTCCTGCCGGTCATCAGCCAGAGCGACCGCCCCCAACTCAGGCCTTATTCCGAAATTCTCGCCATTGACCGGGATACGCTCCTGAAGGAAGCCAGGATCCGGGTCCCCCTGGGACAGCGGATCGGCATCATCCGGCGCATCATCGAATGGTTTAAAAGCTTCGGGAAGACCCTGGGGACCGCCGTGGACCACCAGCTGGAACAGAAAAAGCACGCCCCCAAATTTTCGGATATCCTGCCGGGAGGCGGTCCTGCCTCAGAATCCCCGCAGCACCGGAAATCCGACAAAGCGGCCGGTTCTCCGGCCAAAACTGCGGAAGACAAAAAGAAGGTCCGGGAGCGTTTTCTGGCCTTCAAGAAGGAATTGAAGATATTCCAGAAGGAACTGATCGGGGAAAAGGATCTCCCGGAAATGATGGATTATTACAACAACCGGTGGAACCGGACCCTCAGCAAGTCCGCGCAGAACGAAAACCTCCAGCTGGTCCATACGAAAATCCACCACCGTCTCCGGTACCTGAATATCCCCAGCGTGGAAAAGATAAAAAAGGAAACCCTGGACATGATCAAGACAGACGACACGCTCCAGAAGATTTACGACATGGAATCCCTGAAGAACTACATCCTGCTCTACATCATCGATTACTACATGAAAAAAGAGGAAAAAAACTGACCCGGCCCCGCCTTCCCCGACAAGATCAGCCGCCCGCGAAGTTGGAAAAGTAATCCCGGACCTGCAGTTCCGAGCTTTGAAGCGGATCAAACTCAAAAAGCCGGAACAGGGAATGGAATATGAGCCGCGGCAGGGCTTCGTGGAACCCCTGCGCGTTGGTCGCGGGAGACAGGGCGCAAATCCCCCACCATTCCTCGTTCATGTTTTTCTCGGCTTTCGCGTCCGTGCGGTAGGCGGGGTTGTACCAGTCTCCCGTGGTATCCTGAACGGACGGATTGCCCGATTTCCACCACCCGTCAACCCATTGGAACAGAAAGCCGCCCAGGCAGTTTTTCCGGCCTTTTCCGTAGGCGTTGAGGTATATGTCCCTGACCTGCCTTTTAATGTAAAAATCCTGCGTTTCGGCGTCCACACGACCGGCGGTCATATTGAACGCGTCGCACCCGAATTCCGTCAGGACCGCGGGCTTGCCCAGGGATTTCCCGACTTCCGTAAAAAACGATCCGAATCCGGCGCCGCGGTAAACGTTCGCTCCGAAAATATCCACGCTGGGCACCAGCTCCGCGACCAGGCCGATGTCCTGCGTGTCTCCGTGCACGATCATGGCGGGTTTATTCGGGTCGATCCGTTTGACCTCCCGAACGCAGTGCTCGTAAAGTGAATAGAGTTCCCGCCGGTTTCCGGGACGGCGGACACGGTAGTTCTGCTCGTTGCCGAACGCGTACAGAAGCACGCCCCGGGTGTTCCGGTATGTCCGGGCCATGTCCCGCACGCTGTCCAGAATCCATTTCTTCAGGACCGGATCGGAATAATCCGGTTCCGGGGTCGCGTAGGAATTCATCATGTCGAACACCACCGTCCGGATGCCGTAACGGTCGAAAATGTATTCAATCCATTCGGGGGGAATCTGCGTAAACACGCGGATGGTGTTGAAGCCCGCGCTCGCAAGAAGCGTCATGTCGTAATCCAGAACCCGTTTGACGAATTCATCGTCCTGGTCCCACAGCGAGTAGCCGTGATCCAGCCCCACCGGCGTATAACCCCAGACAACTCCCTTGATGAAATAACCCCGTCCGTTCACCAGGAGTTTGTGGCCGCGGGAATTCCTGTGGACGCTGACGGTCTCGACCCCGGACAGGAAAACGGGATGAAGAAGAGCGAACAGGAACAGGGCCATGGGAAACAGTTTTCCCGACATCGACAAGGCCTGGCCGCCTGGCATGGCATCTCCTTTCCCCCGCGGTCTGCCCCCACCGGATCGGCTCTGCGACGGATGCGTGAAAACCCCCGGTGATCCGGGCGGTCTTCCTTCAATAATCCTACGGGATCGGGGAAAGGGAAATGCAAAATATTTGGACCGGCCGTCGGAATCGGCCGGGTTCACCGGCCGAATTTTGTCTTGAGTTCCAGGAGCATGTCCCGCGTCACGCCTTCGTCGATCACGTCTGAAATATACCGGGAGTCGTCATATTCCAGATCCACTTCGATCGGATACCGCATGGGCTCCTTGCGCGAGTTGAGATAAACGTGCACAACGGGCGACACGGTCTGGGGAAATTGGTGTCCCGTCACTTCCGCGACTTCGCCCGTGTTCAGCTCCACGATGGAACCGGTCCGGAATATTTCCTCCTGGGTGATGTAATACGGGATTTCGCCCAGGAATATCTTCGCGATGCGGGGGGAAAAACTCTTCTCGATTTCCCGGTAAATTTCCGTCAGGGCGAACCAGAACGGCCGGGCCCTCTGGTAGGAGCGCTCGGAAGTGATCGCGTCAAAAATGTCGGACAGGCTGATCATCTGGGCGATCTCACCCATCCGCTCGCCCTTGATGCCCAGGGGGTAGCCGGAACCGCAGAACTTCTCATGATGATAGAGGATGGCGGCCTGGACGGGGGCGGGAAACGTCCGGGTGGCCCGGACAATCTCGTAGCTGTAGATCGGATGCCGCCGGATCATCTGCATTTCGCTTTCGTCCAGCCGCCCCGGCTTCTGGATCACCCCCACGGGAATCATGATCTTGCCCTCGTCGTGCAAAAGACCCGCCACGCCGGCCCAATGGACCAGATGCTCGGGATAATTCATCCTCTTGGCGAACAGGATGGCGATCAGCGCCACGTTGATGGAATGGGTGTAGGTGTAGTCGTCAAAATCCTTGAGTTCGAGCAGGTTCAGGATCGCGCCGTCCTCCAGCCGGATATTGTCCACCAGATCGCCGACCACGGTGTTGATTTCCTTGGTCGGAATGGGCGTTTTGGAGCGGATGGCGTTTTCCACCTCCTGGGCGATATTGATGGCGCTTTCCACGTGACCGATGTCCAGCATCTTCTTTTCGCCGGTTGTTTTCTCGTCCGGACGGGGACGGGAATAATACACTGACCGGATGTTCCGCGCCCGGAGGTCCTCGATGATCTCCATTGTCAGGGGTTGGCCGCCATCGGCGATTTTTTCCCCCGTATCGGAATAGACGTCCCCTTTCAGGATGATGCCCGGATACAGAAACTTGACGTTGATCTCGATGCGCATAGTCCGTCCGATCATGAGCACGCTACTCCTCCCGACATGCCGCCACCGGATAGTTGATTGACAAAGACCGGTTCTCATTGCACGCAGGTCATTATTGATTTTCGATACGATTCTTTCCCCGGCCGGATCCGGATGCCATTCAGGATTGATCGGCCTGAAGCCAAGCCCCCCGATGATGTCTAACGGACGGCGTCCGCCTCGCCGATTCCCACCGCGCCGCCCAAATAAATTTCCATCCTGTAATTCACACCGGAACGCATTTCAATATTGGTCACGCTCTCGTTGGTGCGGTTCAGCAGGTCGACGTCCCGGACGCGCAGAAAGTGACGGCCCGCCTCAACGGTCTGAAAAGTCACTTCGGGATCGTCTCCGGTCCGCCAGATAACGCTGCTCAGGTTTCCCAACGGCGTGGAAAAATCCAGAGAGGCCTGAACAACCGGGATTTCCTCCGTCACCAGCCCTGTCCGAGGCGGACCGGACAGGATGGCCGCCGTGAGACGGGATTCGCCGTCCGGTATTCCGGACCCGTCTGGCGACAGAACCAGAC
The DNA here is from genome assembly GCA_964392785.1 of uncultured Brevinematales bacterium. Taxonomy (GTDB): domain Bacteria; phylum Spirochaetota; class Brevinematia; order Brevinematales; family JAOACQ01; genus CAYMRH01. The sequence goes on from CAYMRH010000004.1 coordinate 52,704, forward strand.
AGGAGGAAAAAAAACCGGCGATACTCGTAAGAAGAACCCGGTTTTTCATGCGCGTCATTTCTTATGGACCGCCTTCTCAGTCTTTGCGTTCAACCCGCTTGAACCCATTCCATTCTTACTGCTTATAGAAAAAGACCCGGTCAATATAGTATTCTTCCCCGCCGGAGATACCCTGCAGGGAACCGCCATAGAACTTGACCCATCCGTAAAGCCGGGTTATATCCACGCCCCGGTTGACAAAGTTGCTGATCGGAATGGACACGCTGCACCAGGTGTTGTTGGTCTTGAAGCCGTACATTCCGTTGGTCAGTTTTTCCATGATGTCGTAATTGGCCACCATGTGAATCCCGACAGCGATGTCCTTTGGCGCTTTGATCATGAAGCGCAGTGTGCCGGCGGAATAAGCCGTCAGGTCCAGGTAGGTGACCAGCGGATACCGCAGGAAATTCACCTCGAAACTCAGGGTATTGACCTTGATCTTGAATGATTCCGAACCCTCGCCCGCGGTGGTGGTGTCGAACGAGATCACGTTCGGCGACGACGGGGACTGGTTGGTGTTGATATCCGTGGGCCAGACCACGTTTTTGGTCAGGGTTTCCGCGTAAAGCACGAACGCCAGCAGGGGATTGATGATTTCCGCCTGGATATTGGTTTCAATGGCGATAATGTCCCCGCCCAGGTTCACCAGAATCCTGTAATTGTATCCGGCCACGAAATTAAAATTGGTGGACATCACGTTCGTCTTGTTTTCCGCATCTATGTCCGTAATCCGGATCCCGTGGCTCCCGTTTCTGGTGGCGCTGAACATCATGGTGCTGTTACTGGCGGGTGTCCAGACACGGGACTGGATATTGCTGACCGGATCAATCAATTCGAATATGGCTTTGACGATCTCTACCGGCTGAATGATGATGTTGTTCCGTCCTTCGGAAACGGCCAGTTGGACCGTAATGCTGGACATGGATCCATATTCCTGAATCCATTCGTCGTTCAACAGAATCGAGGCGCAACCGGTCAGCAGGACGGATAACACGGCTAAAAGAACCGCTTTTCTCATCAATATCTCCGGAATTCCTTGTTTATCAACTAGTTATGTATAGTGCAATATCCGTGCCAGATCATCCCCTCCATGTGTTATCTCTATACCTGACATGGAAATGAATATTTCGAGGGAATAAATAAATTATCGAAAATGTTCATTTTGCACATTTTTTGCACGATGCCCGTTATATTTTGGAAAACCCCCGCTTTCGCGGGGGCCTTCCTGGGGTCTTATGATGAAGAGTATTGGCCATAAATTAGATGAACTGAGGAGCTGTCTGACAGTTCGGGGATTTACTCAACTCAAACACCTCCTGAATTTAACCGATTAAAATCAGGTTGAGGACCACAATCAGCGCCGCCACAAGAACCAACAGGCCGATAATGTTGTTTTTCATTCTTTTCCTCCATAAAAATTTTAATTAAACAGCTCCCCAGCTATACAATATGTTTATTGCAATTATCGTTCCAAAATTTCCCGTAAAACAGCCATCTCCATCCAGAATATGGAAATATATTTTTCCGGCAGTCCTGAAAAACATCCTGATTGTTCATTTTGCCACTTTTACGCACTGTGCTTCGTGTGCTAAATATGAAAATCCCTTTAAGTTATTAATAAAAACGGGGGCATCCTATAGATGCCCCCGCCATCGGATCATTATTATCAGTTTACTGCTTGTAGAAATAGACCTTGTCGAAGAAGTATTCTTCACCGCCGGTAATGCCCTGGTAATATCCGCCGTAGAATTTCAGGTATCCGTACAGACGGGTCAGGTCCACGCCTTTCGCCGTATAGACGCTCATGGGAATCTTAACCGTGCACCAGGTGTTGTTGTTCTTGAACCCGTACATCCCGTTGGTCAGCTGGACCATGATGTCGTAATTTTCCGCAACGTGTATGCTCACGGCCAGGTCCTTGGGCGCCTTCACCATGAAATTCAGAGAACCGTTCGCGTAGGCGCTCAGGTCCAGGTAGGTCACCAAAGGATATCTCAGCCAGTTCACGTTGAACACGTTGGAATTCACCTTGATCTTGAAGCTTCTCGTGCCTTCCCCGGCCGTAGTGGTATCGAAGCTCAGCACGTTGGGGCTGGAGGGGGACTGGTTGGTGTTGATGTCAACGCCCCAGGTCACGTTCTGCGCGATCGTCTCGGCATACAGGACCAGCGCCTTGGCGGGATCAAACGCCGCGCTGGAAGAACTGGAGCTGGCCACGGAACTGCTGGACGAGCTGGACGGAGGCCAGACGGGATTGGATATGTGAAGATCGGCAGACCAGTATCTCGCGCCGCCCGCGGTGAGGCCGTTGCCCCAGGTGTACCAGGTGCTGTCATAACGGTAATCGCGCCAGACAGCGAACAATCCGCCCCGCGGATCGGCCTCCACGTCAGGAGTGTACTGGACAATGGTATCGGCCCGGCAGATTTCCCTGCCGCCCGCAGTCCAGACAAGCTGTTCAGAGGAATTGATTTTCTGCCCTCGGATCGTGTAGTCGGCCGTTCCGGAGCGGCTGAATCTGTCCCGGAATACGATGAATTTTTCCCGGGAGGCGTTGATCGCGATTTCCTGGCTGTCCTTGGGGTAGGTGCTGGTTCCGGAAGCGATGGTCAGGGGGCCCGCCGTCCGGGACCCGGACGCGTTATACCGGGAGTAGTAAACGGAATAGGACGCCGTCCTAGTCCAGTACACGTTTCCGGAAGTGTCCGCGGCTATCCGGCTTCTTCCCGAACCCGGCAGGATCCTCCACAGAGTGTTTCCGTTCGCGTCGATCCGGGCCAGCGTGCCGTTACCGGCCACAAATACATAGGACCCCGCCACGGCAATGGACGGAATGTTGCCAATACCCCCGGCGTTCCTGTTATACCAGAGGCGTGAGCCGCTGGAATTATATTTGGCAAGAAAAGATCCCCCGCCGTTGGCCGAAGCCCTCTGGTAAACCACGTACACGTTACCGCTGCCGTCTATGGCCAGGTCGTGATTCACCCATTCCGCGGGATAGGTCGAGTTGTCCACACGCACTTCCCAGACCGCGGCGCCGCTGGCATTCAGTTTTCTCAAGCGCAGGTTGCCCGAACTCTGAGCGAACACGATGTAGATATTGTTCCACGGGTCCAGGGCCACTTTCGGTGTCTGATTATAGGAGCTGTTGATCGTGAGATCGGTCCCGTTCAGTTTTTTATCGTCCCAGACGGTGTATCCGTTCGTCTGGATTTTTTTCCCGTAAACGCTCCTCACTCCGTTCCGGTAATCCAGCCAGACCACCACGTAATGACCGGCGGAATCCCGGGCTATGGACGGATTGATCTGATGGCCGCCTTTCACCACGTTTTGCGGCATCATTTCATCTGCGCCGTCCTGGCCCGCCTGATAGACGTCCTGGGAGAGAACGGGCTCGGACACGGAGCAGCCCGTGAGCTGCAATACCGTGAAACAAAATGCCGCGAGCATCATTTTCCAGATTTTCATTATCTTCCTCCTTTCAATGATAAATACGGGTTCCTCCGCCTGGTGGCGGAGGAACCTTGATTTTTACTTACTTGTAGAAATAGACCTTGTCGAAGAAGTATTCTTCACCGCCGGTAATGCCCTGGTAATATCCGCCGTAGAATTTCAGGTATCCGTACAGACGGGTCAGGTCCACGCCTTTCGCCGTATAGACGCTCATGGGAATCTTAACCGTGCACCAGGTGTTGTTGTTCTTGAACCCGTACATCCCGTTGGTCAGCTGGACCATGATGTCGTAATTTTCCGCAACGTGTATGCTCACGGCCAGGTCCTTGGGCGCCTTCACCATGAAATTCAGAGAACCGTTCGCGTAGGCGCTCAGGTCCAGGTAGGTCACCAAAGGATATCTCAGCCAGTTCACGTTGAACACGTTGGAATTCACCTTGATCTTGAAGCTTCTCGTGCCTTCCCCGGCCGTAGTGGTATCGAAGCTCAGCACGTTGGGGCTGGAGGGGGACTGGTTGGTGTTGATGTCAACGCCCCAGGTCACGTTCTGCGCGATCGTCTCGGCATACAGGACCAGCGCCTTGGCGGGATCAAACGCCGCGCTGGAAGAACTGGAGTTGGCCACGGAACTGCTGGACGAGCTGGAACTGGAGCTCACGATCGAGCTGCTGGATGAGCTGGAGACAGCAACCGAACTGCTGGATGACGGCACGGTGTAGGTCACGGTCTTGAAGTAGTGCACCTTGTCGATGTAGAACACGCTCCCGACGGTATATCCCAGTGAACTGTCCGTGGCCCACATGAAGTACTGCTGGATTTTGGTCAGGTCAATCCCGGTAAAAACGGACAGGGGGATAGACACGGTGCGCCAGACGTTGTCCGCATAGAAACCGTAGCGGCCGTTCGTCATCGCGATCCATTTTTCCACGGTGGTCGTTCCCACGCTCTTGATGCCCACCTTGAAGCGCTTGTTGGCCCTGACCATAAACCGGAGATACCCGCCGGAGAACAGACCCAAATTTTTCACGGCCGTGAGCGGGTTCACGCGGATTCCCAAACCCATCCAGGAACCGGTGCCGGTGAATTTCCAGGCGTAGGTGCCTTCGCCGCGGTAGGTGGACTGCTGGACAACGGTCATACCGTTCCAGATGTCCATTTTGGTGTCCACGTCCCACTTGACGGCCAGGGGAATGGTTTCGCCATAAATACCGAACGTGGCGTTGGACGTGGCCTGAACAGCCAGCCCGGACGGTTCATTCCGGAAATCGTCTCCGGGGGTCATGGGCTCGAAGCTTCCGCAAGACGAGACGATTCCCGCCAGCACCAGGATCAGAAACATTGACTTTCTCATTCTTATTCCTCCAAAATATTTTTCAGTCATATCAGCATGTTCGCGCCGTTTTATCCTCCGTCCGCCAGGCGCATCCGGCAAGCCGGAACGCCACCGGGCGAAAAGGACCGGACTTAGACAAAAATCCGCAAAATGTTTTAAATGTTTTCTGCTTATTAACTCATGGATGGAATTTTCATCACGAATTTAAAAAACAGAAATTCCCGCTTCACTCCTGAATAGAATTTTATAAACACAGGCGCTCCGGAAAGCGTAAACGCCCGTCCGCAGAGACCGATTTGACAGCGCAAAAACAGCCCAATGAGAGATTTTGAGAATAGACCACACCGGGGAAAGCACGGCAAGCCACAGGATCATGGCCGCTATTGGAGTATGGGTCACTCTTCCTCCGCTCGTTTTAATTTTCACACATATTTCATCTCTAATGTCGCCTATTGTTAGCAATATGTGTGCCAATAATTACTTATTTATGCTTAACTCAATATCCTAATTGCAGATAATATTTTATCACATCTTAATAAAATTGTCAAATAATGCACCGATGCCCATGTGCACGCACATCCTGCAGCACAATGCATATTTTTTTAATTTAAAAAATATTCCCCCGCGAGATCGGCTCCCGCAGGGGAATCTTATGGCGACGATGACATACCCTTCTTCATGAAGGGAAGTTATTATAATTCCCCGAGCGCAAAAAATCAACTCCCTGTCCGGCGGGAACAATAACGGTTTTTCTATGGTTTTCAAAGATTTTGAACCGGCTATATTTATCTAACTCTATACCCCGGAAGGAGATAAGGAACTGAAGAGATGCCCGGTGAAAATTTTTTCTATTTTCAAACCGATGGGCTTTCCCTTGATTACTGTAAGACCTTTGTCTAATTGCTGGACCAGTCATGAATCATTATTGAGGCCCCTGTCAGTTCGTGACTTTCGACCAGTAAACATGGTCCAGGTAGAACACAATGCCGTTCTGATAGCCCAGACCCGCGTCGCAGACGAACATGAAGTATTGGGATATCTTCGTGAAATCGACATTGGTGAAATGGGTCATGGGGATCACAACAGTTCTCCATGTCCCGTCCGGAATATAACCCAGATTCGATATTTGGACCGGGCCCATCCAATTTGTTGTCGATGCACCGCTTTTCAAGCCGATTCTGAAAGAATTTGTTCCTTTGACCATGAATCTGAGGGACCCCTGCGCGTATTCCGCCATGTCAGAGTACGTCCCTTCCGGATTGACCCGGATTCCCATGCCCATCCATTCGCCAGTCCCGGTCAGTTTCCAGGAGTTGGGCCCTTCCCCGGAATCACCTGTGATATTTGTGAGAATTATCGCGGCATTGTAATCAGACCAAATATCCAACTTGCAGTTGTTGTCCCATACCACCGAAGTTTCCACGCTGTCGCTGTATAGCCCGTAGTTCGTGGCGTCGAAGCTGTCGTTGGTCGGACCGGAATAATCGCTTTTCCAGTAGATTTCGTCCAGATAGTGAACATCCCCTGCGGAATAGCCAAATCCGGTATCAGCCACCCACATGAAGTACTGGTTCATATTTGACAGATTGAGATTGGAATTGGCGGCCCTGAAAGCACTGAGCGGGATATTGACTTCACTCCAGGATCCGTCAAGTTTGAGCCCATAAGAAATGAGACGCGAGGATGAAAGCCATACTTCGCCGGAGTTATTGGTGGTGGATTTGATTCCGACTTTAAAACCCTTGGTGCCCTTGTGCCAGAAATGGAGACGACCGTTCCGGAAGGCGTTGAGGTTCCTGTAGTTGACCAACGGCTCAGTGCGCACCCCAAAACCCATCCAAGTGCCAGTCCCGGTCAGTTTCCAGCAGTAGATACCGCCCGGCGCCCCGCCCACCTCGTCCAGCGTCATACCGCCGCCGGAGTCGTACCAGATATCAAGCGCGGTATCCACGTTCCACTGGACGCCCAGCGGCACCGTCTCGCAGAAAATACCGAAAGTGGCGTCACCCATACCCCAGGGGCGGCGCATGTCGTTACCAATGTCCAAGTCGGAGCAGGAGGAGAGAAAAGACAACAGGAGAATCATTACAATGAACGGTTGCCAGGCGTGTTTTCTCATCGCTTTTATTCCCAATATTACCTCAATAATTATACCACAAGACGGTTCATTTTGTGAAATTCCTGTTTAAGCCAATTATTGAGACCTTTGCATAATCGTTTTGACAGCTGCCACACCGTCATTCCGATTCCTGCTTCCTGTTGTGCTTTTGAGGAATCTCATTGTTTCATTATTGTGTTTTAAACGAGATTCCTCAGGAGTTACGCTGAAGAAGTGCAATCGGACACGTCCCGAGCGGGCCGAGGGAATGACAGGGCGCGGGTTCTCGATAATGATTCATGAAGAGTCTGGCGATTATGCAAAGGTCTTTTATTAACTTATGCGGCTATAATAGCCAATACGATCAGGTAAAAAGAAAACCCCGCCTGCCGCGAGGCAGGCGGGGGTAATATGGGTAACAAATCTAACTATAGATTTGTGTAATAAATATTATCAATGTTCCATACATAACCTTCTGCATAATTTGCGCCATCAGCAACAATCATGAAATATTGAGATATTTGAGAAAAATCAATCCCTGTAAAAACCGATACTGGAATAGAAACTTCACTCCAAGTGTCATCCGTCTTCATTCCATATAAACTAACACAATTTGCTCCTGTCACCCATCTTTCTGTACTTGGCCCACTCTTTATTCCAACTTGTTTTATACCTCTTGAGCTCTTATACCAAAACTTAAGAACACTGTTTGAGAATGAACTCATGTCTTTATAATTAGCTTCTGGTTCGACTCTCATACCAATTCCAAACCAGGATTTTCCGGCTATTCCTGTTATTTTTAATGAGTTAATACCATCAGCAAAGGTTGTTGTATCGTCGTCAAACAAACAACCTCCAGAATTCCACTGATCATTCCAAACATCCATTTTAGCATCTGTATCCCATGTAACATTTTCCGGAGTTGTTTCACTATACAACCCAAATGTATTTGTCGAACCGCCCCCCCCACTGGAAGAAGAACTGGACGATCCCGGAGGAACAATAATCACATCATCCAAATCCCCAACATTGCCACAACTGGCCATATATAACACAGACCCCAAAGCCACCGCAACACTCACAAGCCCCATTAACAGAAAATTCATTCTTTTCATATGGTTACCTCCTCCTACTCCTCGTTCTCACTCGTAAAAATCAAGAAAACAAGTCCCCATTTATTAACTGCAATTAGTATGCCAACACTCCCGGCCAAACACTAACTCATTATGCAGCAATATATTAACTTTTCGGCGCTATGTAAAAATGCCAGTTTGCACTGGCGGTTTGCACAATGCGTGGCCTCATTATTCTTATATAATATACCTTATTTTTCAAGCAAAAAGTGCATGTTTCTGATATTAAATTTTTGTTAAACCGCTCCCGGACCCCTGGCCAATCCGATTGTCACCGCCCACTCTTCACCACCCACCCCTCGTCATTTCGATTCTCTCTACCCGTTCTTCGCCCCCTGTCATTTCGATTCTTACTTCCTGATCTTCTTCTGAGAAATCCCGTCAAACCCCTGCCCCGCATCGCAACGGGATTTCTCAGGAGCGCAGCTGAAGAAGATTAATCGAAACTGCCCCGAGCACGCCGAGGGGCCGAGGGGATGACGTGACCTGGGAGGGGATGCCCTCACCACCAGTCGCTCCACCGCCACCCGTCATTTCGATTCTTGCTTCCTGCCCTTCTTCTGAGAAATCCCGTCAAACTCTTGTCCCGCATCGCAACGGGATTTCTCAGGAGCGCAGCTGAAGGAGATTAATCGAAATGACGTTAGGTGCCAAAAGAATGTCTTGCGAGTCCTTTGGGATCATGATCACTGACTTTTTTTTAAAACAACTCAGACAAATCCTTCCATTCAGGATTCTCGGACTCGATCAGTTTGACCTTCTTTTCCCGACGCCATTTCTTGATTTGTTTTTCCCGTTCTATTGCCGTAATGATGCTGGAATAAACCTCGTAGTAGACCAAATATCGGATGTTATAGCGATGCGTGAATGATCCTGGAGCGGAATGTTGATGCTCAAACAACCTCCGGTCCAGGTTGTTCGTCACGCCAACGTAGAGAGCACGGGACTTGCTCGACATGATGTAAACATATCCTTTTCTCATGGTCGATCCAATTGTTAATTATTCGGCTATTAATAACTATGCCAGGTTGGTCATTCTATTATACGTGTTCCGGTTCCCTGTTCTCCACCACCCATAACCCCAGTCATCTCGATTCTGACTCCCTGCTATTCGCCCCACCCGTCATTTCGATTCTGACTTCCCGCATTTCTTTTGAGAAATCCCGTCAAATCCTTGTCCCGCATCGCAACGGGATTTCTCAGGAGCACAGCTGAAGAAGACCAATCGAAATGACTTGGCCTAGGAGGAGGTTCGCACTACCAGTCCCAACCCTAACCCCCCGGTCATACCGATCGCCACTGCCCGCCCTTCGCCACCCACCCCCGTCATTTCGATTCTGACCGCCTGCTCTATTCCTGATAAAGATCAAACCCCGCCCGCCGTCTTTTCCGCGATCTCGTCCAGGAAGGCGTTCAGGCGGCGGACCTTGACGGAAATGCCGGAATCGAAACTTTTATAAAAGATCTTGTCCTTTTCATGCGGCAGGACGCGGATGTCGTGCTTTCCCGATTCCCTCACCTTCATGACTCGGGCGGCGTCCACGCGCGAGTATTTCGAAAACTCCATTTCTATGGAAGTCCCCTTCTCGAGGATGGACCGGATGCTGAGCGCCTCCGCTTTCATCTTGAGCCGGGAGATCTCGAACAGCGTGGTCACCTCCTGCGGGATGGGGCCGAACCGGTCCAGGAACTCGTCGTGCAGGGCGCGGATGTCCTCCTCCCCTTTGACTGACAGAATCTTGCGGTACACTTCCATTTTCACGGGGCTGTCCGCCACGTACGCGTCCGGTATGAAGGCGTCGTAATTCAGGTCGATCACCGTGTCCACCTTCTCGCGCCAGGTGCCTTTCAGTTTGTCCACTTCCTCGCGCAGGAGGCGCATGTACACCTCGTAGCCCACGGCCACAATGTTGCCGTGCTGTTCGTGCCCCAAAATATTGCCCGCCCCGCGGATCTCCAAATCCTGCATGGCAATGTGGAAACCCGCGCCCAGGTCTGTGTATTCGCTCAATACGTAAAGCCGTTTCTGCGCCGTTTCGGTGAGCGCCCTGCGTTCCGGGTAGAGGAAATACGCGAACCCCTGCTTCTTGGCCCGGCCCACGCGGCCCTTGAGCTGGTAGAGCTGGGAGAGCCCGAAGCGGTGCGAATCGCTCACGATGATCGTGTTGGCGTTCGGGATGTCCAGGCCGGAATCGATGATGGTGGTGCAGACAAACACGTCAAACTCCCCGCGCACAAACCCCATGAAGGACCTGTCCAGCTCGGCTTCGTCCATCTGACCGTGACCCACCGCCACCTTCGCGCCGGGAATGAGCCGTTCAATCTGATAGGCGTACTCGGGCAGGCGCTTGATGGTGTTGTGAACGAAAAACGCCTGCCCTCCGCGGGAGAGTTCTTTTTCCAGGGCGTACTTCACCACGTCCATGGAAAAATCGGATACCAGGGTTTCCACGGGGATCCGCATGTCCGGCGGCGTCTGCAAAAGCGAAATGTCCCGGATGGTGGCCAGCGCCATGTTGAGCGTGCGCGGGATGGGCGTGGCCGAAAGTGACAAAAAATCCGCGTACGGGTGCCTTTCCTTTAATATTTCCTTCTGCCCCACACCGAACTTGTGCTCCTCGTCTATGATCACCAGCCCCAGCGCGGGGAACTTCAGGGCTTCCGAAAAGAGCTTGTGCGTCCCGATCAGGATGTCGATTTTCCTGTTCTCCAGCGCCCGGACCGCTTCCGCCAGGCGGTCGGACGTAGTAAAGCGGGAAACGAATTCCACCGTTACGGGAAACCCGGCGAACCGCTCGCGGAAGGTGTAGTAATGCTGTTCCACCAGCACGGTGGTGGGCGCGACCAGCGCCACCTGCCTCCCGTCCATCACGGCCTTGAACGCCGCTCGCATGGCCACTTCCGTTTTTCCGAAGCCCACGTCGCCGCAGAGAAGCCGGTCCATGGGGCGGGCGGACTCCATGTCCGTCTTGATTTCCGAAATCACCTTGACCTGGTCCGGCGTTTCAATGTACTCGAATTTGTCCTCGAACTCTTTCTGCCAGACGGTGTCTTTCGCGAACGCGTGACCCGAAGTGGCAGTGCGCCGGGCGTAGATCGCCACCAGTTTTTTGGCGTAGGCCTCCACGCTGGCCCGCACGCGGTCCCGTTTTTTGGCCCAGCTCTTCCCGCCCAGGGAGTCCAGCACGCCTTTTTTGTTCCCGCCGATGTACTTACCGATCAGGTGGGACTGTTCCAGAGGCACGTAGAGCTTTTCCTTTTCCGCGAACTCCAGCAGGATGTAGTCCTTTTCCTTTCCCAGAACGTTCACCCGCTCCACGCCGCGGAACAGGCCGATTCCGTAATTCAGGTGGACCACCGTCTCGCCCATTCCGATCTGCTCGATGTCCTCTATGAACGTGTCGATCTGGCGGATGCGCTTGCGGAACAGCCGCTTCTTGCCGCTCAAGTCCCCTTCCGTCAGGACCAGCAAAGGCGGCTCGCCTTCGGGCCGGACTTCAAAGCCGTGCTCGTAATCCAGGACGGCTATGGAAAGCCGCGCGTTCGGGTCCGCCTCGTCACCCGGTTTCAGGCGCGCGGGGGCGAATTTTTTCAGCATGTTGGCCAGGCGGTCCGCCAGGTCCTGGTACTCCACCAGGATGAACACGCGGTAACCGCCGGGGAAATACACCGTCTCCAGGTCGCTCACGAACCGGGTGAACCCCTCGCCGAATTCCGGCGGGCTCTTGATGTTGAGACCGAAAGAATTTTCCACGGGCGCGCCCGTGAGCTCAAGACGGCGCGACGCCTGGGGGGAGGCGATCATCGCGTCCCAATCGTGCAGGAGAACTTCCGCGCGTTCGGGGCGGGAGGTTTCGTAACGGTTCATGACGTCCGGGATCTTGGACAGGACCGAATCGGAATAAACCACCAGCGCGGGGCCGGGGCAGAAATCCAGGATCCGGGCGGTCGTGTCGTAAAACTTCGTGAAGTAGGAATGGGAATGCGTTTCCGGAAGATAATCCCGGTCCTGATCGGCCACACGGTCTTTTTCCAGCGCGAATTCGCTCGCGGGAATGAGCGTGAAACCGTCCAGCGTGCCCACGGACATTTGCGTGAGGGGGTTGAAAATTTTCACGCTCTCGATTTCGTTACCGAACAGATTGATGCGGACGGCGTCTTTTTTGTCCGGGGGGAAAATGTCGATAATGTCTCCCCGCACGGAAAACGCGCCGGGCTGGGTCACCTTGTAGTCCCGGATGTAGGACATGGCCGTAAACCGTTCGGGCAGGGCGTCCCGGTCCACGGTTTCGCCCTTCCGGAACTCCAGGCAGCTTCTGTCCAGCGCGTGCAAGGGCGGCAGTTTGCGCAGGAAGGACTCCACGGTCAGCACCACGGCCGCGGGCTTGCCCTTCCGGATCTCGTACAGTGTCCGGACCCGGTCTCCCAGTTTGTCCCCGGAAGGGAACACGCCGGAATACGGGATCACGTCTATGTCGGGAAAAAAGAAAGACTCTCCGCCCAGGGACAGGATTCCGTCGTGGATCTCCTCCGCCTCGATCTCGTCCCGGGCCACGTAGAAGCAGGTGATGTCGGTTTGAAGAAATTTCAGGACGAACGGGACCGCCCCGAGCGGGAGGTTCGCCTGCGCCGCCCCGGTGTTCCGGAAAAATTCCCTCAGAGCCCCCAGCCGCAGCCGGGACGCGATATGGTCCGCGAAAGACATCAAATCAAGGCGTATAGTTTAGGAAAAATCCCGCAAAATAACAATAATTTGTGATTTGCCGCAAAGACCCTCCGACAAGCTCAGGACAGTCGCAGAGAGCGCGGAGAAATAAGTTCACAAATCAAGATCACGACACAAAGGACTGATAATCGCTCCCTCACTCTTTCTTACCTTTCCTCTCCGCGAACTCTGTGTCTCTGCGGCGGGAACCGATTCTTCAGGTCTTGCCTAATCATATCCGATAAACTATAATCTTTTCAACACATCCACCAAAAGGAGCGGTCTCATGCTCAACTTACGCCTGTCCGGTCTGGTCCTTTCCCTGGTCCTGGTGTCCGGGACGCTTTTTGCCCAGAAAACCCCCATACTTTATATGGACAATTTCCGTAACCTGGGCAAGGGAAACGATTCCATAGGTACCATCCTGAACCGGTCCCTGAAACTGATCGTGGACCTGACCCGGAAATACGACGTGGTTTTTTCCGGCAACATGACGGAATACCTGGACAGGATCAACATGCGGAACGTGGACGCCGCGGCGGTGGATTTCAGTTACGTCCGGAGCAATTTCGTGCGGCTGGGCGTTGACGAGACGCTGGTGGGCACCTTCAAACCCTACGACAACGGCAACCAGGTGGAGATCCGCGTGGTGGTGGCCAGTTTGATCGACAACAAGGTCAAGTTCGACAAAACCTACCGTTCCGCCACTGACGCGGACATTTTCGACGCCATTGACAAGATCGGCCTGGACCTGGCCAGCGTGCTGGTGGGCCGCCGTTTGGGCGTGGGCATGCTGATCGTGAACAATACCGTGAAAGAAGCGGATATTTTCGTGAACGGCGTAAAAAGCGGCAAGGACCGGGTGGTGCAGAACACCGCCATCGCAGGCCTCAAGCACAAGGTGGAAATCAAGAACCGGGACAACCGGGTGCTCTTTTCCCGCGAGTTCGAGATCCAGGACCGCGGCGTGTACGACCTGACCTACAACTACGACGAATTCGTGGAATTCGTGGACGACAGGACCAACAGGCAGAAAGTGAAGAAGGCGGATTACGAACGCAGAAGTTCCGGCGGCGGTCTCCGGCACGGCCCGATCGCGACCATAGGCGGCGGCGGTTTCCTCTGGGGAGGATGGTTTCTGGACATCGACAACCTCGGACTGGAACTGGTCGCCACCTTCATCCCGCGCCTTCCCAACTACATGTATGACTGGTACATCGGCTTGGGGTTCTACACTCGTTTTTACGCCCTGCAGCAGGAAAGTTCCTGGTTCAATTTCTACGCGCGGCTGGGCATCCTCGATTATTACGGCATAGAACTCGGTTTCTTCGACTACCACCCTTTCGCCTATCTTGGCTTGGGCGTTCAAATCATGCCGGACTGGGGCTTCATGCCGGGATTCATGAGGAGCTGGAAGTTCTTCTTTGAATGGGGCACCATACAGAGTTTGGGAATCTTCATTAATAACTTCGCGGCAATTGAACCGAGCACCAACGCCGCCATGTCGCCCTATAAGAACGTGGGCTGGGGTATGCTGTCTGCCGGCGTCAGATTTCCCTTTTAAAGGATAAGAGGAGATAACCATGAAGAAAAAATATTGGACCGCCGCCCTTTTCCTGACCGCTTTTCTCGCGACTTCCTGCGGGCTCCTGCTGGGGCCCCTCAGCGATCTCTCTCTCAGCCAGAGAATGGCCAAGGGATGGAAGAAAATTTACAGTTTCAGTCAGGATTGCGGTTTACTCCCTTCTTTCATGAACAGCAAACTGAGAATCGTGAAATTGCCCAACGAGATCAGGGGGTATTATTTCGTCAGCGGCGGAGGAAATGTTGAATTTTATTATTTCAATACCAATTCTTCTTCCAACTATATTTATAACGGATCGGCTTCCCTGCAAAACAGGTTTGACGTCACTTATGACCGCACCAACAGCGCCATGATATATTACGACGGAGCATCCCTGGTGCATTACTATAACAGCACACCGAGTTACTTAAGCTCAACATATTATGATCCAGGCTACAATGTTTTAGTGTCTGATATTTATTTTTCGGTCTATAAGGTTTCCGGTGAATACTCAATTGAGCTGACAAATCTGTTTAGCGCCGGATCAGCGGTTTCCAACGTTTTGCCAAGCGGCACCATGAATATTAACAATATATCAAAATGCAGAAACAAGCACGAAAACAGCACTGTAATATACACTTTAAGCTACAATATGACCAATTTTACAAATCAGCTCATTTTATATTCCTTAAACACGTTCAGCCCCATGCTCAGTTCACCCTATGATTATGGAATGATGGGCAACCCTGTTCTGGAAGCAGATCAAAACGGCAGGATATTCATGATCTATAATGAATCCATATATTCATACAATAAAAACACAAAATCTTTTGACTACGAATCCCACTGGCCGTACAAACAACTGGCCGGCACAGGAACCTCCTCGACAACAATTAATTTCCTTGGAGACAATATGCTCATCATGCATTACGACGCCAACATGATAAACGAACCCATCTATTTATGGACATACAACACTTATTCAAAAAATTTCAGTCAAACAACATTTCCAAAGTCAGATGACACCAACGACCAGGTCATCGGTATCGATATGTTCCATGACACCGAATCTTCCGCGCTGTATCTGGGAATATTATACTTTAAAAGCATGGGGGCGACTGTCATGGGAGAACTTTACATAAATCAAATGTAAATGACTGACATAATAGCAGTTTCAGGAGCAACCCCATTTATAAAACCATACTGGACGGTGTTGATTTCATTGCAACCACCCAAGAGACCGGTCGTTTGATACCGTGAGGTAAAATGAAAGGACATGTTCTCTGATGAGTTGTCATCAATCCAGAGAATCTCATGCCATAAGGATTATCGGTATTTTACTTAATTATGCGTTTTAAACTTTTTAGAACACCCCCCGCCTTCCCGAAACCGCCATTCCGGTGTATAATATTGACTGGGAATAATCAATCGCGGGGTTGCCTCATGAAACCGTTTCTCACCCTTCTCCTCACGGCCCTCACGGGAATAGCCGCGTCCTGCTCCCTCTTCAACCCCACCCGTTACATTACCACGCCCTCTGACGGGCAGAGCGTGCGGGGCGTCCAGTCCATTTTGGTGGAACCGCCCCAGAATTTTACCACCGACTACGTGGATTTTTTCATCAACGGCGCATACGTTGACCGTGCCAATTCATCGCCGTATAAAATTGAATGGGACACCCGCACGGTCCCGAACGGCACTTATAAAATTACCGTGGAAATCTGGAGCGTGTCTGCGACCATGGTCACCGACACCATTACCGTTTACGTGGACAACTGACGGATGCTCTGCGCCGTCCTTCCCGTCAACAAGCCCCGGGGGTGCAGTTCCTTTGACGTGATCCGGGACCTGAAAAGGATCCTTCCTCCCGCCCTGAAAAAGGAAAAGATAGGCCACGGCGGAACGCTGGACACCATGGCCGAAGGCGTCCTGCCCGTCCTGCTGGGAGAGGCCACCAAGGCCTTCGATTTTCTCCTCAAGTCAGACAAGATCTACCGCGCTGTGGTGCAACTGGGCGCCACTACCAATACGGACGACGCGGAAGGCGAGATCACCGAACGCACGGACGTGACCGCAACGGAAGAAAGCGTCCGTTCCGTCCTGCCCCGTTTCACCGGGGTCATTGACCAGGTCCCGCCCCAATTCTCCGCACTACGCGTGAACGGCGTGCGGAGCTACGAACTGGCGCGGAAAAACCGGGGCGTGGAGCACAAACCCCGGCCCGTGACCGTCCATTCCCTGGAGATGACGGACTTCCGCGCCGACGCGCAGGAATTCACGCTCACCGTGGTCTGTTCTTCGGGAACCTACATACGCAGTCTGGCCCGGGACATTGGCCGGGCCGTCGGGACGGGCGCCCACCTGACCGCCCTGACAAGGTTGAAAAGCGCCGGGATCACCCTGGATAACTGCCGCACGCCGGACGAACTGCGGGAAACCGGCGTTGAGAACTCCCTTCTGGATTTGAACGGCGTGCTGGACCTCCCGGCATTGGAATGGACAGGAGTTCCCGACCATATTCAAAACGGCCGGTTGCTGGACACCGGAATGTTCCGGGACCCGCCGTCCGCGGACGGAACCTACAAGCTGGTGGATCACAACCGCGTCCTGGCCGTGGTGGAAAAAACGGGCGGGAAATTTTCCTATCTCCGCGTGTTCCGCGCCTGAAACCATCCATGAAAAAACCTTTCGTCCTGATGGTCAACCCCCACATTGAGGATTTCGCCGCGTTCGACCACTTTTCCAAGCCGCTGGGATTGTGGCGGCTGGCCGCCCATCTGGCGGATTCCTTCACCGTCCGGTTCGTTAACGCCATGACGCGCCTCCATCCGTCCGTCCGAACCCGTTTCCGCGCCGACGGCACGGGGCATTTTCCCCGGACGGTGATTCCCAAGCCCGCCTGCCTCCGGGACATTCCGCTGTACTACAAACGGTACGGATTGGCGGACGCGGATTTTATTTCCGCCCTGAAAACTTTCGGGACCGAACCGGACTGGGTGTTCGTCACGGGCGGCATGACCTACTGGTACGCGGGCGTGGCCCATACGGTCTCGCTGGTCCGCTCCGTTTTTCCCGGGAGCCGGATAGTCCTGGGCGGAACCTATACCGCCCTTATGCCGGAACACGCAATGTCCCTGCCCGGCATTGACCGTGTGGTTCCGCACCAGGACTTGGAAAAATGCCTGGACGCGCTGGAAAAAATCCTGGAAACGCCGCTCCCCCGCAACCTGCGACCGCCGGATTACGGCCTGGCCGGGGAATACTACTACGCGCCCGTCCTGACCTCCACGGGGTGCGTGTTCCAATGCTCCTACTGCGTCGGACCGAGTCTGGCCGCTTTCCGCCAGTTTCCGCCCGAGTCCGTGGCGGACACGATCACGCGCCTGAACCGGGAATTTGGCGTGACCAATTTCGCGTTCTACGACGACGCCCTGCTGTTCAACTCCGAAAGCCACATTGACCCGATCCTGGATCGCGTGATCCGCTCCGGCGCGGACCTCCGGTTTCATACTCCCAACGGCCTGCACATCCGTTTTCTCACCGCAAAAACGGCGGGCCTGATGAAACGCGCCGGGTTCCGGGACATCCGGCTGTCCCTGGAGTCCTCCGACCCCGGATTCCAGCAGCGCGGCGGCAAAACCACAAGCGACGACTTCCGGCGGGGCATGGAGATCCTGAAAGCAGCCGAATTTCGCAGGGACGAGATCCGCGTTTACACTCTCCTGAACGTTCCCGGGCAGGACCCCGATTCCGTGGAAGACACCGTCCGTTTTGCCCTGAGCGAGGGCGCAAGGCCCATGCTCGCGTATTATTCCCCCGTTCCCGGCACGCCGGATTTTGACCGGGCTGCCGGGATCACGAACCTGTCCGACCCTCTTTTCCACAACAACACCGTTTATCTGCGGCGGAGCGGCTTCCCCGCCGGGAAACTCCGGCTCCTGAAAGATCTTGTCCGCAATATATCCCCGGGCTGAAGAAGTCGTCAGTCAGACCGGTCTGTCAGACCCGTCTGTCCGGGCGGGAAAACCCTATCCATGGTAAAATATAACCGGAGCGCGCCGTGATTGAAGTGAAGGATCTTTCCGTATCCATGGGCCAAGGCGAAACCCTTCATGTGCCGAGCCTGAAACTGCCCGGCAGGGGCCGGGGCCAAGGCCTGTTCCTGATCCACGGCGACAACGGCACGGGCAAGACCACACTGGTCCGCTGCATCGCGGGCATCCGCATGGACTGGACGGGCAGTATCAAACTGGACGGCCGGGACATCCGGACGCTGGACCGCCGGGAGATCGCGGGCATGCTGACCTACCTGCCGCAGGCATCCCCCCCGGACGTGGAAACGACTGTGGAGGACTACATCCGCCAGGGTCTTTACGCCGCCCGCGGGGACATTTTTGGCGACGTGGTCAACGCGCTGGGCCTGAAAAAATTCCTGCGCCGGGATTTTTCAAAACTGAGCGGCGGGGAGCGCCAGTTGGCGCGTCTGGCCCGCGCGCTTTCGCCTTTGGCGGGCGTTTCCATCCTGGACGAACCCGAAACCCACTTGAGCCGTGCCAACCGCTTCCGTTTTGAACGACTGGTGCGCCACCTTTCCCGGGACCGGGCCGTAATCATGGTGTCCCACTCTCCGTTTTCCGGCGGGCCGGGCAGCGGGCGGATCGGAGCGCCGTCAGCAAAAATCCTGCTGTCACTTTAACGCCGCCTTTCGAAAAACCGGCCGCCATGCTATAATTCTGTTTCATCAGCACAGGAGCGTCAGCCGTCATGCATCCCAAAGCCGTTGAGCTCGTGAAAAAATACGGGGAAATGGGGGAGAAACTGTCCCTCATGCAGCCCGTGGGCGCCGAATACGTCAAGCTCGCCAAGGACCGCGCGGAACTGGAGCCGCTCGTGCGCAAGTACCGCGAGATGGAAAAAACGGAAAAAGCCGTATCCGACTGCCGCGACATTCTGGGTTCCAACGAGGACGACGACCTGAAAAAAATCGTGTCCCAGGACGCCATTCTTGCCCACCGCAG
>CAYMRH010000005.1:0-70785 GCA_964392785.1 uncultured Brevinematales bacterium
CGCCGAACGTGTAGCCGGTCCGGGTGGGCGCCGTGGGCAGGGTCCCCACTGTCGTAGCTGGTGAGTTGACAGTTTTTGTGGACGGACTGGCGGGCACGGTCGCGCTCTGGCTGTCAAAAGTAACGGTGTAGGAATAGGTATTCCATTTCGCGTAAACGGTTATGTCGGCGTTCACGGTGGTTGTGGCGGTGAATTCCGTGCCGCCGCCGTTGGGCTGGGTAAACCAGCCGCCGAAAAGATATCCGGATTTGACGGGCGGCTCGGGCAGGGTTCCCACTGTCGTGTCCGGGAAGGTCACGTATTGGGACCCGACCGCGGACCCGCCGTCGCTGTCGTAGGTGACGGTATAGACCGGGTTCGCGCTCCAGAAGGCGTAAACGGTCATGTTGCTGGAGACGGTTGTTCCCGCCAGGAACGCCGTACCGCCGCCGTTGGTGTCCGTGTACCATCCGGCAAAAGAATAGCCGGTTTTGGTGGGCGGGGCGGGCAGCGTGCCTACGGTGGTGTCCGGCGAGTTCACCGTTTTGGTGGAGGGGCTGGCCGGGACGGTCGCGCTCTGGCTGTCAAAGGTCACCGTATAGGAATAGGTGTTCCATTTCGCGTAAACGGTTATGTCGGCGTTCACGGCGGTTGATGCGGTGAATTCCGTACCGCCGCCGTTGGTTTCCGTAAACCAACCGCCAAAAATATAACCCGTTTTGGAAGGAGGCGTGGGCAGGGCGTCCACTGTCGTGGCGGGCGTGGTGACGGTTTTCAGCGTGGGATTGGCGTCCACGGTCGCGCCCTGACTGTCAAAAGTGACGGTGTAGGTGTTGGTGGTATCTGAAGATCCTGACCCGCCGCCCCCGGTCTCCACAGGATTGATGGACGCGCAGTAGGTCAGGAAAAGCAGGGCGGAAAATGACAGGAATACGGAAATCAGGGAGAATTTTTTCATGAGAGGATACCTCCAAGGCGGTTTTTCATGGCCGGGATATGTTTGTTCTTATAGAAAATATACTGAAAAAACGGAGAAAACATGCAATGATCAGTTGAAAATATCCATGCTGGGATGATGCGGGTCGGACAGAGTTAGAGTAGATTACGCTACTTGCTTGCCCGCGCTTCAGCCAAACGGATGCCCAGTTCTTCCAATTGTTTGGGCTGGACGTCTGACGGGGAATCGCACATCATGTCCGTGCCCTTCTGCGTTTTGGGGAAGGCGATCACATCCCGGATGTTGGACAGCCCCTGGAATTCCATGACCATGCGGTCCAGGCCGAAAGCCAGCCCCCCGTGAGGCGGTGCGCCGTAGGAAAGCGCGTCCAGAAGAAAACCGAACTTGTGGCGGGCGTCCTCTTCGCTGATGTTCAAAAGCCGGAAAATGCGGCTTTGGACGTCCTGGCTGTGGATACGGATGGAGCCGCCGCCCAGTTCGATGCCGTTCAGCACCAGGTCGTAGGCGTCGGATCGCACTTCCCCGGGTTTGGAATCCAGAAGCGGCAAATCCTCCACCTTGGGCGCGGTAAAGGGATGGTGAACGGCATCCCAGCGGTTTTCGTCCGCGTTCCATTCCACCAGCGGGAAATCCGTGATCCAGACAAACTCCATTTTGCCTTTCTGGCGGAGTCCGAACCGTTCGGCCACGTTGAGCCGCAGGTTCGCGATGGAATCGTACACCACTTTTTTGCTGGTGTCCCCGATATAGAGGAGGGCGTAGTCCTCCTTCGCGCCGGTGGCCTCGATCAGTTTTTTCTGGACGGGTTCGGAAAAGTATTTGACGATGTTGGACTCCAGTTTGCCGTCCTTCACGCGCATCCACGCCATGCCCTTGGAACCGTACTTGCCCACGAAGGCGATCAGGTCGTCCATGTCCTTGCGGGAGAGTTTGTTTCCGTCCGGCACGGGCAGGCACTTGATCATGCCGCCGGCGTCCGCCACGTTCTTGAAGACGGAGAATTCGCTGTCCTTCACGATGGCCGTCACGTCCGTGATTTCCATCCCGAAGCGCAGGTCGGGGCGGTCAATGCCGTATTTGTCCATGGCGTCACGCCAGGTCATGCGTTTTACGGGTGTTTTGATTTTGATGCCGTAATTTTCTTCCAGCACCTTCGCGATCATGTTTTCCATGAGCGCGATGATGTCGTCCTGGGTGATGAAGGACATTTCCACGTCGATCTGCGTGAATTCCGGCTGGCGGTCGGCGCGCAGGTCCTCGTCGCGGAAGCATTTGGCCACCTGGTAGTAGCGGTCCACGCCGCCCACCATCAGGAGCTGTTTGAAGATCTGGGGCGACTGCGGCAGGGCGTAGAATTTTCCGTGGGACAGCCGGGACGGCACCAGAAAGTCCCGCGCTCCTTCCGGGGTGGATTTGTTCAGGATGGGGGTTTCCACTTCCAGAAAACCGTTTTCGTCCAGGAATTTGCGGACGGTGTTCGTGATCTTGTGCCGCAGGAGGAGGTTGTTGTACATTTCGGGGCGGCGGAAATCCAGGTAGCGGTATTTGAGGCGCGTTTCCTCGCCCAGGTCCGGCTGGTCCATCTGGAACGGCGGGGTTTTGGATTTGTTCAAGATCTCCACCGTGTCGATCTTGACCTCGTATTTGCCGGTGGGGATCTTGGGGTTCACGTTTTCCGGCGTGCGGTGGATCACTTTGCCGGCGGCGCTGATCACGTCCTCCGTGCGGGCTTTCTTGGCGATCTCGTGGGCGTGCGGGTCGGTTTTCGGGTCGAACACGAGCTGGACGATCCCCGTGCGGTCCCGGACGTCCAGGAAGGTGAGGTCCCCGTGGTCGCGGTAGGTCTGGACCCAG
Source organism: uncultured Brevinematales bacterium (assembly GCA_964392785.1). Taxonomy (GTDB): domain Bacteria; phylum Spirochaetota; class Brevinematia; order Brevinematales; family JAOACQ01; genus CAYMRH01. Next base: position 2,792 of record CAYMRH010000005.1, read on the forward strand.
CCGTTCACCACAATGCGTTTTTCCACAAGGGAATCGCTGTTGACCTGGCCGCAATAAAGCGTTCGCTGCTGAGATTTCGTGATCATGGTTTTTCCTCGCCTTCGGGTCTTTGACAGAGAGGATTATTTTAATGGAGAGGGGCCGAATAATCAAATGGGGCCGCCCGGCTCGCGGTCGGACGTAATCCGTGAATTCTTCATCAAAGCCAATAAAATCATGGATTTTCCCGGGAAACGCCGAATTTGATCAAATGACGGCATGATTAATAATTAATCACTATAAGTCCGTCTTGGTTATTATAACGCCTTAATAATAATCATTCAGGGGTGTCTTAAGCCGGCCAAATTATTAATTATCTAATTGCATTATATATAGTTATAAGCAATATGAGGAAAATCAAAATTCTGTTGGCACGATGTTTGCTTTTATATCACCAGAGGCGGTAGTCCCGGAAACGCGTGTCCGGGGAACCGGCTGAATGATAAGAAAAATAACAATAGGAGGCATGGCATGAAAAGGAAAGTGGTGCTGGCGTTTTCTCTGTTGTTCCTGACGGTTGCGGCTGTATTCGGGGAAGACGCGGCAGCGGCGGCTCCCAATCCGGTGGAAACCCTCATGACGGGTATTGACACCATGTGGGTGCTGGTGGCGGGCTTCCTGGTGTTCTTCATGAACCTGGGGTTCGCCATGGTGGAATCCGGTCTGGCCCGGGCCAAAAACACGGTGAACATTCTTTCCAAGAACTTCATCGTTTTCGCGCTGGCCAGCTTGGCGTTCTGGGCGATCGGATGGGGCCTGATGTTCGGCGACGGCAATCCGTTTGTCGGGCTGAAGAACCTGTTCTTCGTGAACGGCGGCGTGGACGAGGGCTATTCGGCCATAGGCTGGACCAAGGTGCCCCTGTGGGCCAAGTTCTTCTTCCAGCTGGTGTTCGCGGGAACGGCGGCCACCATCGTGTCCGGAGCGGTGGCGGAACGGATCAAGTTCCTTTCGTTCATCGTGTTCTCGGTGGTGCTGGTGGGAATCATGTATCCCATAACCGGCCACTGGATCTGGGGCGGCGGCTGGCTGGCCAGTCTCGGATTCTGGGATTTTGCCGGTTCCACGGTGGTGCATTCGGTGGGCGGATGGGCCGCCCTGGCGGGTGTTCTGATCCTGGGGCCCCGGCTCGGGAAGTACCGGAAGGACGGGCGCGTGAACCCCATCATGGGACACAATATGTCCCTGGTGACTCTGGGCGGACTCGTGCTGTGGTTCGGATGGTTCGGGTTTAACCCCGGTTCCACCATGGCCGTGGGAGACGGTTCGGCCATCGCGCATATCGCGGTGACAACCAACCTGGCCGCCGCCGCTTCCATTGTGAGCGCGACGGTCCTGTCCTGGATCATGCAGAAGAAGCCGGACCTGTCCATGATCGTGAACGGCGCCCTGGCGGGTCTCGTGGCGATTACGGCCCCCTGCGCGTTCGTGAGCCCGGTTTCGGCCGTGGTGATCGGTCTTATTGCCGGCGTGCTCGTGGTGCTGGCTGTGACCCTGTTCGACAAACTGAAAATTGACGATCCCGTGGGCGCTTTGTCCGTCCACCTGGTGAACGGGATCTTCGGAACCCTGGCCGTGGGGCTTTTTGCCCAGAACGCCATTACCGGAGCGGAAACCGGCAATGGGCTCTTCTTCGGCGGCGGGCTGAAGCTTTTGGGCGCCCAGGCGCTGGGCGTGGTGGCCGTGGGCGCGTTTATCTTTATCGGGGCCCTGGTGGTCTGGACCCTGATCAAGCTGGTGCTGGGTATGCGCGTAACCAGGGAAGAGGAAGTGCAGGGTCTGGATATCGGGGAGCACGGGCAGGAAGCCTACCCTGATTTCCAGGGCTTTTTGACCAAGTAGAAAGGAGGAAACCATGAAACTAGTCATAGCGGTGGTTCAGCCCGAAAAGCTGACGGACGTAAAGAACGCCCTGCAGGACGCCCAAATCGGGAAGATGACCGTGTCCAACGTGATCGGATGCGGACAGCAGCTGGGTTACACGGAGCACTACCGCGGGGCGGAGTACGAAATCAACCTGCTGAAAAAGGTCCGTTTCGAGATCGCGGTGAACGACAAGTTCGTGAAGCCCACCATAGACGCGATCATCAAGGGCGCGCGGACCGGCAACATCGGGGACGGAAAAATCTTCGTCCTGCCTCTGGAACAGTGCATCCGGGTCCGGACGGGCGAGGAAGGCAGCGAAGCCATCGGTTAAACTTCATCAGGAAATACCCCCCATCGCGCGGGGCCGGGATTACCCGGCCCCGTTTTTTTATTGGGGGCGTTGTGTTACAGGTTGGTCACGCCGTTGTTGGCGGCGGTGGAAGCGCCGGTGTAGGCGGTGTTGTTGATGTTGTTCCAGTCGGCGCCGGATGTGATGTTCGTTTCCCAACCGTTTTCAAAGTCTTGGTAGAGATAGGACAGAGTGTTGGTCAGGAACAGATTGTAGGTCAGGCGATGGTTGTAGGTGTCGGCGCTGTTCTCATAAATTGCATAACCCGTATTGCCGATACTGGAACCCCCGATGATGTTGGAGGTGAAAATAGTGGTAGCCATGTGGCAATAATCCAGACCGATGGCGGAGTTGTCACCCAGAATTACGTTGTGAATATTGGTCGTGGGGTAGTTGGAATAATAGATGGCGCTACCAAACATTCCCAACGGCTTATTGGTCGCGATGAGGTTGCTCTGGACGAGGGCCCAGCCGTGCATATACATACCGCAGCCGACGGTGGCGGCGTTACTGGTGATGACGTTCTGGACAATCCTGAATCCCGGTCCGCCGGAAGAGTACAAGCCGCCGCCCATGTAACCAGCCCGGTTACATGTAATGAAATTCGATTCGACCGTCAGGAAGTTGCCAGCTCCGGTCAGGAGATTCGCTATACCGCCTCCGTAATAGGCTGTGTTGTTGGAAATCACGCAGTTTCGGATTTTTATTCCCGTGGGAGTTGATTGAGCGTGTATGGCTCCGCCGTAAGCGGTATAACCGCTCGTCGCGACGGACAGATTGTTGGCAAACTGGCAGTTGAACACTGTTGTATTGAAACCCTGGATGTAAAGGGCCCCGCCGTATGTATGTTGCGTATTGTTGGATACCGTGTTGTTGAGAAAAACCGAGTTGGAGACCACACAGTCAGGGTTAAAGATAAACACCCCCCCCCCTTTTTGGGCGGCAAAGTTATTGGAAAATACACAATTCAGGACAATGGCTCTCAGGTCATACAGGGCCAGTCCGCCACCTACCATGCTCTCAGTCCGGTTGGCTGTAAAAACGCAGTTGGAGAAGACATTGTCTTTGCCGTAAATCATCGCGATGCCTCCGCCGTCTGCGTTGCAGGAATTGCCCGTGATCTGACCCGTGATCAGGTTAGTGTTGGCATCGACCATATAAATGCCTCCACCGCCGTTCGGGGCAGCACAGTTCATGATTATAACCGCCAGATAGTTTCTGTTCGCGCCAGCACCCATATAGATGCCGCCGCCAAGACCTCCGTAAATATTTGTGGTAAACGTGGCGTGAATCAGGTTCTGCGAAGAGTGAAGCATACCCAAGCCACCGCCGTTCCACCCCCTGTTGTTGGTCATGACGCAGTTGCTGATGGCGCAGTAATGGGAATTAGTCATGAAGATACCGCCGCCTGTGGGTGAGGCCGGATCCGGTCCCGAGGCGTAACCTCCCATGACCACAAAACCGCTCAAACGCAAATTCGTGGCGTCCTTGATCTCGATAACATGGTCGGGTTTGTTAGACCGGTTCAGGACGCTGTAATGGCCCGATTGCGGATCGAAAGTTCCGGCGTCGCAACCGCCGTATAGCGCCAGGTTGTGGTTGCTGACATGAACGCCGCTGTTTGTCGATCCATCGCTGTTGGTCCAGGGGAGCAGACCGAAACCGTTGGTGTAAAGTCCTTCGGCAACGTAAACATTCGCCAGCCCGTTAGACACGGCTTTCATGATCGCGATCTGGATGGTGAGCACCGGCGCGGCTTTGTCCGTTCCCGCGTTCGCGTCGCTGCCGGTCGTGGAAACGTAAATGCCTGCGGGCCAGGGTGAAGGTGTTCCGCCTCCGCCGCCGGTCGTATCGCCGCCGGATGGCGCCGAGGAACAGGACAGGACCAGCAGGGAGACAGAGAGCAAGAGGATCAGGCGTTTCATTCGGGCGCTCCTTTTAATCATATATTCGTTACTCCGTTGAACGCCGCGGTGGCGGCGCCGGAATAGGTCGTGTCGTTGATGGTGTTCCAGGCCGTCGCGCTGTTCGTCACAACATGGATGCCGTTAAAGTCGTAATAAAGCGGCCCCAGCCTGTTCGTCAGGAAAAGGTTGTAAGTCAAAATGTGGCCCGTCGTGTTCTCGTAAATACTTTCGTTGAAACCGTATCCCGTATTGGCCGCGCCCGCGCCGCCGATGATATTCGAGGAAAAGACGGTGCCGTTCGCGTTTCTGAGACCGATGACGGACAGGTCGCCCAGAAAATAATTCTGAAGATTGGTCGCCGCGCATCCTTCGACCCACAACGCGCTTGCGTAACTGTTGCCGCCGTTCGACGCGATGACGTTGCTCTGGATCAATGCCCAGCCGTAAAGGAAGACGCCGGACGCGACGGAACCGGTGTTGTTGCCCGAGACGAGATTCTGGAGTATGCGGATCCCCCCGGTTTGGGAATAAATAGCCCCGCCGAACTCATCGGCGTAATTTGAGACGAAAACATTGGATTCCACGGTCGTGAAATTGGCGCCCGCGGGAGGACTGTTGGCCAACGCTCCGCCGTATTGGGCGGAATTGTTGGAAAAGAACGAGTTCATTACGCGGATGCCGTCGTTTTGAGTCGCGTAGATCCCGCCGCCGAAACTGGTCAAACCCGTGGAGATCGCGCGGTTATTGACGAAATGGCAGTGGAACGCCACTCCGTTCAAGGCCTCGAGATAAAGACCTCCTCCGAATGTATCGACAGACCCGTTCGAGACCCAGTTGCCAGCGAACACGGTGTTCGATACGGCGCAATACGCGCCCGACAGAACGGCGCCTCCGCCGGATAATCTGGAGGAATTATTGGAGATAAATGAATCGATCAGAATGTTCCATTGGTCGGAGATCACGATACCCCCGCCGTAATTTCCCAACGTGCTGTTGGATACGATCACGCAATTTGTAAAGACGTTATACGACCCCGCATTAAGGGCAATCCCGCCGCCCCCGTTGCCCATGCTGGAATTCATCGCGAACAGACCGGAGATCGTGTTGCTGGAGGCGTTTTCGATCCAGATTCCGCCGCCCATATTGATGACGACATGGCCCGTGATGATGACGCGGATGTCATTCTCGTTGGCCCCGGCTTCCAAGGCGATCCCGCCGCCGTAACCGCAATTCTGATTGCCGGCCAGGGTGGCGTGGATCCGGTTGTTGCGCGAATGCATGAGCCCCATGCCCGCGCCGTACCACGACCGGTTGTTGGTCAGGAAGCAGTTGGTGACGAGGCAGGAGTGCGCGTTCGAGAGGAACAGGCCGCCCCCGAGGAGCATTCCGGCAGGATCCGGAGTTTGGGCGTAACCGCCCGTGAGGACGAAATTCGCCAGCGTGACGTTGGTGGCGTTCCGCATTTCGACCACATGGTCGGGATCGCCGCCCCTTGACAGGATGCTGTAACGCCCGGCCTGGGGATCGAAGGTGTTCGTGTCGCAACCGCCGTAAAGAGCCAGGTTGTGGTTGCTGATATAAACGCCGCTGTTCGTGGTGTCGTCGCCGTTTGTAAACGAAAGAAGACCGAACCCGTTGGTGTAAAGCCCTTCTGCAACGTAAACATTCGCCAAGCCGTTGGACACGGCTTTCATGATCGCGATCTGGATGGTGAGCACCGGCGCGGTTTTGTCAGTCCCGGCGCTGGCGTCGCTACCGGCTGTGGAAACGTAAATGCCCGCGGGCCAGGAGGAGGGCGTTCCGCCCCCGCCGCCGCCCGTTGTTTCTCCGCCCGAGGGCGCCGAGGAACAGGACAGGAACAGGACGGTGAACGCCATGAGGAATATCATGTTTTTCATGACGGGCCTCCATGTTATTCGGGATATCCGGCCGTACGGCCGGGCCGGAACAGTTTACGCCCCGGTAGCGGCAATGTCAAGGCCGGTGCGCAACGGTCTGGGCCGGAAAAAATTCCGCTCCGGAACGCTCTTTGGCTTTGCGTTTCGGACGGACCGCGTTAAAATGGGAAAGGATCGTTTGAAGAAATGCAGGAGGATGATCATGAATCAGGACTTGAAAAAATTCTTCGCGGAAATGATCGGGACCTTCGTGCTGGTCCTGGGCGGGTGCGGGAGCGCCATCTTCGCCGGCAAGTATATCGGGTTTGCCGGCGTGTCGGCGGCTTTCGGGCTTTCGCTGTTGGTTATGGCGTTCGCCATCGGGAATATTTCCGGCTGTCACGTGAACCCGGCGGTGAGTTTGGGCATGATGATCGCGAAAAAAATCTCCCCAAAAGAATTCGGATATTACGCGGCGGCTCAGGTGATCGGCGGGATCGCGGCCGGCGCTGTTCTGTACTGGATCGCTTCCGGCGCGCCCGGTTTCAACGTTGCGAAAGGGTTCGCCGCCAACGGTTTTGGCGCCTATTCCCCGGCCAAATTCGGGATGGTTTCCGCGATCGTGGCGGAAGTGGTCCTGACCGCGCTGCTCATGTTCACGGTCATGGGGACAACGCATTCGCGTTTTCCGGCCGGGATGGCGGGAATCCCTGTCGGCCTGGTCCTGATGCTGATCCATCTGATATCCATCCCGATCACCAATACCTCCGTGAACCCGGCCCGCAGCATAGGCGTGGCGGTATTCCAGGGCGGCTGGGCGATCCGGCAGTTATGGCTTTTCATTGCGGCTCCGCTGGCCGGCGCGGTTCTGGGCGTATTCGGATACAAACTGGTAGGCGAGAAAAAATAGGGCCATAATCTTTCGGATGTTTCACGACACCGTGTCCCGGCCGGGAAAAAGCCGGGGCGCGGTGTTTTGATAAAACATACATGAAAAGCTATTCAATTCACGGCGTCTCCACAATTCATTAGCATGTTATTTACAGATCGGACTGAGATTATTTTTATATTTGCGCCAAAAAGCGTCTTGACAAACTGCAGGCTAAATTCTAAAATATTGCATCGTAAAGAATTAGTCGATTTATCCTTTTCGGAGGACTAAAAAATGAAAAAAAAACCCCTAAAAGGGTTTGAATTTATAGGAAAAAACGGGGATTTTAAGCTTAAAAACCCTGAAAACAGCAGTTATTTGTATTTCCCTTTGGCAAATGAAGCCGGTTTAATGAGTTCCATCACTCCCGCGCTGAACGGGGATGTCAAAACGGGTCAAAACTCGTTTCTGACTGAGCCGGTATCTTCAGAGAACCTTCATAACAACCGTTCGTCCCGTAATTTCTGGTTTTTTGTCCACGGCCGGAAGACCGCGTGGTCCGCGGCGGGGGAATCCGCCGCGCAGAAGGCCGCCCGCGTGCCGGGAGACGGAAAATCCGGAGAACAGGCCGTTGTGGAAGCGGGCATGCTCTGGCACGAGGTGACCCGGGAAAACAGGAAACTGGGCTTAAAGGCCCAGATCGAAAATTTTGTACCTGTATCTCAGGACACCGTTGAACTGATGCGCGTGACGGTCACCAACACCGGGCGCAAATCCGTGAAACTCACCCCCACCGCGGCGGTCCCCCTCTACGGCCGTTCCGCGGACAATATCCGCGACCACCGTCACGTGACGTCTTTACTGCACAGGGTCCGGACAGTGAAAAACGGAGTGGCCGTCACTCCCACCATGTGTTTTGATGAACGCGGCCACACGGTGAACGGGATCACTTACGGGGTGTACGGCGCGGAAGGCGACGGGACGCTCCCCGCGGGTTTCTTTCCGGTGACGGAGGACTTCATAGGCGAGGGCGGGTCATTCGACTGGCCGGAAAAAATTGTCGTGAACGCTCTGGACGTGATGCCGTCCGGAAAACGGTTCGACGGGTTCGAGGCCATGGGCGCCATCCGGTTCCGGGACGTTGTTCTGCGGCCGGGCCAGAGCCGTTCGTACGTGCTGGCGCTGAGCGTGGAACAGCCCGGCCGCAAGGCCCCGCTGAAATACCTGGACGACCGCGCTTTTGAGAAGGCGCTTTCGGACAACAAAAAATTCTGGTCCGCCAAAACGGACAGCCTGACTTTTTCGGGGGCAGACCCCGACTTTGACAGCTGGCTGAAATGGGTGACCGTCCAGCCGGTCCTGCGCCGGATCTACGGCTGTTCGTTTTTGCCCCATCACGATTACGGCCGCGGCGGCCGCGGCTGGCGGGACCTCTGGCAGGATTGCCTGGCGCTCATTGTCATGGAACCCGAAGGCGTGCGCCAGATGCTTCTCAACAACTATGGCGGCGTGCGGCTGGACGGGTCCAACGCCACCATCATCGGTTCGGCCCCGGGGGAATTCATCGCGGACCGGAACAATATTTCCCGCGTGTGGATGGACCACGGCGCCTGGCCGTTTCTGACCACCCGGCTTTATCTGGACTGGAGCGGGGACCTGAAGTTCCTTCTGGAACAGCAGTCCTATTTCAAGGACCGCCAGTTCGGGCGTTCCCGAACCCCGGACGAAAACTGGACGCCCGAGTACGGCAACCGCCAGAAAACCGCATTCGGCGGGATCTATACCGGGACCGTCCTGGAACATATCCTGATCCAGAACCTGGCGCCTTTTTACCATGCGGGCGAACACGGCAACATTCTGCTGGAAGGCGCGGACTGGAACGACGCGCTGGACATGGCGCGCGACCGGGGCGAAAGCGTGGCATTCACCTGCTTTTACGCCTGGAACCTGGCGGAAATCGCGAAGCTGCTCCGCGAGGCGCACAGCCGCCTGGGCCTATCCGGGATCGAGGTGGCGCGGGAAATGGTGCCGCTGTTCGATACGCTGGACAGGAAGATCGATTACGCCAGCGTGAAGGAGAAACGCGGCCTGCTGTCCCGTTATTTTGAATCCTGCCTGCACCGGGTGTCCGGGGAAAAAGCGGAACTGAATATCCTCTCGGTCGCAAAGGACCTGGAGGGCAAAGCGGAATCCCTCATGGAACAGGTCCGCAAAAACGAATGGGTCACGGACGCGCGCGGCAACGGATGGTTCAACGGCTATTACGACAACTCCGGGGCGCGCGTGGAAGGCGTCCGGGATTCCGGAAAAGTCCGGATGACGCTGACCGGACAGGTGTTTGCCGTGATGGGCGGCGTGGCGACCGGAGACCAGGCGGAACGGATTGTCCGGTCCGTGAAAAAATACCTGAAAGATCCCGCCATCGGCGGTTACCGCCTGAATACGGACTTCGGGGAGATCAAGCCCGATTTCGGGCGCGCCTTCGCGTTCGCGTTCGGCCACAAGGAAAACGGCGCCGTGTTTTCCCACATGGCGGTGATGTACGCCAACGCCCTGTACCGGCGCGGATTGGTCCGCGACGGGTGGGACGTTTTAAAATCGCTATACGACCTGTCTTCGGACTTTCCCCGCGCCCGTATCTATCCCGGTCTGCCGGAATATTTCAACGAAAAGCGCCGCGGGATGTACCACTACCTGACCGGTTCGGCCAGCTGGCTGGCGCTGACGGTCCTGTCGGAAACGTACGGCGTGAGGGGAAAACTGGGGGACCTGGAGCTGGAGCCGAAACTGCTCCCGGACCAGTTTGACGCTCAGGGGCGGGCCGGTGTCCGGGCGCTTTTCGCCGGCCGGAGGCTGGAGATCGTCTATCATGCGTCCCGGAAAGCGGGTTCGCGGCGAAACCGGATTGGGGCCGTCCGCCTGGACGGAAAACCCGCCGGGGCGCGGATCGCGGGTCATTCCGCTCTGGTCAGGCGGTCCGTTCTGGAGCGTCTGGAGCCCGGCCGGTTGCACCGCCTGGATATAGAGCTCGAATAACGGCAGGAGGAACCGATGTCAGTTCCCAAAAGCATGCTGGAAATCACCGAATACAGGGGCAGCGGTTACAAGCCCGTGTACCGTTTCCAGAAGTGGCGGACGGCGGTCCTGAACCACATCGGCGAACTGGAACCGAACAAGATCAAAAAAATCCAGAAACACACCAAAACCGACGAGGTCTTTGTCCTGGTCAAGGGGAAATGCATCCTGTTTCTGATCGAGGTGGAGGGAAACAAGGTGGCCAAGATCACCCCCATCGACATGGAGACGGGCCGGATTTACGTGGTCAAGAAAAACACCTGGCACACCCATACGGTGTCCCGGGACGGCATGGTGTTCATCGTGGAAAACGACGACACCGCGCTGAAAAATTCGCCGGTGAAGCTCGTCGGAAAGAAGGAACGCGAGGAATTCACCCGGTACACTAAAGCGCTCTGGGAAACGTTCTATTGAAGCGCCGCTTGGCCGGCATCAGCGCTGAATTTCTGGGTTTTTGTGAAATTCGCGTGAAAATGCTATAATATTTTTCAACCTGAAGTGAGAAACCAGGAGGAAGCCGGTGTCCAAGAAAGCAGACGAGGCGCTCTTCGATTACGAGATCGCGGAGAACGGCAGTTTCGTCATTAAAAATTACAACCTCTCCAGTTCGTTCGCCAGTTTCCTGCCCGGGATCGCGGGCGTTGCCGGGATTCCCATGTGGGTCTTTTACGTGAACCGGGGCCAGTGTATTTCCAGCCTGGGCGTGGACAACAAGGACAAGGCGATCGTGGAATTCTTTTCCGCCAACCGGGCCTACCAGCTCACGCCGACCACCGGGTTCCGCACGTTTTATAAGATCGACGGGCGCGATTTCGTGGAGGCCTTCACGAAACCCCGCCTGGCCAACGCGGAAACCCTGCGGCAGGAAATGGAAATCTATTCCTCCGGCGTCACCATCCGGGAGCAGAACCTGCGGCACGGCATCGCGACCACCGTCACCTACTTTACGGTCCCGAACGAACCGCTGGCCGCGTTCGCCCGCAAGGTGACGGTGCAAAACATCGGCAAGAAGACCGTGGACCTGGAAATTCTGGACGGACTGCCGCAGATCGCGACCTACGGCCTGTCCCACGAACTGCTGAAAAGCCTGACCTATCTGACCGAGGCCTGGGCCACGGTGGAAGGCATTCACCAGCGCACGCCGTTCTACAAGATCAAGGTGGCGGTGAAGGACACGCCGGACGTGGAGCTGGTCCAGAGCGGAAACTTCTTCTTCTCCAAAATGACCGACAGCTCGGATTTTTCCGAGGTGATCGTGGACCCGAAACTCATTTTCGGGGAGGACGAGGCGTTCATATACCCGGAAAAATTCGCGGACCTGGAAAACTTCAAGGTCCCGTTCGAGCAGCGGCACATGAACCTGTTCCCCTGCGCGTTCGCGTACCGGCAAATGACGCTCAAGCCCTTCGAGGAAATCGGGTTCGCGAGTTTCGTGGGCAACGCCCGCACGCCGGAGGCCTTCGAGAGTTTCCGCAACCGCGTGGCCCGCGTTCCGGATTACGCCGCGCGGAAATTCGAGGAAAACAGGCGGATCATAGACGGCATCCAGGACAGGGTCCTCACGGTCTCCTCGGACAAGCGCCTGGATTTTTACGCCCGGCAGAATTACCTGGACAACGTCCTGCGCGGCGGCATGCCCTGCCAGCTGGACCCCCAGGACCCGAAAACCCTGTTCTACATCTATTCCCGCAAACACGGGGACATGGAGCGGGACTACAATTTCTTCCGCATACCGCCCTCGTATTATTCCCAGGGAAACGGAAATTACCGGGACGTGAACCAGAACCGCCGCAACGACGTGAACATCTATCCCGAAGTGGGCGATTCCGTGATCAAGACCTTCCTGAACCTCCTGCAGCTGGACGGTTACAACCCGCTCCTGCTCATGGGGACCAAGTTCTTCATTGACGACGAGGACAAGATCCGGAACATCCTGTCCCGCCACGTGAAGGACGGGGAAAAAATCATCCCCCTGATCAAAAACGGTTACATGCCCGGGGAGCTGCTGGTCACTTTGGAAAACGAAAAAGCGGCCTACAAAACCGACCGGGAGGATTTCATCCGGGATCTGGTCGGCGCCTCTGAACGTTATGAAAACTCCGAATTCGGCGAAGGTTACTGGACCGACCACTGGCATTACAACCTGGACCTGATCGAATCCTATCTGTCCATCTACCCCGAAAAGGAAAAAGAGCTGTATTTTGAAGACAGGACCTACCAGTATTTCGAACCCTACGCGAGCGTCGCGCCCCGGACCAAAAAGTATTTTCTCACTCCGCGCGGCATCCGCCAGTATAACAGCATCCGCGAGGACAAGGACAAACGGAAACTCCTGCAGAAGCGCGAACGCAATCCTTACGCCGTCAGGACCCGCTACGGTCAGGGGGAGATTTACCGGACCACCCTGTTCGCCAAACTCGTGATCACGGCGTTGAACAAAATGGCGACTCTGGACCCGGCCGGCGTGGGCGTGGAATTCGAAGCCAACCGGCCCAACTGGTACGACGCCCTGAACGGGCTGGCCGGCATGCTCGGGTCCTCCTCCAGCGAGACCTACGAACTGCGGCGTCTGGTCCTCATGCTCAGGAAAGCCCTGGACAACTGCCGGATCGGGGATGCCCTGCCGCTCTTTCTGCCCCGCGAGGCGTCCGATTTCCTGAAGCAGCTCCGGGACATTCTGGCGGACCAAAAGCTGGACGCGTTCGGGCGTTGGCAGAAATGCGGGCCCGTCAAGGAACAGTACCGCGAAACGGTTTATAACGGAGTGGACGGCGCGGACGACGCCGTGCCGGCCGGTGATTTCCGGAAGCTGTTCGATCTCATGCTGGAACGGCTGGACGAAGGCCTGGCGCGCGCCATCGACCAACGCAGCGGCCTGCCCAACACCTATTTCATAAACGAAGTGACGGAATACGACGTGATCGAGGAAACCGAAGGGCACACCCCGCGGGTCATGCCCAAATCGTTCCGCCAGACGCCTTTGGCGCTGTTTCTTGAGGGCGTCGTTCATTCCCTGAGGACCAACGGGCCCGACCCCAAAAAGACCCTGGAAACGCACAAGGCCGTCCTGAAAAGCGATCTTTACGACAAAAAACTCCGCATGTTCAAAGTGGACGCGTCTCTGGAAAAGGAAAGCCTGGATATCGGGCGGACCAAGGTGTTCCCGGCCGGCTGGCTGGAAAACGAATCGGTCTGGCTCCATATGGAATACAAGTATCTTCTGGAGCTTCTCAGAAACGGCTGTTACGAGGAATACTTCACGACCATGAAGGACGTGCTGGTCCCCTTCCTGGACCCCAAAACGTACGGGCGCAGCACCCTGGAAAATTCATCCTTCATCGTGTCCAGCGCGTATTTCGACAAGACCCGTCACGGCCGCGGCTTCTACGCGCGTCTGTCGGGTTCCACGGCGGAATTCATCAACATGTGGGTTTGCATGACGGCCGGGCCCAAGCCGTTCAGCGTTCTGGAAAACGGAGAACTGGCCCTGCGCCTGCGTCCGGTGATACCCGGGGAATTCTTCACCACCAAGACGGAAAAGGTGGTCTGCTCCTGCGGCTACGGCGGCAAGCAGCGCGAAATTATAATTCCCCGCGACAGCTTCCTGTTCAATTTCCTGGGCGGCATACCCGTGATCTACGTCAACCCGCACCGCTTTGACACCTGGGCGGAGCAGGCCGCGATCGAAAGGATCCGGATTTTCAGCCCGGCCGGAGAACTTCTCAAGGAAGTGTTCGGGGATACGGTGGCCGGGGAATGGGCGGAGCGGATCCGCGCCCACCGGGACATCGGGACGATCGACGTGCACTTCAAGTCGTAAAGCCGTTCAGAGTTTTGGAATATCGGGCCGGCCGGAAGGCCGGCCTGTTTCTCAGAAGTTAAACACCCACCATTCGTCGCAGCCCCGGCAGAGGGGCGGGTCGGAGTAATCCCCGGCCCATTGCCGCTCATAATGCGCGGCGAGACGCTCCCAGCATTTTTCCAGTCCGTCCTTCAGGACGTTGCCCGCCGGGAATTTTCCGTTCAGGTCCTGGCGGCAGAGCGGCACCGTGCCGTCGTGAAACACGACCAGATCGTGCTTCAAATGATGGCAGGGCCAGCGCTTCACGGGGGACAAATCCACCACGCGGAGGGCGTCCAGTTCTCCCCCGAAGGTGTCGATCTTGCGGATCACCAGCCTGTCCGGCGGTACAAAATCCCGCCACCGTTCGTAAAAGGCCGCCAGTTCGTTCTCGTTTTCCGTGGAGCGGGTCAGCTGGATGTAAAGATTTTCTGATCGGGGCAGTTTGCGGATTTTTTCCTCCAGGGCCCGCAGGCCTTCGAACGGCAGGAGAGGGTCGGCGGGCTTTTTCCCTTGGGCAAAGGCGTCGGGATTGGCGAAACTCACGTCCAGCAGGATCTTCGCGTTGGGGAGTTCCAGGGCCGATTCCAGCGGGCGCGGGTCCGTCCACAGGCAGCGGCTCTCAAACAGGAATTTCATTTTCGGGAATTCCCTCAGGACGCCCAATACGCCCGGAAATTCCGGGTGCGTGAACGGTTCCCCGTACAAGCCCAGACTGACCCAGGGGTCCCGCGAGAATTCGCTTGCCTGTTTCAGCGTCTTTCGCAGGGTGTCCGGAGACATGCGGCCCGAACGCGTCAGGCGGGATCCCGCGAAAAAGACGCCGGACTCGCGGTCGGTGGTCAGTTCCAGTTCGAAATAGGTGGGGCGTTTCCGGATCAGGGACGGCCGGGAGCGCACCAGGTCGCCCAAAGACTCGATGGTGAAACCGGAACCGTGATGGTCCAGAATGTCCCGGGTGACCAGAAAATCGTTGTAGGTGTCGGGAAGAAAATTGACGCGGAACTTGGACAGGTCGCTCTCGCTGACGAACAGATTGCAGTCGTAGGAGCTGATGTCGCGTTCAAAGACCTCGCGCACGGAACCCGGGAACATGGGCATTTCTTCGGGGACAGTATGCCGGATGAATTCCGCCACCTCCCCCTCCAGCAGTTCGGGCATCAGGCCCTCCGGAAGGTTTTCCGGAAAGGTGAAATCAAAAACGTGCGCCTGGTGATCTTCGATCATTTCGCGCGCGGAGGCCTCGTCCATCAGGGGGGCGTAGGCGGACAACAGCATGACGGTGCGCTTGGAAAAATTCCGGCTCAAAAATTCCAGGAATTCCCGGGTTTTGGTGAAATGACAGGTTTTCAGGCCGAAGGTGTTGGCGCGTCCGGCGGTGAAGAGGTGAATATCGTCCGTAAAACGGCGGACTTTGGCCAGAGTGGTTTCCAGAAACCGGTCCAGGGCCTCCGGATCGCCGGCGCCCGGCCGGTCAAACAGGATGGCGGCAACGCTCATCGGGAACTCCGTCCGGACATCCGCTCTAGTGCGCGCGACGCCCGTTTTTTTTCCGCGGAAAAAATCCTGTCCAGTTTACGGTACTGACCCCGGGTCACGAACACCCTGTGGACTCCGGCGCGGCCGGATTCCTCTCCCCGCAGCAGATGCCGGTCGGCAAAACCCCGCCGCAGGATTCTGCGGGTCCTGACGTCCACGTCCAGGAAATATCGGGTGTCGGGATTTTCCTGTATTGCCATAAGCGAATCCTGGCCGCCGGATACGGATGTTTTCCCGTTGCGGTTCATTGATTATATACGCCGTCGGGAGATAATTCAAACAGGCCGTTCCCCGGGGCCGGTCAGCGGGCCAGGAAGGCCAGGGTCCTGTTCGGGGATCCGTCAAACCGCATCTTGAGCTGGAATTTGGCGTAATTGATTGCGGCCCGCCAGATTTCGTCGATCAGGATGGCGAGCATGAGCCCGGGAAGCCCCATCCCCATCCGGTTCACGAACACGTGCGCCATTCCGATGATGAGCACCGTTCCCACGGCCTGCGTGTAGAGCATCCAGCGCGTGTTCCCCGTGGCGCGGATGGAGTTGGCGGACACGATATTGACGGCCTTGGGGAACATGATGAACACCAGCAGGGTGAGAAGCGGCGTCACCTGCGCCACGGCGTCCGGGTCGCGGGTAAAGACGCCCACCACGCCCCCGGGGTTGACGAGGAACAGGACGCCCACTGCCACGCACACGGCTAAAGAATAAAGAAAGCAGAGGTTCGCCGCCCGGCCGGCATCCCGGGTTTTTTTGGCGCCCCAGGCCTGCCCCACGAGCGTCAGGGCCGCCGTGCTGATGCTCCAGTATATGTGTACGGACAAATTCAGGATGGTGTTCAAGAGACTGAAATACCCGGCCGAAAGCGGGTTGAACCGGTTCATGATGGACAACAGCGCCGTCTGAGACCCCGCCCAGAGCATGTTCTCCGCGCTGACAGGCACGCCCACTTTCAGGATGCGGGCGAAAATCCCGCGGTCGGGTTTCAGGATCCCGCGGCGGCTCATGGGCAGGTCTTTCTGGCGGAGCGCCCAGACGATCACCAGAATCTGGCCCGCGAGTTCGGCGATCAGCGTGGCAATGCCGGCGCCGATCACGCCCAGCCGCGGGAAGCCGAGACGGCCGAAGATCAGGACCCAGGACAGCGCGACCGCCAGGACGGTCTTGATCAGGGATCCGAAGAAGATCGGTACGGGTTTGCCCACGCCCAGAAAAAGCGAATGGGCGGCCAGCGTCATCCCGAAGGTGACGTAAATGAAGGAAACGATCCGCATGTAATCCGTCGCCATGGAGAGGATGGGGCCCCGGGCGCCGATCAGGACGAAAACCTGGCGCCCCAGGAAAAACCAGAACAGGAGATAACCCAGGGAAATGAGGGTATTGAAGAAGAAAGCCGTTTCCGCGATCCGGGACGCCCGGGCGGTGTCTTTGGCGCCCACGGCCTGCGCGATCAGGATGGTCGCGCCCTGCGCCAGGGAAAAGAAAATGGTCATGAGCGTGAAATGGGCGCTGGCCACGTTCGCGAGAGCGGAAAGGCCTTCGGTGCTGTAATGGCCCATGAAAGCGGTGGAGATGGACATGAGCAGGTATTCTGTCAGGTTCTGGAGCATGACAGGCACGGCGATGACAAAAATCTTCCGGGTGGTCATTCCGAAAGAAGGCGGGGACAACAATTTGCCGGTGTCTGTCATAGGGTGAAGCGCTCCAGAGAAAATGATTTTAACGGAACGGTGCGCCGATGGCAAATCCGGGAAAGGGCGGGCGGCTTGTCCTGCCGGATATCGGGATCCGGATGCCGCTCAGAACAGGTAACTGGTGATGTCCACCAGCATGTCTTCCAGAGCGTAGCGGACAGCCGGGACCATTTGAACGAGTCCCTCGGGCAGTTCGTACTGGACGACGGCCGTCCCGTCGCGGCCTCCGTCAACGGGCCGTCCCGTGACGCGTTCGGCGCCGGAGGATATTTCCTCCAGCGTGGTTTCCACGCCTTCCAGGCAGAGCGCGGTTTTCCCGGCGCCGGACATGCCGCCGTCGTGATGCGCCAGGAAAGAGAGCAGGTCCCGGTCGTAGATCAGGAAGAACCGGGAGCTTTTACGATAGGCGATTCCCGTGTCGGCGGAGGCGGACCGGATGGCCTGGATCAGACGGCCCGGCGGGTTCTGGGAGGCGGACAGGGTATTGCGGGAAATGACGGTGGGCACGTACACCAGGGCGGCCCCGTGGAATTCCGACAGCAGCGCCGCGTACTGGTCCAGGATTTTCTGTTTGATCAGAAGTTCGGGCGGCGTGGCGCGGAACGGGTATCCCCGCAGGACGATCAGCCGGACGTCCTCCCGGCCTATGCGGTTCAAGTGTTCCTCGTTGTCGCGGAAAGCGGAATACAGGAACGCGGGACTCACCTGTTTCTGGAAGAGGTCGAACGTGAGGTCCAGGTAAACGAGTTTGGTCAGGCGGGCCATGCTGTCCCGGGCGGACAGCACCGAAAAATCCGGGACGGTCAGGAGCTGGTCCCGGACGCAGCGCAGATCGGAAAAATCCGGAATGATGAACGTGGCGGCCATGGCGGTCGGGTCCGGGTCAGCCGAACAGAGAGCGGCCCGAAGCGTCGAATGCGACGATGGCCGGGAAATCCCTGACGGTCAGTCTGTAAACGGCTTCGGGGCCCAGTTCGGGGTACGCCGCCGTTTCCTGCCGCTCGATGGTTTTGGCGAGATACGCTCCGGCCCCGCCGAACGCGACCAGATAAACGGCGTTGAAGGCCCGGCAGGCATCCAGGACTTCGGCAGAACGGTTTCCCTTGCCGATGGTGCCGCAAAGACCCGCGGCGTAAAGCGCGGGCGTAAACGGGTCCATGCGGGCGGACGTGGTGGGTCCGGCGGAACCGAACAGCCCGTCGGCCCGGGGCGGCGTGGGCCCGCAGTAGTATATGAAGTTCGCCTCAAGAGGAAATGGCGGGGAACCTCCGTTACCCATGGCCGCGGCGATGCGCTTGTGGGCCTGATCCCGGGCGGTGAACAGCGTTCCCGAGATCAGGACGGTGTCCCCGGCCCGGAGCCGGGACAGTTCCGGTTTTTCTGCCAAAGGAAGGACGAGACGATGTTCCATGACGGTTCCGCCTATGAAAAGATTTTACGGAGCAACCGGAAAAAAAACAATTCGCGGGGCGGCAACCGCCGTGCCGGGACGGAGCGCCTTACCGGCGCGGCAATTTGCGCGCGTCCGGCCGGTTCCTTAAAATAACCCCGGGGAAAAATCATGACCAGACTCCTTCTCCAGACCTGCTGCGCGCCGTGCCTGACACAGTGCGCCCTGGTGCTTGCCGGGCGCGAACCCTGGGAACGCGCGCTGACCGAAGCGCCGGATTTTTCCGTGACGGTTTTTTTCGACAATCCCAACATTGATCCGCCGGAGGAGTATGACAGGCGCCGCGGGGAAGTGGTGAAGTTCCTGGAAGCGGTGTCCGGGGAGGCGCCCATGAATCTTCTGGAGGACCGTTCCGCGTCCCGGCGGGCCGGCTGGAATGAGGGCGCGTTTCCGTTCCGGGATGAACCCGAACGCGGAAAACGCTGTTCCTTCTGTTACGGATACCGGCTGGAGGAAACGTTCCGGGCGGCCCGGGAAGGCGGGTTTGACGCCGTGGCCACCACGCTCACCCTGTCCCCGCTGAAAAATACGGCGGAGATCAACAGGATCGGGCGGGAACTGTCCCGTCAATACGGCATCCGGTACGTGGAGACCGATTTCAGGAAAAACAACGGGTTCCAGAATTCCGTCAGACTCTGCGGGCGCTACGGGATTTACCGGCAGTCCTATTGCGGATGCGCGTACTCCCGTTCGCGGGTCAAATAGAAAACCCCTTGCCGGTTTGCCGGAAAAAACCGGCATACGGGCAAGGGGCCAAGACCCGGGTCAAATCCCGTTCTAGTACTGGTAATCCACGAAGGTCAATTCCGCGTTGTCAATGATCCGTTTCACCACGTCCGTGGGCTTCTTGATGATGAGCCGGCTGCCCTTGGAGTCGTTGTACTTTCCCGCCATGATGAGCAGGCTGATGGCGGCGGAATCGATGTAGCTCACCCCGGCCATGTCGAACATGAAGTGGGCGGTTTTCCCGCTCGCAATATCTTTCTCGATATCCAGCTTGATGTTGTTCAGGAAAAAAATGGTGAAATCCCCGCTGATCGAGTACTGCACAACGCTGTTGTCCAAAAATTTGCGCGTGTACTGCATGGGGGACCTCCTTTGCTGGCCGTTTCTATTATACAGGTGCGCGTCCTAATATTTCAAGTCTTTTATCGGTTCCGTTGGGCCCCGGACTTGACCGGCGGGGCTACCGGCTGTCCCGTATGGTTTCCGCGGGGTAGTAGGGCCGCAGGGCTTTCGGGATTTCCACGGAACCGTCTTCGTTCTGGCAGTTTTCCAGGATCGCCACCAGCGTCCTGCCCACGGCCAGGCCGGAGCCGTTCAGCGTGTGGACGAACTCGGTCTTTCCCGTGGATTCCCGGCGGAACCGGATGCCCGCTCTCCGGGCCTGGAAGTCCAGGCAGTTCGACACCGATGAAATTTCCTTGTAGCCGTTCAGGCTGGGAATCCAGACCTCGATATCGTAACACTTGGACGCGGCAAAACCCATGTCTCCCGCGGACAGCACGATCACCCGGTACGGCAGTTCCAGAAGTTGGAGGATCCGTTCCGCGTCCGCGAGCATGGATTCGTGTTCGGCCGCCGATTCCTCGGGCCGCGTGAACTTGACCAGCTCCACCTTGTTGAACTGGTGCTGGCGGATAATGCCGCGAGTATCCTTGCCGTAACTGCCGGCCTCCCGGCGGAACGAGGGCGCATAGGCCGTGACCCGCAGGGGCAGGTCGCTTTCCTTCAGGGTTTCGTTCTGGAACATGTTGGTCAGGGGGACTTCCGCCGTGGGGTTCAGGTAGAGGTTTTCCCCGTCCACCCTGTAAAGGTCCTCCTGGAACTTGGGCAGTTGTCCCGTGCCGCGCAGGGATTCCCCGGTCACCAGGAAGGGGACGAATTGTTCCCGGTAGCCGTTGGCCGCGTGCGTGTCCAGCATGAAGTTGATCAGCGAGCGTTCCAGACGGGCGGCCGGGCCGTGGTACAGCGTGAACCCGCTGCCGGAAATTTTCGCCCCGCGCTCGAAATCCAGGATCCCCAGTTTTTCGGCGATCTCGAAATGCGTCTTGGGTTTGAAGGAAAAGGACCCGGGTTCCCCCCAGCTTTTCACGGGCCGGTTTGCCGTTTCGTCCGCCCCTTCGGGCACGCCGTCCTGGGGCAGGTTGGGAACGTACAGGAGCAGGTTTTCCAGGTCCCCGTTCAGTTCCTTTTCCCGGGTTTCCAGGGCCTCCAGCCGGCCGCCGATCTCCTGGCTTTGGGCGAACAGTTCGTCCGCGTTCTGTCCTTTGGATTTCAGGATGCCGATTTCCCGGGACACGTCCTTCTTCCGGTGGCGGAGATCGTCTGCCTCTTTCTGGGTTTTCCGGCGTTCCGCCGCCGCGGCCTCGATACGGTCCAGAAGAGAGGCGTCTTTCAGGCGGTATTGGAGTTTCTGACGGACCAGTTCTTTCTGTTCCGCGATCAGTTTGGGATCGATCATGGGGCACCTCGGGACGGGAATGGGAATATTATAAAGGGCGGGCGGGATTATCGCCTATTTTTTCCTGCCGGGATTTTTCGGGGCGCGCCCCGGTTTATTCCTCGAAGCGTTCGATCACCAGTTCCACGTAGGCGCGGGACAGTTTCAGGCTCTTGGAAATGTCCTCCACCGTCCAACCCTGTTCCTTCAGGCGCAGGATGTTCTTGGCGGTGTCTTCGTCGTTCGCTCGTTCCGCGGCGGCCGTCCGTTTGGGGCCCAGTTGCCCCTCCTGGGTTTCGCGCACGCGCTCGAGCTGGGTTTCCAGCTTGGCCACCCATTCGCGCATCTTCTGGACTTTCTTGGATTCCTCGTCAATGTGGATGAGCAGGTTCTCGATGTCCGCGATCTTGTCCACCGCCACGCCGATGCGGTCCTGGTCGCTGAACAGCCGGGAAATGTTGGACTGGGCCGTCTTGACGTCCTCTTCCACCTTGCGGGAGATCTTGTTCATGGTGGTGACCTTCTCCTCGATCAGGGCCACCTTTTCGTCCATGACCTTGATGTCGTCGCGGGAGGAGTCCACGGAGTTGATCAGGCTGTTGATGATGTCCCGCTTCTTTTCCGCGTCCGCGATCCTTTCCTTGATCTCTTCGTAGATCTTGAGCGTTTCCAGCAGCACGGCCTTCACGTCCTCCACCTTGCCGGACTGCTTGTCGATGATGGACAGGATTTCCTGGGCGTCCTTGACCTTGTCCAGGGCGGCTTTGGCGGTTTCGTGTATGGCCAGCGTTTCCTTGCGGGAGGCGGCGATATTCAGCAGGAGCCCGTCCAGCGCCTTGTGCTCGGTTTTGACGGTGTCCAGGCTCTTCATGGCTTTTTCGATGTCTTTTTTCCGGTCTTCCAGTTCCTTCAAAAACTGCGTGATCATCTTCACGTTCTTGCCGGACTTTTCCGTGAGCGTTTCGGCCTTGTCCAGGATGGCGCTTTTTTTGACCAGGCCGTCGTATCGGGTCTCGATTTCCTTGGTGCGTTTGTTCAGGTCCTTCAGGTCGGACAGCACCTGCTCCTTGAGCTCCTTTTTCTCCGCCGCCACGTCGCGCTGGATGGCCTGCAGGTCCGCTTTGGCGTTGTCCAGAGTGTTTTCCAGTTCTTCCTCCGTCTTTTTGACGTAGCCGTCAAAATTGTTGGTGATTTCGTTCACGCGCTTGGTGAATTCCGTGTCCAGGGAAGCCGCCCGGTCCTGGATGGACGCCGCGGCCTCTTCTTCGATCTGCTTGAACTGGCGCGTCAGTTCCCGGATCTTTGCGGCCACGCTTTCGTATTCCGCGGCCGACGCGGCCACGTATTTTTCAAATTCCTTGCTGAATTTTTCCTGGAATTCCGAGAGCTCCTCGTTCAGGCGCTCCTCGCTTTCCGAAGCGGCCCGCGCGGCGATTTTCCGGAATTCCTCCTCCAGGTCCTCCAGCCGGCCGGTGTGGGTCTTGTAGAATTTCTCCAGTTCCTTCTCCCGGGCCGCCATGGCGCTTTCCAGCTCCTTTTCCCGGGCGGCGGCCGCGGAGGCCAGGGATTTTTCCCCGGCGGCAATGGAGGCGGAAAGCGATTTCTCCTGGGACGCGATGGCGTTCTCCAGTTCCTTCATGCGGCGGGTTTCGTCCGTCAGGTCTTTTTTCAGGTCGGACAGGCCCGTTTTGAGTTCGTCGATCTCCCCGAGGGCGCTTTCCTTCACTTTTTCCACGGTGGCGCGGATGGTGTTCCTGAGGTTTTCTATTCCGTATTCTTCCTTTTCCATGAGTTCCTTGGTGGTCTGGTCGAACTTTTTGCCGATGATGTCGCGGATGTTGTCCATTTTTTCCTGCGCGTCGTCCAGGCTGTCTTCCAGGGCTTTTTCCTTGTCCTGGATCTTGCGGACCACGGCGTCCAGCGACTCGCGGCCCACGGTCTTGATGTCGTCCACGGCCTGGGAGAGGTCTCCCTGCAGCTTCTGGATCATGGTCTGGAGGGATTCTTCTTTTTTGGCCACGGAAGCGACGAATTTCTCCGCTTCGTTTCCGGCGCCGGCCTTGACGGACGCCAGTTCGGACTTGAACTTGTCGGTCACGTCCTTGATGAATTTCCCGAGCCGGGCGTTCATGTCCTGGAGCGCGCCGGAATGGGCCGTGATCTTGTTCTGGAGCGAGTCCACGGCCGCCTGCTTTTTGGAGATGTCCTCCTGCAGGGCGCGGATCTGGTCGGCGGACTCGCTTTTCTGGAGCGCGATGTCGTCCAGGGTCTTTTTCATGGCGTCGTGGATGTTGTCCTCGGCCCAGACCTTGGACTGGTCAATGTCCGACTGGATCTGCCTGGCGTCCTTCTGGGCGTCCGCGATCTCCTTTTTCAGGGCGTCCACTTCCGTGGCGGCTTTGGAGATTTCCAGGAGCTTGGTCCGGACCTCCGCCATGTTGCGGTTGAAGTCCGCCGCTTCCCGGAGCTCGCCCGTCAGGGCCTGGCGGATGGCCGTGATCTGCTTGATGCTCCCGCCGATCTCCCCCATTTTGTTGTTGATGAAGGCGCTGGCCTTGTCCAGTTTTTTGAGGGCGATGTCCAGGGAAATGGTCTTGTCGCGCAGTTCCTTTTCTTTTTCCTGGAACAGGCGGTTCAGGTTCGAGACGGACGTGTTGATGAAATTCTTCAGCGTCTGCAGCTGGGTGTTGCGCTTGTCGCGCCGGCGGAAGAAGAGGATCAGGAAAACGGATATGAGGATGGGCAGGACGATGCTGACAAAATTGACCATGACCCCCTCCGGTTATGACAACGACATTTTAAGGAAAAGGAAGCGGGAAAGCAATAGAAAACGGGGGAAAATGGGGATTTTCAGGAGGAAGCCGCGGAGGCGCGGAGAACGCCAGGGGCCGTCATGCCGCGGCGCTTCGCGGCATACTGAATTTTCCCGGTGTTTCTTCGTGGCTTTGTGGCGGCGCCTGCTCCGAGCGCCTCGACGGTTCGGCCATGCTCAACGCAGGCTCTGCTCGGGACAGGCTCTGTCGAGGGTTATCAGGTGTTTGCCATAACTGTGCACATCATTCCCTTATCTTTCTAAGTCTGAAAAGTGCATACAGCTTTTTGAAATTTGGTTTATCATAATCTCCTTTTATGACAACCCAACGAAAATATATATCGCCCTCCGGTTTTACGATGAAGCTTCTGATTTTAAAACCAGTAATGTATGGCGCAATATTTGCAATAGCAGGAATATCATTTATGGTAATCAATCTGTATTCATCGTTCTTATAAACATTATGCTCGGCGTCCTCTTGGAAATCCGAAAGATATTTATTCTTAAATTTTAAAACAATATCCTTGGTCTTCTCATCTTCAATAGAATATTCTTTATAATTAGTATTAACCAAATTATATATATATGTAACATTTCCATCACCGAATAAAATTTCAGACTTATTTTTATCAAAATTGAAGTAACCATAGGTTGAAAACCAGCCCTTATTAAAGATTTGAAAGTTTGTGTTTTTTGTAAATTTGACAAGATTTCCCAGCGGAATCCAAGCGTTGCCTTCATCGTCAACATCAAAACTATATGGGTAGTGAAATATTCCACTATTTTCACTATATAAAAAATTGCTGGTCTTAACCATAGGCTCCAGAACATACTCATATCCATTCGGCAATCTGCCAATATAAAGCCTTTCGCCCACATTAAAACTGTCTACAAAATTATATATATTGTTATAATAGACATCCCTTGTTTTCCAGGTACGACCCGAGCCCACCCCTTTCTCCCATTGTTCGTTATAAATCCTGAATTCCCTTTTCCCTTCGAACTTCTGAACCTCGCTGCTTTTTACACTTGTTAATATCTTTTTATCTCCAAGCGCTTTATAAACCTTGATCGCCTCATCCGTCGTCAGCTCTTCCTTGGGCAACTTTAATAGCACGGACAAATCGCGCTCTTCAGCGCTCCAGGCGTTGACGCAAATCAGCAGGAGTAAAATGGCGGTCATTCTGGTCATAACATGCCCCCTTTTTGGCAGTAGATTGGGTTTTATGTGCTTTTGCCCGGCCCTTCGATACACGGCCCGGTGGCTGAGTGCCCAGCTCCTGCGTGCAGGGGCTGGGTGTATCGAAGCCCGGGCCGCACACAGCCACCGGGATTTTGCAGCGGCCTCGACTTCGGCCCCTCGGTAGTGCTGCTGGACGAGGAAGCCGTAAACCCGTTCGGCTGAGCTCAGGGCATCGCTCGGGGACCGAAGTCTCGGCCGAACCGGTCGTCGAGTTCACCGCTCCCTGCTTTGCCGGACTACCGAGACGCCGGTGAGGCCGAAGTTGAGGCCGTCATTCACTTCTTCAAATAATATATCCTTTTCTTCTTCGCTTTCAATTTCAATTCTGCTTCATTCTCCTCTATCAGGGCTTTCTTCTTATCGTGACTCCAACCCTGAACCTGCTTCTCTCTTTTAAAAGCTGTCTTTATTGATTGATAATATTCCCAATAAACCAATTTTACCGGTCTTCGTTTCGCAGTATATCGGGCACCTCTGTCTTCAGAAGTTTCAACCCCTTTTCTAAAAACCAGCGCGGTCCCTGAGTGATTTTCCGCGTCAGCGGAAAATTGTATCGAAGGGCCGCCATTATGCTCCTCGAGACGTCTTTCCAAATCCCTGTCGGTCCCTGAGCGGAGTCGAAGGGGCCCGTGTAATATGACCCGTCTGAGCATTCCACTATGTACATATACGGCATATCATCCTCTTACTAATTTTGTGCCGCCTGATCAAGCTTAAGTAGTTGGGAAAACCGCGGCCAAGCCGTCGCCCTGACGGTTCGACGAAAGCGGTTGGTGAGCCTGTCGAACCACACCGCGGCGGCCGTGTCGAAGGGTCGAAGCGGTCGAGGGGCGCTGCGTCTCCGTGGCAGCCATCAAACCAGCCTGACGATCACCGCCACAAGTGCGCCCCACGCGCCGCCGGCAACCACTTCCAGGATGGAGTGTCCCTTGAACTGCGGGATGTTTTTGGGAACGGGGATGCGGTTCTTTTTGGCGAGCGCCCGGGTGAGGGTGATGTTGATCTCCACCGTCTTGCGGAGCTTGATGATGTCGTAGATCAGGATGCCGGCCATGACCACGGCCAGGCCAAAGAGCGAACTGGAAAAACCCGATTCCAGGCCAATGCCCACCGTCACGCCCGTGATGAAGGCGGTGTGCGCGGACGGGATGTCCCCGTAATCCGCGAACTTCCGGATGTCCGGCGGCTTGCCCCGGAACACGGGCAGGAAAATCTTGAAAACCTGGGACGACACCTGCGCGATGATCGCCGCCAAAAAGGGTTTGTTCAGGAGAACTTTGAATACGTTGAAATCCGTGCCGTTCATGCGCGCCTCCGTGGGAAGGTGTAAAAGTATAAAGCCGGGCGGGACAAAAACGCAATTCGCGCGGGCCGGTACCGCTCAGAACTTCCAGCGGGTCAGGATCGTTTCCCGGGAAAACACCTTCACGGTGGCGCGGAGAAGGATGACATTCAGAACGGCCAACACGCCGGACAGAACCAGCGGAATGGCCAGGCTGTAAGCGACCAGCCCCGTGAAACTCAGGCCGACCACGCCGAAAAGCGGCAGGATCAGGATGCCGAACACGCCCTGGGCGTTCTTGGCGTCCCGCGCGCGGCTGGAGGCTATGACTCCCAAAAGCGACGCCAGCAGTCCGGTGAGCGGGACCAGTGCCGCCGCGAAAACCAGCCAGTATTCCGCTCCCGTTGTGTATTTCATGAAGGCGGGCCGGAACAGTGCGGCCGCGCCGACGAACAGGGCCCCGCAGAACCAACTCACAAGCGTGGCAGGCAACATACCCGAGAGCGCCTTGGCCAGGAGGATTTCCCATGTCCGGGCGGGAGTGGCCAGGAGCGGTTCCAGCGTGCGGTTCTGTTTCTCCTCCACAATGGAGAAAGTGACGGTGATCCCCGCGATCATCATCGGTATGAGGAGCATATACACGGGAAACTGCAGGTAGGACAGAAGCTGGAACTTTTCCGTGGAAGAGAGCGACGCCAATCCCGGATGGGCGGCCAGGGATTCTGAAAATTTCCCGATGGCGGAACGGATCAGCGGGTTCTGCAGGTCCTCGGGGCGGGTGCTTGTGGCGAGTCCGGCGAAAATCCCGACGGATTGTCCGGTGAGGATCAGCGGCAGCAGAGTCACCATGAGAAACGTGTTGAGATTGGCAAAGGAGTTCTTCCATTCATGGCGCAGCACGTTCCAGACCGTGCGCCAGGACGACCGGCGGGTCATGGCCGCCTCCCCGCGGGGGCGTCCGTTCCGTTGTCGTCGCCCACCAGGTTCAGGTAAACGTCCTCCAGGGTGTGTTCCATTTCGGACAGGGACCGCACGCGTCCGCCCGCGTTCACCGCCGCGGCCACGAGGTCCGGCACGGAGTCCCCGTCCGGGTCCGCGAGTTCGATCACGCAACGGCTTTTGTCATATTCAAAATGCCGGACGAACGGAAGCCGGGAAATCCTTTCCAGGACGTCCGGCCCGGGCGTGTCCAGTTGCAGCACGAACTGGCGGGTAAACAGCGCGCGCCGCAGGCGTTCCGGGGTGTCCAAGGCGATCAGGGAGTTTTTGATCACGGCGATCCGGTCGCAGACCTGTTCGGCCTCTTCCAGGGTATGGGTGCACAGCAGGATGGTCCGCCGTTCGGAACGCAGCTGACGGATGATGTTGCGGACCTCAATGCGAGCCTGCGGATCCAGTCCCGACGTGGGTTCGTCCAGAAAGAGCACTTTGGGTTCGTGGAGGAGCGCCCGGACCAGGGCGAGTTTCTGTTTCATGCCCTTGGAATAGCGGCCTACGCGTTCCTTCCGCCGTTCCCAGAGTCCGACAGGTTTGAGATATTTCTCGATCTGTTTTCCGGCATCCACACCCGGGTAAAACCGGGCAAAATAGGACAGGTTGTCCGCGGCCGTCAGCCGTTCGTAAAAACCCGGGACCTCGGTCAGAAGACCGATATTGCCGTGAACGCGCTCGGGATGCTCGTCCGTCCGGACTCCGTCCAGCACGGCATAGCCTTCCGAAGAGCGGATCATGCCGGCGATCATGCGGACGGTCGTGGTCTTTCCCGCGCCGTTCGGCCCGAGAAGACCCAGAACTTCCCCTTCCCGGACCTGAAGATCCAGCGCGCTGACCGCCGCCGCGGCCTCGAAGCGTTTTGTCAGGTTGACGGTTTCGATCACGGTCATTCCCTCGCGTAGATCCGCCCGGGGAACTGCCGGACGGCGCCCTTCAATTCCATCCGGGTGAGCAGGTGAGTCAGACGCGGAAGTTCCAGGTCGGAGTCGCGGGCCAGGTCGTCTATGTATTTTTCGGTTTGCAGAAAAGAAAGAATCTTTTTTTCGTCTTCGTCCAGATCCGCGACGGCGGTTTTGGCCGTGGCCGGCGACGGGATGTGTCTATGAACGGCCGGGGTTGCTTCAGCGCCCGCGGGGACGGCCGGGAGGTCCCGGAGAATGTCCTCGGGCCTCAGCGCCATTTTCGCCCCTTCCTGGATCAGGCGGTTGGTTCCGGCGTTCAGCGGGTCCGTGGGGTTTCCGGGAACGGCGTAAACGTCCCGGCCCTGAGCCGCGGCGTAGCGCGCGGTGATGAGGGCGCCGGATTTCTCGGGCGCCTGGACCACGAGCACCGCGTCGGAAAGACCGGAGATGATGCGGTTGCGCAGGGAAAACTGGAACGGAAGGCCCCGGGCGCCGGGACCGTATTCGGAAAACACCGCGCCCGTTTCCGCGATGCGCCGGTAAAGCCGTTCGTACTCGGGCGGGAACACCACGTCAATGCCGGTTCCCAGGACCGCCGCCGTGTAGCCGCCGCATTCCAGGGCGGTGTTCTGGGAGATGCCGTCGTGACCGAGCGCCATGCCGCTCACCACGCCCGCGCCGTGCTCGGCGAACACCCGGGAGAAATACTCGGTTACGGACGCCGCGTCGGGCGTGGCCCGGCGCGTGCCCACCACCGCCACGGTCCGGGAGGGGAGTTCGGGACGGCCCAGAACAAACAGGGCGAAGGGGGCGTCGGGAATGGTCCTCAGGCGCGCGGGGTATTCGGGTTCGTCGGCGGAAATCAGGCGGATGGATTTTTTTTCGCAGGTCCTCAGGGCGTTCTCCGCGTTGCGGCGCATGGTCTCGAAAATTTTCCGGTGCGACAGATGGTCCGGGTCCAGGCGCAGGAAGGCCATCTGGTCCTTGACGGAGAGATCCAGGAACCCGGCGGGGTCGGGAAACGCCCCGCGAACGGCCGCGAAACGCCGCGGGCCGATCAGGGGATTGACCGCGAACGCGGCCAGGGTCGGTTTGTCCATGGCGGTTCTACTTCGCGAGGGATTCGGAGATGATCCGCAGATTGCGGCTGACAATCATGTGTTTAGGATCGTCTTTGGGAAGAATGGTCTGGAGCTTCAAATAAATTTTCTGGGCTTTTTCCAGTTCGCCGGAATCGTAGTATAGGCGGCCAACGGCGAACAGCGTGTTCGGTTCGTCCGGATGGGATTGAAGAATGCCCAGAAAGAGGGGGAGCGCCTCGGAAAAAACGCGGTCCTGGTAATGGATCAGCCCCAACAGATAGCGGGCGTCCACGTTTTCGGGAAGAAGTCCGTTGGCGGTTTCCAGGTGTCTCAGGGCTTTGGTCCGGTAGTCCTGGCGGAGCGCGGGGGATTTTTCCGCACTGAGCAGGTTGAAATACACCAGCCCGAGATGGAACTGAACGCCGTAGTCGGCCGGTTTGATGGATTTGGCGATTTCCAGGTATTTGAGGGCGTCAGGGTAGTGTTCGTATTTGATCAGGATGTTGGCGAGAGAAAGGGCGATGATCTGGAGTTCCCGGGAATTCTGGGCGTATTTGAAAGCGTAGTCGTTCAGCTCCTTCTGGCTGGTCAGGATCGCCACGGCCTCCTTCTTTTGTTCGATCCCGCGTCGGGACAATTCCTGGGCTTTTCTCAGGGCCACCGTCATGGGGTCGAACGAGCGGGACGCCACGAATCCGGCAAACCCCGCGGCCAGAAGCGCGCCGGCAAACACCAAAACCGGAATATTGATTTTCTTCATAAGAAACATGTCGGTTCTCCGCGCGGTATTCAGGATTTCGTGATTTCCAGGCATTTCCGGATGGACTCGAAAAGTTTGTCCATGACAACGGGTTTCAGGACGAACTGGCACACGCCCACGTCAATGCATTCCACAAGCAGGTCCGTGTCGTTGTAGGCGGTGGCGATGATGACCGGGATTCGCCGGTCGGTTTTGCGGATTTCCCTGACCATTTCCAGGCCGTCCATGACGGGCATCTTGATGTCCGTAATGATCAGGTCGATTTTGGAACGTTGATAGGCTTCCAGGCCTTCCCGGCCATCCCTGGCCGTGACCAGTTCCCGGACCCGGAGACGCAGGGAGTCGGCCACGCCATCCAGAGTTTCCTCGTCGTCTTCCACGTATAGAACCGATACGTTGAATTCCACGTCAGAAGACATAGGGTTCCTCCTGTCAAAACAACACTTGAGGCAGTCCGTCCATATTAAATCAACGCCGTTCTTTTGTAAAGCGGCCGGGCGGAGGGAATTTTCTTTCCATTTTTCGGTGTTTTCGCTATACTATCCGCGCCGGTTTTTATTCCGGCCGGGCGCCCGGTTTTCCCGTTCCGGAAAATTTCAAACCGATTCACGACGGAGATTTTTTTTATGCCCAAAATCGAGATCGGCAGCGGGTCCATTGAGGCCGCGGCCGCGGAAACGCTCCAGGACGTCCTGAAGAAACTTCGCGACAACCGCGACCTGGCCAAACAGCTCGGTCAGAACGCCGTCATCGAAAAGGCGGTCGCGGCCGTTTATTGCGGCGAACCGGCGGACCTGTCGCGGCCGGTCGGTAACGGCGGGACGCTGGAGTTCCTGACGGCGGATTCGGAAAAGGGGTTGAACGTTCTCCGCCATAGCGCGTCCCACGTCATGGCCCAGGCGGTCCTGCGTCTGTATCCCGGCGCGCAGTTCGGCGTGGGGCCGGCCATCCAGGACGGGTTCTATTACGATATCGGACTGCCCGCCGGTTCGCAGATCACGGACGCGGACCTCCCCCGGATCGAGGAGGAGATGGAAAAAATCGTCCAGGCCGATCTGCCCGTGATCCGGGAGGAGATGGCCAGGGACGCGGCCATGGCGTTCTTCCGGTCAGCCGGCCAGACGTACAAGCTCGAACTGATTTCCGAAATCCCGGACGCGACCGTGAGCGTGTACCGTCAGGGCGAATTCGCCGACCTGTGCCGCGGGCCGCATCTGCCGTCCACGCGCAAGCTTCAGGCCTTCAGGCTGTTGTCCGTGTCCGGCGCGTACTGGCGCGGAAGCGAAAAGAACGCCATGCTGACCCGCGTTTACGGCACGGCGTTCGCGGACAAAAAAGCCCTCAAGGACCATCTCGCCATGATCGAGGAGGCGAAAAAGCGCGACCACCCGAAACTGGGGCGGGAACTGGATCTGTTCAGCTTTCACGAGGAAGGCCCGGGTCTGGTGTTCTGGAAACCGAAAGGCCTCGCGGTCAAGAACCTCCTGATCGAATTCATGAGGGGAAAGCACGCCGAACTGGGTTACGTGGAAATCGAGACCCCCACCATCATGCGGGACCAGCTCTGGAAAACCTCCGGCCATTGGGACAATTACCGCGACAACATGTTTTTCACGGAACGCGACGAGGAAACCTACGCCATCAAACCGATGAACTGTCCCGGCGGCATGCTGGTGTACCGGGAAACCATGCATTCCTACCGCGAACTGCCGCTCAAGGTGGCGGAATTCGGCAAGGTGCACCGGTTTGAACGGTCCGGAGTCCTTCAGGGGCTGTTCCGCGTCCGGGGATTCACCCAGGACGACGCGCACATTTTCACCGATGCGGAGCGGCTGCAGCAGAGCGTGATCGAGGTGATCCGTCTGGTGGACGGCGTGTACAGGGCTTTCGGTTTCGAGTACAAGGTGGAATTGTCCACCCGCCCGGAGCAGTCCATGGGTACGCAGGAGGAGTGGGATATCGCCACGGCCGGCCTGAAAAACGCCCTGGACGAGCTGAAGCTGGATTACAAGATCAACGAAGGCGACGGCGCCTTCTACGGTCCCAAGATCGACTTCCACCTGAAGGACGCCATAGGCCGCACCCACCAGTGCGGGACCATCCAGCTGGACATGAAACTTCCCGAACGCTTCGATCTGACCTACGTGGGCGAGGACGGCAAGGAGCACCGCGTCATCATGCTGCACCGGGCCATTCTCGGGAGCCTGGAGCGTTTTATCGGCATCCTGATCGAGCATTACGGCGGTAAATTCCCGGTGTGGCTTGCTCCCGTCCAGGCGGTGATCCTGCCGGTTTCCGACCGTTTCAACGCTTTGGCCGGCCGGTTGCAAAACCTTCTGCGGAACGCGAAAATCCGCGTGGAATCGGATCTTTCCAACGAAAAACTGGGGTATAAGATCCGTCAGGCCCAGATGGCCAAGGTACCCTATATGCTGGTCGTGGGAGAAAAGGAGGAGGCGGACGGCACGGTGAGCGTGCGTCACCGCGAACAGGGGGACCAGGGGAGCCTGACCCCGGAAGCGTTTGCCGCCCGGGTTGCCGAGGAATCGGCCCGAAGGGAGTGAAAACAGGGCGGGCGGGATTGTTTTGCGTGTGCGATCAAAATTGCGAGTTTTTGCCTTCGCCTTTAAAATAATCGGCGGAAAAATGGACCTTCGGGCGGGATGACGACCGGGCCTGACCGGCCGGTGTGTCCCTGTCCGGGGAAGCGACAGGAGGCCCCCATCGCTATCATAAGGGAACCCGAACACCGGATCAACGAACAGATCCGGGCCGCGGAAGTCCGGGTCATCGGTGAGGACGGCGAGCAGGTTGGCGTATTGACGCTGGCGGACGCCATCCAGAAAGCCCAGGAATCGGGAGTGGACCTGGTGGAAATTTCCCCCGACGCAAGTCCGCCGGTTTGCCGGATCATCGAATACGGAAAGTTTTTATATCAGAAGGAAAAAAAGCTCAAGGAAGCCAAAAAGAAACAGAAGGTCATCGAGGTCAAGGAAATGAAATTCCGGCCCAAGATCGATGACCACGATTTTGACTACCGCATCAAGCGGATCCGCGAATTCCTGGAGGAAGGCGACAAGGTCAAGATCACCGTCCGGTTCCGCGGTCGCGAACTGGCGCATTCCCAGCTGGGGTACGACCTGGTCAACCGGATCGTGGAAAAGATCCAGGACATCGCCGAACCGGAGAGAATGCCCAAGTTTGAGAACAGGAGCATCGGAGTGGTGATCTCCCCCAAGCACAAGTAGGACAAAACGAAATAACCCGGAGGACAAACGCCATGCCCAAGATCAAAACCAATAAATCCGCCGCCAAGCGGTTGTATAAAACCGGCAAGGGCAAGATCATGAGGAACAAGGCCTACAAGCGCCACCTCATGAAGAACAAGAGCCCCAAGCAGAAACGCGGTTATGACGGCAAGGCGCCGGTTTTCGCCGGAGACGTCTGGCGGATCAAAAAGCTGATTCCCTACGCGTAAGCGGCGGAACGGAACAAAAGGAGCCCACACATGAGAGCACGTTACACGGTCGCGAGCCGCAAGCGCCGCAAGAAAGTCCTCAAACTGGCCAAGGGATACCACGGCGCCAGGAGCATCCGCATCAAGGCGGCCAAGGAAGCGCTCCTGCACGCCATGACCTATCAGTACCGGGACCGGCGGAACCGCAAGCGCACATACCGGAACCTCTGGGTGACGCGCATCGGCGCCGCGGTCAAACCGCACGGGATCAGCTACAGCCGGTTCATCAGCGGGCTGACCAAGGCCAAGGTGGCCGTGGACCGCAAGGTGCTGTCCAATCTTTTCATCGAGGATCCGGATACCATCCTGAAATTCGTCGAGATCGCGAAGGCCCACCAGAAGTAGATGTTCCCGGTTTCCGCAGTCCGTGCGGCGCGGTCTCGCGCCGTAAAAAAAGCGGGCCTGTTCATCTTCGCCTTGTCCCTGTCCGGGGGGCTGTTTTTTACGCTGTCCGGAATTCCGCGACTGCACGCCGCCCGCTTCAGGACGGCCAACCCGTATTTCCTCAAAGGCAACGGCGTGTTCCTGGGCCTGGAGGCGGACATGACCGGGCTTTCGCCGGATGGCGCGCTCCTGACGCGCTTTGAGTTGGCCCTGGATTACGGCATCAACGAAAACGCGCTCGCGGGAGTCATGCTGCCCTACCTGTTTGTGGGCGGGGCGGAAGACGGCGGAACGCTGGGCGATATCCTGATTTACGGAAAATTCCTGCTCTACCAGCCCGCCGACCTTCTCTGGAGAATCGTCTTCGAACTGCCGCTGCGGATCCCGACAGGTCTGATCCGCGAGGATTCCTTCCGCCGGGTGGACGGGGTCCAGGTTTCCTATTATCCCTTTGTGTCCGGAGCCGCGGGTTTGGCCCCGGCCCTGCAGGGGTCCGTATTCCTGGGCGGATTCATGGCGTTACTGCGGGCCGCCTACGTTTCGGAAAACCAGCCCGGAGAGAACGTCCTCGATTTCAACGTCCTCCAGGACCGGGTGGATTTCCAGCTGTCCGTTGACCATCTCTGGAAATTCGAACTGGCCCCGAATATCACCCTCTATGAAAAACCGTCATTGGCCATCCTTTACGGCCTCAACCTGTCGCCTTCTCCCATGGTGCCCGACACGCTCCTGATTGTCCTGGAAAACCAGCTCAAGCTGAACGACGAATGGAGGATCAGGGCTTCTTTTGTCCTGCCTGTCATTGCGTTGCGGGAGTGGTTCAGGTATAATGTAGCCGTTCAGTTGGGCCGATATTTTTAGGAATCCCGAAATCATTTCCGCTTTGGGCCCGAAGCGGTCGCTCCAGGGGAAACCATGGGTTTTTCTGAAATGTCAGAATCCGAAATCATGGGAAAGATCCGCGATCTGAGCGCGGAAGGCGACGCCCATCTGGACGTTGTGAAACAGTATTTCCAGGAAATATATTCCCGCTATTACTCCCAATGCTATAACATATCCCGTTACTATGGATTAAACCGCCAGGACGCCGAAGACGCCGTCCAGGAGGCTTTTATCCGGCTGTTAAAACAGGTTACGGTCAGGACGTTTGATCCGGGCCGGCCTTTCAAACCCTGGTTTTTTAAAGTGGTCCTGAATTCCGTGAAAGACCGATATAAAGACATTCTCCGCCACCGCTACACGGATATCGAATACGCCAAGGACCAGCCCGGTCTCGAGCAGGAAAAAATCTTCGAGGAATTTCACTTACGCGACGTTTTTCGGAGTATTATCATCAGGCTGCCGGAGAAGCTGAAGGCGGCCGTGATCCTCCGGAATTACACGGACATGGGTCTGGACGCCATCGCGAACGCCCTCCAGTTGAGCGTCCGCCAGCTGCACAACCGCCTGAATCAGGCCTATTCCGTGATGAAGAGGGACCTGGGGGGAAAGGGGAATGCCGATGGAAACGCCGGTGAATGACATTGAACTGAAACTGAGACAGCACGCTTACACGGACGGCGCGCCGGATTTTGACGGCGTGTGGTCCCGGTATCTTCAGCGAAGAGGTCAAAAGGAGGCCCATATGCCCGAGAGCAGAGGGACTGTGAAGGTCCTGGCCTGGCTGGCCGGATTCCTCGTGATCGTGGGAGTCGGCTGGTTCGGTCTCACGAAGTTTGCCGCAATCAAGAAGGCCGACAAAATTGAAAAAGGAGAGGCGATCGTCGTGACGCTCATCGTCGGCGACGCCCAGGTTAAAAAGATGGGGTCCACGCAGTGGCGCGCCCTGGCCGTGGAAGACGCGCTCCAGATGGGCGACGCCGTCAAGACGTCCCGGGAGTCCTACTGCGAGATCCAGATGGTGAAACGGGGCATTTTCCGGGTGGAAAGCGCCACGGAAGTTTATCTGGCCAAACTCGTGAACGAAGACGACAAGGTCAATTCCCGAATGAAGCTGGACCAGGGCGGGCTCACGCTCAAACCCGGCAAGCTCAAGACGGGTGAAAACTTTGAGGTGGAAACCTCCACGGCCGTGGCGGCCGTGCGCGGGACCAAATTCAGCGTGAACGTGGACGAGGGCGGAAACACCCGCGTGGCCGTTGACCAGGGTAAAGTGGCGGTCCGGCCCAACATCAAGTCCATCGAAAAACTGACCGAGCAGGGCGTGGTGGAGAAAGACGCGACCGCCGCCCTCCAGGACCAGATCGTGAAACCGATCGAGGTCACGCCGGGCCAGCAGGCCAATCTGGAAACGAAGAAAGTGGAAGCGCTCGACCAGGCCATCGGAAAAGCCATCGAGAAGGTGGCGGAGAAGAAAGGTCCGATTACGGCGGAACAGGTGGGCGTGAAACCGGCTGAAGACACACCGGTAACGCCCGACACCCCCGCGGTTCCTGTCGTGGCCCCGGAGACGACCGCCATCTCGGCCTCCATCATCCAGGAAGTCAAGCAGGAAGTCCGGATGGCCCCTTCCGCAAGCCGGGAAGGCCTGCCGATCACGGCTTCCGTGGTCCTGAAAGAAAAGATTTCCGAAGAAGCCAAGAAACAGCTGGACCAGCTTTCCGAAGAGCGCCTGATCGAAAAGGTCCAGGACCTCATCAAGATCCGGATCAGCTCCCGGCCGGAAGGCGCGGAAGTGTTCGTGAACGGGTCGAAAGCGGGCGTCACGCCCCTGGATCAGGTCGTTTCCAAGGGCACGAAAATGTCCGTGAGGATCCTCATGGAGGGGTTCGTCGATTTCGAGAAGGAATTTGAGGCGGACCAGGGCGCCGGATTGAACGCGGAACTGGCCAAGATTGAAGTGCCCGTGGTGGAAAAGAAACTGCCCGGGCAGCTGGAATGGGAAAAACCCGTGACCGTGCGTTCCGGTTCGATCGATCACGAGGTGCTGATTTCCCGCGGCCGGATATACGCCACCGCCGGCAACCGGTTCCTGATCCTGTCCACCGAGGGCAAGGTGATCAAGAGCGTGGGCGTGGTGGAGGACGGTTACCGTCTGACCCGTCCCGTGGCCAGCGACGGCCTGATCTACATGGGTTCGGACAACGGCGGAATTTTCGCCTACAATCCGTCGGGCGAACTGGCCTGGAAGGCCGACGCGGGCAGCCAGAAGTACGGCGCGTCCCCGGCCGCCGGATTCGGCATCGTGGCCGTTCCGTCCATCGACAAGGGGATCATGGTTTACAGCAAGTCCGGCGAACTCAGGGAAGCGATCGAGGTTTCGGCCCCGATTTATTCCACGCCGCTTATCCTGAGCGGAGGCACGGTCCTGATATACGCGACCGAAAGCGGCGATATCGTAGCCTACGATCTGGCCGCCAAGGCGAAAAAATGGACCAAGACCTACAACGAGCGTTTCCTGTATCCGCTCGTGGGTGAAAAGACCGTCATTACGCTGGTCCGCAACAGCGGCAGGGTGCTGGGCATCAATCCGGCCGACGGCGCGGTGCTCTGGAGCGCGCAGTTCCCGGAGATCGTGAAGACCAAACTGAACCCGCAGTACAGCGACGGCCGCGTGATTCTGGCCAACAGCGGCGAAAAATCCACTGTCATTGTCCTGAACGCCGCGAACGGCAGCGTGATCGCCAAAACGCAGATTTCCGACTCGATCGGGATTCCGTTCGTCGCGGGAGATTCCATCGTGATGGGTTCGCGTTCGGGAAAGATCTATTCCTACAACTTCAGCCTCAAGAAAAACGACTGGACGTACGCGTCCTCCGCCAAGGCCATCTCGATGGTGGCGGCGGACCGCGACGGGATTTACGCGGTGTCCCCCACGGCCATGTACAAGATCGCGAAGTAATTCGGACTGCACGAAACAAAACCCCGTCTGCCCAGGGCAGACGGGGTTTTTTATTCGGGCAGGGTTTGTCAGATTTTCCAGGTCGCCATCGCACCGATCGTCCAGCCCAATGCGGGTGTCCTCCAGCTGGCTGAAGCCCCCCCTTCCAGGTTGACGCTTATAAAACTGTCCCGGAACAGTTCCATTCCCACCCGGCCCAGGAACACCGCGCCGGTCTGATAACCGAACGACGGATTGAGATTGGGGTAATCGATATCGACAATGACCGGATAGCGGAGGCGTCCGGACAGGTACAGGGCCAGATACGGCGTGACGGCCATGTCCAGGATCACGGCGCCGCCGAACGCGATATGGGTGGACGCGGAGATTTCCGCGTCCAGCGTGATGGAGAGCGGCGTTTTCAGAAAAAGGTATTTCAGGTCCGCGATAAAACCGGCCCAGAAGAGTTTCAAGCCCAGGTCCAGGTTTCCGGGCAGGCCCACGCGCGCCCCGATATCCGCCACGGTCAGGATGTTCGTGTCGTAGAAGGGATTGACGCTCGCGTTGACGGCAAACCGGCCCGGTTCCAGAACGGACCCGCCCATGATCGAGGTGACGGAATAACCGGACAACGGCAAACAGGCGGCCAGGGCCAGAACGGCAAGAATCTTTCGCATCGGCAATATTTTACAGCAAGACGGGGAACAATTCAAAGAACGGGCGGAAGGCCGCCGGGCGTCCGCGGCGGGTCAGTGTTCGATCATCTTGTAGCCGACGCCGAACACGGTCTTGATGAACCGGGCCCTGCGGCCCACGTCCCCGATCTTTTTGCGGATGGAGACCACGTTCGTGTCGATCACGCGCTCCGTGATATAAACGTCAGAACCCCAGATTTCCTTCATCATCATTTCCCGGGACACGACCTTGCCGCGGTTCCGGTACAGGAGCCGGATAATGCCGAGCTCCTTGGGGGTCAGCGCGTGTTCCGTCTGGGGGGTGCGGGCCACCATTTTATCCATGGAAACCAGGGCGTCGCCCACCCGGATGGACACCGGTTCGTAACCGGGATAATGGCCGGCCGACGGGACGGTGGAGCGGATGTGGCTTTGGCGGCGGAGCTGGGAACGGATGCGGGCCACCAGGACCATGATGGAAACGGGTTTGACCAGGTAATCGTCCGCCCCGGAATTGAGGGCGTACACAAGATCTTCTTCTTTTCCCTGCTCCGCCAGCAGAAGAATGGGAATGTCCTTGCGGACTCTGCGGATTTCCTTGAGGACGGAAAGGCGTTCACCGGCGGGGGTCCCTTTGGGTTCTTCCAGCAGGATGGCGTCGAACGTTTCGTCCAGAGCGCGCTTCTGACCCTCGGAACCGTCAACGCACAGAATGGTCTCAAAACCTTCGTAATCCAGGCCGTCTTTTATGGATTGCGCGACGGCCCGGTCGCTTTCAATGATCAGAACCCTGGTCATGTTTACCCCCCTGATTGTTCACTCAATGGGTCTTTTTCATTTCATTTTATTGTCGCATTAACGGCTTAAATTGTCAATATATTATGGGGAATTTGCCGGATATCATATTGTCGCGGTTCCTGTCAGAATCCGTTTTTTGAGACGGCTTTCCCGACGCGGGTCGATAAAAAATCTCCAAAAAACCCCTGAATTCCGGGTAAAAGAGTCTGTTTCGTCATGTAGCGGGCCGGGATTTGCCATGAACGGGAATATCCGTTAAAATATATGAGGCCGGTTCTTTATTCCGGGTCAGACCACTTCCTCAAGGCCGGCTTTTTGACTTCAAGAGGGCGCGCATGAATTCAAGCAGCTTGAAAATGACTCCCGAAAAAGAAAAGTCGGTCAAAAAACTTTTGGACGCGAAGGGTTTTGAATTTTTCGGCCAGGATCACGCATTCTGGCACGCCCGTTCGGGCGGCGTTCACGTGATATTTTACCGGAGCGGTTCCGTTGTCATCCAGGGTTCCCAAGGAGAGCGGGAAATCTGGGCGGGCAGGATCTCGGGAGATGCGGCCGTCAAGGTTATGCCCGCCGCAACCGTCCTGGGCCTGGACGAATCCGGCAAAGGGGATTATTTCGGCCCCCTGGTCCTGGCCGGCGCGGTCGTGAGTCCGGAAAACGAGGAAGCGGTCCGGATGTCCGGCGTGCGCGATTCGAAAGTGCTGTCCAACGACGCCGTGACCAAGGCGTTCCTGAAAATCCAAAACGCGCTCCCCAGCGTGGCCCGGGTCATAGAACCCGAGGAATACAACGCCCTCTATCTCAAACACGGAAACGTTACCCGTCTTCTGGTGGCGGAGTACGACGGAATTATCCGGAAGCTGAAAAAGGAAAAACCGGGCCTGGTCATCCTGGACCAGTTTCCCATGACGCACGATCAGAAGGAGAAACTGCGGCGGGACCACCCCGAAATCCGGATCGAGACCAAGGCGGAAAAATACCCGGCCGTGGCCTTGGCGTCCGTGATCGCGCGGCACCATTTTATCCACTGGCTGAATCAGGCGACCCGGACTTACGGGTTGGACCTTCCGTTCGGCTGCGGCCCCCGCGCGGCCGCCCTCTTTTCCCGGCTGAAGAAACAAAAAGCGCCCTTCTTCCATCAGGTCGCCAAAACCCATTTCCGCGAACAGGACTGAGAGCGTCCTGCGCTGCCAGGGATGGTAAAAGCGCAGGGCGACGAGCAGGCTCTGATCGCTTCAAGCTGCAGAGTCGCGGAGAGGATCGTCCTGATTGCCGCTGTATTTCAAACACGTCTGTCATGCCCGCGAAAGCGGTCATCTCTTAATATGGTAGAATCCCGCAGACTCCAGAATTTGCGGAAGTGACCGTGCCGGATTTGATATCCGGGACAATTTCCTGTAAACTGGTGATCCCATGACGGCCAGACTTTTCCTCGCTCCGTTTGCGGCGCTGATGCTTTTCCTGCCCGTTGTCATCCATCCGTTCGGGAAAAACAAGGTGGTCTATCACTCCCACGACTGGTCGGTGCTGGAGACGGCGCATTTCCGGATCTACCTGACCGCGGAGACCGCCCCGCAGTCCAACAGGATCGCGGACCTGTCGGAGAATATTTTTGACCGTTACGCGGTCCTTCTGGAATTCACGCCGCGGGACAAGATCCGCCTGATGATCTATCCCAACCCCGTGGATTTCCAGCAGAACAACATCGTGGACTGGATCGGGCCCGGCACGGGGGGCTTTACGGAATTCGTCAAGGGTCGCGTGGTCCTGCCGTATTCCGCCCACGCCACGGATTTTGAACACGTCCTGTCCCACGAGATCCACCACGCGTTCCAGGGGCATATCTGGGGGCGCGGGGTTTTCTCGGTGTACACGGTGCGGGACATTGCCATCCCGCTCTGGATGATCGAGGGCATGACGGAATACAATTCCATTGGCGTGGACCCGGAAGCGGAAATGGTGGTGGCCGACGGCGTTCTGAACGGCGTCCTGCCCTCGCTCATGAAACTGTCCTACCTGGGGCTCCTGGCGCGCGAGGATTATTTTTACGTCTATAAACAGGGTCAGCTGTTCTACGACTGGATCACGCGCGAATACGGCCAGGACGTCATGGCCCGGCTGAACCGGTCCATAGCGGAACTGCGTGAAATGGACGCCGTGCTCACGAACGTGTTCGGGAAAACGCTCCCGGAATTGAACGCCGGCTTTTTTGACCACCTGCGCAAGCGCTATATGCCCGGCATTTCCAACCTGGTGTCCGTGGAACTGGCGGCGGAAAAAATCCTGAAAGAAGACAGCGCTTTCAACATGAATCCCGTGAGCCTGGGGTCCAACCGGGTGGCGTTCGTGAGCGACCGCCGGATTTACCCGTCCGTGCTGATATACGACCGGGACCGGGATTCCCTGGACACGGCCGTGAAAGGCGGTTTTGACGAGGAATTTCTCGAGTTCCAGTACGGGCGCAGAAACCATCTGTCCGTGAGCACGAACGGACTTCTCTGTTTCGTGAGCCGCAGCGGGGACCGGGACGCGATCCACCTATACGACCTGAAGAAACGGAGGGCGCGCCGCGTGGACCTGCCGTTCCGCGTGATCCATTCCCCGGATATTTCCCCGGACGGCCGCCGGATCGTGTTTGCCGCCACCGAAAACGGACGGATGGACATTTTCCTGCATGACCGCGAAAACGGGAAAACCCTGAAAATTACGGACGACGAATTTTACAACACGCAGCCCCGGTTTTTCGGCTCCAACCGGATTGTCCTGGCTTCCAACCGGCGGACGGGTTCCGGCAGCGCGGAAATGGACCTGCTGGTTTACGACCTGGAGCGCGGCGAGTTCACGCTCCTTCTGGACACGGGGGCTTCGGAAGAATATCCGGCCGTGTCGCCGGACGGTAAACTGCTCGCGTTCATCCGGCAGGACGTGCATCCGTCCCTCATGATCTACGATCCGGCGCGGAATATTCTTTACCGCGAACTGGTGCCCACGGGCGGAGTGTTCGCGCCCAACTTTACGGAAAAGGGCACGGTCCTTCTGTCCGCCTATCACCGCAGGACCTACAACATTTACGAATACAAACCGGAGTACCGCGACCGGTGGACGAATTTTACCGTAACCGCGCGCTTTTCAGCCGCCGCGCCCGCAGCGGCGGCGGTCCCCGCCCCCGCCCGGACGAACACCGTGACACCCTATTTCCCGGAATTTTCGCTGGACAGTTTTTTCGGCGGTTTCATGCTCAACACGTCCCTGGGCATGGCGGCGCTGGGCATGCTCCGGTTTTCGGACATGATGGGGGACCACCGCTTCCAGCTCCTGATGGACACCGCCATCCTTCTCACGGGAAACTTCCTGGAATACCTGAACGCCGATCTTTCCTACTTCAACTTCCGTTACCGCCACAATTTCGGTTTCCGCGTTTTCCATTACAGCAATTATTTTTACGAATTTTCCACCTTCCAGGAATTTTATTCCATGGAACGGGCCTACCATACCACCTACGGGGGCTTCGCGCTGTACGCTTTTCCGTTCACCACGTTTGACAGGATCCAGGCCGAAGTGGGCTACCGCGGCTTTTCCTACGCGTCCAACGTGGTCTGGACGGGCTCCAACTACACCTACGACCTTTCCTACAGGAGCCGCAGCGTCGTTTCCGCCGCCTACGTTCACGACTCCACGCTGAATGACGTGACCGGCCCCGTGGACGGCATCCGCTACGAATTTCTGGCGGTCAAGTCCTTTCCGCTGCTGTCCGATTCCCTGGATTACCAGAAGTTCGTGATGGATTTCAGGAGTTATTTCCTGATCACGCCCGGGTATTCCGTGGCCCTGCGCGGTGTGGCCGGTTACCAGTTCGGGCCGGACCAGGCGGAAACGCCTTTCTACGTGGGCGGCTTCAACTCCGTGCGCGGTCACGATCTGTGGGGCAGCCGCGGGGACGCCATGTTTCTCTTCAACTTCGAACTGCGCGTGCCGTTCATCCGGGACTGGACGCTCGGGTTCCCTTTCCCGATCCGTCTGCCCACGGTGTGGGGAGCGCTGTTCTGGGATTTTGGAAGCGCGTGGCAAACGGACCGGCCGTACGTGTTCGGGGAACCGGGTCCCGACGAAATCTGGCGGTTCCGGGATTTCAAGAGCGGTTTCGGATTCGGGTTCCGGCTGGTGCTTTTGCCCGGCATCAAGTTCATGGTGGACCTGGCCGCGCCGTTTGACGGCGCCGTGTTTCCCGACACCTCAAGATGGAAGAGCTTCTGGTTTATCGGGATTGATTTTTAAGGGCGCGGCGCGGCGGAATCTGATCAATTGGAAAAGCGAAATCATGAAACGGGCCGCGTTGTTAAGGAAATGAGGTGAATATGAGAAGAGTGTTTCTTTCCAGTCTGGCCGCGATGATTTCGATTACATCCTGTATTCACGCGGAAGAACAGGCCAAGGAAAAGTTTGACAAGGAATTGACCCAGTTGTTTGAAAAAGAAGCGCAAAAAAGGAAAGGCATGGTCTATTTTGGCAAACACGCCAGGTATTCTGAAGACGGCAGATATATCGTATTTCAGGTTGTCAGGAATAATAAGGAAATATTGTGTCTCTTTGATTATAAGGCAAATCGATTGATTCGATATTTTTCTGGCACATATGATAGGTTAAGGTACCCAATATTTAGCAGGTCTGGAGAAATATTGTTTAATGCAAGTTATTTAATTGAGCAGGGGCGGCCCGGAAAGGGTATAACGTTTATTAGAACAATTGATATGCAGGCAAGTAATATAAGGACGATTATGAAAAAGACAAATACGGCGATTATATCACCAACAATTTATGCAGATGGTAAAAGTGTTATTTCTATTCAGTACAATAACGAGAACCCTGAACGGATATTTGAATACGATCTTGTTAATGGTCGTGAAAGAATGGTGTTAGACAAGGAGTTAGGCGAAATCTCGGAACTTGTTGCGTTGAATGACAATAGAACCATCCTGTTTACAGCCGGCGGGAGCCGGGCGTTTGGGGGAGGGGAGTTGTACTCTTATAGCCTGAATACTGGCCAATTGAAAAAAATCCGAGAATTTGCCAAGTTGGTATATTCGAATAAATATTCAAACGAAATACTGATATACGATTATGATCAGGAATCAAACGCGGGATTATATCGGTTAAATATTCAAAATGGGCGCAGCAAGAAGGTGTGTAATATTACAAATCGCGGCAATTGGTTTTATGATTTCAGTCTTTCCCCGGACGGGAAAAAGGTGATGTATATCAGCGCCATCAGCATCAGCATGGCCAGCAAGACAAATCTGATCATGGAAATGAATCTGGACGGCAGCGGTCTCCGCTCGCTGCCCGTCGATCTGGGAAAACTGGATCAAGTCCCGGTCGTCAATATCGATCAGGGCCTGGATATCGACAAGTATATCAAGCAGTAATGGGTTTTATTCATCCGTTTTGCCATACAGTGATGGCAATACACTGACACCCCTCGTGGCTCGGGTCGGGCCCCGGTTCCCCTCGGAATCTGTTGACTTTTTCCCCCCTCAAAAATAGAATAAAGCAGTCAGGATTACTTGCCCGGAGGTTGGTATGTCATCGTCCCAGGTCATTTTCCTGCTGGTGTTTATCGTCGTTTTGTCTGTTTTCGCCTATATCAATACGCGGGAAGGGTTTCTCCGTTCGCTCAGTTCGCTTTTGCGGCTGGTGATCCCGATGCTTTTGTCCGGCATCATCGTGAAGATTTCCCAGCTGATCTCCCGGGTGGAACTGGTGTCCTACATCA
The DNA here is from genome assembly GCA_964392785.1 of uncultured Brevinematales bacterium. Lineage (GTDB taxonomy): Bacteria > Spirochaetota > Brevinematia > Brevinematales > JAOACQ01 > CAYMRH01. Next base: position 47,776 of record CAYMRH010000005.1, read on the forward strand.
TCGGCGGCATCGGGACCGTGATCTTTTTCCTGGTGCTGAAAAACGCGATCAAAAATCCCGAGAAAAAGAAGGTCAACATCGTGGGCCACTTCCTGGGTTTTCTGGTGGGCATTGTGGAAGGCTGGCTGGTGAGCGGCGTGATCGTGCTTTACCTGGACTTTTTCAAGGTGCCGGAACTGAGCAAAATTCTGGCGCCGGCGTTCTACCAGTCCATTGTCCTGCCCGTGAAGTGGATCCTGTTCCTGGATTTTATCAGGTTCTGATAGCGGTTATTGGCCTGGGGTATTCGTTTAGACTGGATAATTTTCGGGTTCGATATCCAGACCTTTGGGATTCCGATCTCTGTATGGAATTGCTTTTTTGGTCCTCCGGCCGCTTGCGGCCGGGCCGGACGCAGGAGAACAGGAAGTACGGGTACGAATCCCGCCTTGTCATTTGGGACCGGAAAAACGGTTCTGACGGTACCCCGGGTTTGTTTTTATCCGGTTGTCTGGCGATTGTCCCCGGAGGAATGAATGCCCATTGACCACGCCGCGGTTGCGAAAATGTATATCGATGCGGTCAAAGGGAACGCCATAGAAGCGTCGGTCCTGACCAAACTCCCGGAACTGGTGACCTGCAACGACTGGACGCGGGTGGAAGTGATCGGTTCCGTGGATTACCTGTCAGAACGGACCAAGATCGTCTACAACGGCATGATCGTCAAGTATTCCGGCGGCCTCTATTATATCCGCAAAAAACTGGCCGACGCTCTCGGGGAATTCGACCGCCGGTTCAAGAACGTCCGCAATTCCGTGCGCGTGAGCTGACCCCGCCCGGCGGGCTCCGGTCAGAGACCGTTCACCGCTTCCTTGAAAACCCTTCCGCGTTCCTCGTAGTTTTTGAACATGTCGAAACTGGCGCAGCCCGGGGACAACAGAACCACGTCTCCCGATGCCGCCTTCTGCCGCGCGGTCGCGACGGCGTCCGCCATGTCCGCGGCCCGGACGGCCGGCTGGAACCCCGTTTCGCGGCCTATTTTTTCCGCGGCTTCGCCGATCAGGACGAGCGTTTTCAGTTTCTTTTTTGCCAGAGACCGGATGGCCCGGAAATCCAGGCCTTTGTAGCGGCCTCCGGCGATCAGGTGGACGGGCCGGTCAAAACTTTCCAGCGCTTTTTCCAGGGCGTTGACCGTGGTGGATTTGGAGTCGTTGTAATAATCCACGCCGTCCAGCGTCCGGACAAATTCCAGGCGGTGTTCCAGCCCGGCGAATTCGGACAGCACTTTTTTGATGGACGCGTCCGTGATGCCGCCGGACTTGGCCATGAGAATGGCCGCCATGGCGTTTTCCGCGTTGTGGACCCCTTTGAGGAGGATCTCGTCCCGGTTCAGGTACGGTTCCCCGAACAGGGTGACGGTCCCTTTGTCCAGATAACAGTCGGCGCGCGGGGATTTCCGGCTGAACGTGAGCGCTCGGGACCGCAAGCCCTTTTTCAGTTCGTTATAATGCGGGTCGTCCAGGTTCAGGACGGCAAAATCGTCCTCCGTCTGGTTGAGAAAGATGCGCTTCTTGGCGGCCAGGTAGCTTTTGACCGAATCGTAGCGGTCCAGGTGGTCCTGGGCCACGTTCAGAACGGCCGCGATCTGCGCGCGGAAGCGCTCAATGGACTCGAGCTGGAAGCTGGACAGCTCCAGGACCATGACGCTCTCGGGGCGGATTTCGGAGTAATAGTCGAACACCGGGATTCCCACGTTCCCGCCCAGCTGCGCGTAACGCTCCGTCTTGAACATTTCATGAACGAGCGTGGCGGTGGTGGTTTTCCCGTCCGTTCCCGTGACGCCCACATACTGGATTTTGGGAAAATTCCTGTAGAAAAGCTCGATATCCCCCACCACGGGGATTTTCCGCTTCCGCGCTTCCGCGACGATCGGGACGGAGAGGGGCACGCCCGGACTCGGGACCACCATGTCGGGCTGGATCTCGTCCAGAATGCCGGGATCCTGGCGGCCCAGGAAATTCAGCACGGCCGCGTCGCCGCCGGAAGGAATCGTTTTTTCCAGCTGGAGGACCAAACCGGTTTTTTCCCCGTCAGTCACGGTGTCGGAAACCGCCACGCGGTTGCCCTGGGCGAGAAGAGTTCTGGCGGCGGAAAACGAGGTCCTGTGGGTGAGTCCGAGCAGCAGAATGGTGTTCATGGATTCCTTCCTGATTCGCTTTTTTCGTGACGGGAATCAGTATAAGGGCGGAAAACGCAATAATCAAACGCGTTGACACACCGCGCTGCCGCGTGTAACATGATCCCCGGACAAAGCGCGGAGACCGTTCATGATCCTGGCCGTCACACCCAATCCCTCCCTGGATAAAAGCGGGGAAGTTTCCGAATTCCGTTCTGACGACGTGAACCGCCTTCGCCGCGTGGCCGTGCGCGCCGGCGGCAAAGGCGTGAACCTGGCCCGCGTCCTGCGTTCGTTCGGGCGGCCGTGCGTTTGCCTGGGATTTTCAGGAGGGCTGGCAGGCGGGGAAATGGAATCCCTTCTGGCCAAAGAGGGCATCCGGAACGCGTTCACGCGCGTTGGCGGAAACACCAGGACCAACTGGTCCATTATCGAAAAGAAAAGCGGTCTCCTTTTCAAGATCAACGAACCCGGCCCGTCCGTTACGGCCGCGGAAAGCGGGAAGTTTCTCCGGGACCTGGGCCGCCGTTCGCGGGCCGGCCGCGTCCGTTCCGCCGTGGTGATCTGCGGCAGCCTGCCTGAAAACCTGGCGGGCGAATTTATCCGGAAGGCCGTTGCGGCCGCGCGTAAGGGCCGGCGCGCCGTTGTGCTGGATGCGGACGGCGATACCCTCCGCGCCGTGCGGAGTTTTCCCGCCTCCGGCCGGCCGGACGTGATCAAACCCAACCTGTTCGAAGCGGAGAGGTTTTTGGGCCGTTCCGTCAGGACGGATCAGGACATTGTCCGCGCGTTATCCGACATGAAAAGCGCGGCCGGATCGGCCATCCTGACGGCGGGGCGGAACGGCGCGTATTTTGAGGATGCGGGAACTGTTTACGGAATGCATTCCGCGAAACGGTCCCGCGTCACGATTCCCGGGGCGGGGGATATTTTCCTGGCGGGTTTCTGCATGGGGCGGGAAGACGGCCTGTCCGTGCCGGAAAGCGTCAGGCAGGGCGTGGCGATCGCTTCGGCGTCGTGCTGGAAGGGCGACGTTTGCTCGCCAGAGGAAGCGAAGGCCTTTCGGGATACGGTGGTGGTCAGGACAATCAGGCCGGGAAAATCCGGCTAACCGCCGGTCCTGACGAACTCTTCAATTTTATTCCGGATCTCGTCGCGTACGGCCGCCGTTTTGGCCAGTTTTTCCTCTTCGCTGCCGGTGAAGGAAGACGGATCGGTAAAACCCCAGTGAAGACGGGTCACTTTGCCCGGAAACAGGGGGCAGCGTTCGCCCGCCTCGGGATCGCAGACGGTGATCACGTAATCGAACACGCGGCCCTGCTTGTACATTTCAAAAACGCTCTTGGTTTTATTGCCGGAAATATCGATCCCGGCCTGCCGCATGGCTCCCACCACAACGGGATTGAGTTTTCCGGGCTCCAAACCCGCGCTTTCCGCGGCGTAGCGGCCCTCTCCCAGAAGATTCAGAAACGCCTCGGCCATCTGGCTGCGGGCGGAATTGTGGATGCAGACAAACAGGACTTTTTTCGGTTCCATATTTTCCTCTCGCAATTCATGATAGAGGATCCAGTTTAAGAGAAAGTGAAAGGCGTGTAAAGATTGTGTCAAGGGACGCGATCGCGTCTTGTCCGGACCATGGCCTGATATTTGACGCCGCAGGGGGTTTCGGTTTATCATATGTGAATGATTGTTCACATAATAAGCCGGAGGGCGCGATGAGAAACAGGGAAATCCGGAACCAGGCCCGCTACTTCAAGGCCCTGTCCTGCGAAACGCGGCTGGAAATTGTCCTGCTGCTGTATGATCGCGATCTTCCGGTCAACGGCCTGGTCTCGGCGCTCCGGAAACGGGAGCCGGTGCGCCTGATCGACCGGACCGGGGTTTCCAAGCATCTGGCGGTCCTGAGAAGGCTGGGAATTGTGTCCAGCAAGGTGAAGGGCCAGAAAAGAATATACCGGCTGGAGGCCCGGTGCCTGGTGGAGGCCGTGGGCTGTACCGCCGCCTTGGCCAGAAAGGACAACTGCTGCGCGCCCCGTAACCAGAAAAAAAGAACACAGGGAGGAAAGTCATGAAAATCCAGATTCTCGGATCGGGTTGCCCCAACTGCAAGCGTCTGGAAGCCGGCGCCCGCGAGGCCGTTCAGGCGGCGGGATTAGACGCCGAAATTGAAAAAGTGACCGATTTGGACAAAATCATGGACATGGGCGTCATGATGACCCCCGCGCTGGCCGTGGACGGGGTGGTGAAAAGTTCGGGCAAAGTGCTGAATGCCGATCAGATCGTCCGGATCCTCAAGGAACTCCGGTAAAAAAATGGCGAAAAAAGAATATTCACCGAACGCCATTCTGGGCATCATGGTTCTGGTCTTTCTGGCGGGTTATTTTATTCCCTTTGAGGCGCCGCGGGTTACGGCTTCCGTCCGGGAAGCCTTTCTCATGCTGTCGGATTACGCGCGGCAGCATGTTCTGCTCTGCCTGGTCCCGGCGTTTTTCATCGCCGGCGCCATTACGGTTTTCCTGAAACAGGACGCGGTGATCCGCTACCTGGGCCCCAAAGCCAACACGTTCGTTGCGTATTCCGTGGCGTCCGTTTCCGGCGCCATTCTGGCCGTGTGTTCCTGTACGGTGCTGCCGCTATTCAAGGGAATATACAAAAAAGGCGCCGGTTTGGGGCCGGCTGTGTCTTTTCTCTATTCCGGCCCGGCCGTCAATATTCTCGCGATTGTGCTCACCGCCAAGGTGCTGGGTCCCAAACTGGGTATTGCGCGGGCTGCGGGGGCGGTGCTGTTCGCGTTTGTGATCGGTGTCCTGATGCAGTTTTTCTTTTCAAAGGAAGATGAGAAGCGGATCACCGATGAAAGAATGTTCCAGGCGTCATCTGAAAAAATGCACCGTAAACTTTGGCAGGACGCGCTGTACATGATTTCCATGATCGGCATACTGGTGTTTCTGAACTGGGTTCCGTCCCGGGGGTCGCTCGCGGTCTGGGATTTCATTTTTCATTGGAAATGGGTCATCAGCGGTGTTTTCGGGGCGGCGCTGATGGGCATGCTCGTCCTCTGGTTTAAAAAAGACGAATTGAAAAACTGGGTGGTCGCCACCCGGGATTTTGCGATCCAGATATTGCCGCTCCTGTTCTTCGGGGTGCTGGCGGCCGGATTTTTACTGGGCCGTCCCGGGCACGAAGCGCTGATCCCGACACAATGGGTGGCGGGGCTTTTGGGCGGGAATTCGCTTTTTGCCAACTTTTTCGCGTCGATTTCCGGAGCGCTGATGTATTTTGCCACGCTGACCGAGGTGCCCATCCTGCAGGGTCTCATCGGGTCGGGGATGGGGCAGGGACCGGCGCTGGCGCTGTTGCTGGCCGGGCCTTCGCTTTCCCTTCCCTCCATTCTTGTTATTGGGGGAGAATTGGGATGGAAGAAAACGCTGGTTTATGTCTCGCTGGTCGTGGTTCTGTCCACGGCGGCCGGATACGTTTACGGGATGATGGCGTAAAATGAAAGGGGTGTGGCCGTTGCTGATCGGGACAAGCGCCGTTGTTTTGGTGTCCCTGCTGGCGGACAGGAAAAAGACCTGGAAGGGGTTGAAAACCGGTTTGACCATGTTCCTGAATCTCCTGCCGCCGTTTATCACGATCCTGATCATCGTGGCGGTCCTTTTGACCCTCCTGCCCAAAGAAATGCTCGTCAAACTCATGGGAGAACGGGCGGGAATCCTGGGCTACCTGATCGCCGCGGTTCTGGGCTCCCTTTCGCTCATTCCCGGAATTATCGCCTATCCGCTCTCGTCGGTTCTTGTAAGAAGCGGCGTGGGTTATCCCGTCATCTCGGTTTTTATTACCACACTCATGATGGTGGGGGTCGTGACCCTCCCCCTGGAATTCCGGTACTTCGGCGTGCGGACAGCCCTGTTGCGGAACTCTCTCAGTCTGGCCGGGGCGCTGGCGATCGGCGCGGCAATGGGATTGCTGTGGGGGATTATGTGAAAACGTATTTCAGGAAGCACGCCGTGGACTTAACGGTCGCCGCCCTGTTCGGAATCCTGGCGCTGACGTCCTTTCTGACGGGATGGGATTTCGGCAAACAGACGGGTGCGCTGTTCGCGTATTCGTTTCTGGACATGGCGGCGATCGTTCCGCTCATTTTCATCCTGATCGGGCTCTTTGACGTGTGGGTCCCGCGTGAACTGGTGGTCCGGCATATCGGGGCCGATTCCGGCTGGCGGGGGTCGCTGTGGGTGATCCTGCTGGCCATGCTGCAGGCCGGTCCGCTGTACGGCGCCTTTCCCGTGGCCTACCTTCTCTGGAAGAAGGGTGCGAGTGTCAGGAACATTTTCATCTATCTGGGGGCCTTCAACGCCCTGAAAATCCCCATGCTGTCTTTCGAGATCGGCTTTCTGGGTTGGAAATTCTCCCTGCTGCGGACGCTGTTATCCCTGCCGGTGTTTATTCTGATAGCCGTTGCCCTGGATAAAATGTCTGGCAATAGTTTCAAGATGCAGAATACTGATCAGGAGAAAACGACATGAGGACCGCGATCATTTCGGGAATTCTTTCGGCTGCGCTGGCGATTTTTTCATCCTGCGGAAAAAAACAGGGTTCCGCCGCCGCTTCTCCGCCTGTTTCCGGCGGGGTCAAAGTGACATTTATCGAGCTCGGTTCCGTCAACTGCGTGCCCTGCCGGATGATGGTCCCGGTCATGAAACAGGTGGAGGAAAACTTCAGCGGGCAGGTGAAGGTGGTGTTTTACGACGTCTGGACAAAAGAAGGTCAGCCCGCGGGACAGTATTACCGCATCCGCGCCATTCCCACGCAGGTGTTTCTGGATTCGCAGGGCCGGGAGTTTTACCGTCATGAGGGATATTTTCCGTATGACGAACTGGTCAAAGTTCTTCGCATGCAGGGAGTGAAGTGATGGGTTTTCTGGCTTCGCTCTTCAACTGGTTGACGGGTCTTCTTAATCTCCATCCTGTTTTGGTTCTTTCCGCGTCGTTTCTGTGGGGGATCCTGAGCGTGGTCCTGAGCCCCTGCCATCTGTCCAGCATTCCTCTGGCGGTGGGATACATCAACGGCAAGGGTAAAATGGAGATGTCCCGGGCGCTCCGGCTGTCGCTGTTTTTCTCGCTGGGCATCCTGATTTCCCTTCTGGCGCTGGGGGTGATCACGTCTCTAGCCGGACGGATGCTGGGGGATGCCGGCCGCGTGACCACCGTGATCATCGGGATCGTGTTCGTTCTGGTCGGGATTTCCTTTTTTGATTTTATCCCGATCCCGAAAATCCCCTTCTGGAAACTGAAAATCCGCTCCGGAAGCCCGGGGGGCGCGCTCGTTCTGGGGATCCTGTTCGGCGCGGCTTTGGGTCCCTGCACGTTCGGGTTCATGATGCCCGTGCTTTCGGTGGTGTTCCGGACCGCGGCAACGAACGCGATTTATTCCGTGCTCCTTCTTCTGGCTTATGCGGTCGGTCATTGTCTGGTGATCGTATTCGCGGGAACGTTCGTCAACTGGGTTCAGAAGGTCCTGAATTGGGAGGACAACTCCGGGGCCCTGGTCTGGTTCCGGCGGATCTGCGGGGTGCTGATAATCCTGACGGGAATTTATCTGATTTTCTCAAAATAATATCTTAAGAGTCAAATCCCGGCTTCCGTCCAATTTCAGCAGCAGGAAGATCCTTTCCCGTCTTCCGAACAGCCGCAGGACGGCTCTGAATTTGTCAGAGCCCCTAAAATTATTGCGGCCGCGCAGCCCACGCCGGACCTGACCTCGATCGCATTAACGGGACAGTTGGTCTTGCAGGCCCCGCACTCCATACAGGATGGCCGTCGGAGCACGACAGCTTTTTTCCCGCTCAATTCAAAAACGGCGTGCGGGCAGACGTCCACGCACATTCCGCAACCGATGCATTTTTCCACGTACAGCCGCAGGGTTGAACCGTTTAAAATATACCGGGATAAATCTTTCATGATCGTCTCCGTTTACGCGAGAACGCGGAATGCTGTGAGGGCTTTTAACACAATGCCGGCCGCCATAGCCGTTATCATCACCGGAGAGCCGATCCGCACTTCCAACTCCGCGCCGGACAGGCTGGTGTAGGTGGTGGATCCGGTAAAATTCATCGCGAAGAAGGATGAGATCGACGCGATGATTAAGAACGTTCCCGCCGCGTCAAACGGCGCGGGGCGGTGAAGTAAAAATACGGCGGCGAACCAGAGTGACCCGACGGCCAAGCCCTTGAGTGAAAGAGCCCGGAAAGGGATCCAGGGCAGTAAAACGGGCACAAGAGCGCTCCCCATCATAACGGCGCCGCAGTAGGGAAGAAAATCGACCAATGACTTCAAGAGCCATCTCGTGGAAAATTCCCGCAAGACAATCCAGTCCAGAAGAAGGATCACAGCCCAGCCGGCCAGATAAATCGGCCATTTTGTTACGATCTCAACGGGAACGAGCGTGAGCCGGTCCCTCAGCCCAAATTTGACGAGTCGCATGTCCGCTGTCTTGGTCATGCCGTTTTTCAGAAATGCGGGTATGTCCGAGGCGCGGACGGGGCCGTAAATGACCTGGAATTTTGTAAAACTTTTGACTGTGTGGGCGGCGACTCCGACGGCCCCGAGCTGGGGGCAGATGACCGTGCGGTGGCTGACAATTTTTTCCAAACCCTCGTTGATAATCCGGTTCACGAGCTCTTTCGTTCCGAAGGTGCCTTTTCCCGCGGCGCACCAGACGTTGATGCCTTTCGTGTCCAGGACAAGAATCCACGCGTTCACGCCGCCGAGTTCCTTCCTCAGGGTGTCAAATGTCAGTTTGTAGTTGGCCGTGACCAGCACGGGTGATTCCGGCGCCGGTTTACCGAGAGCGTAGAGTCCGGGCCTGACACGGTACCGGCCTCGTCCGATACCCAACCGGACCCGCACGGTTCCCAGAACGTCCCGGAAAGACAAACGGGCCGTGACGGATGGGATCCCGTTTCCGGCAGAGAGGGCGGCCGGGGATGATTCTGGCCGGATTCCGGAATCCCGCGTCAATCGATGCCGTCCAGTTTTAACACGTCCTCGTTGAACCAGCGCCGGCTGCGGTTGGAGATTTTGACCAGAGTCAGCATGACCGGCACTTCCACCAGCACCCCCACGACCGTGGCCAGCGCGGCCCCCGAATGGAGTCCGAAAAGGGAGATGGCCACCGCCACCGACAACTCGAAGAAATTTGAAGCTCCGATCATCGCGGCCGGAGAGGCGATGGAATGCGGCAGTTTCCAGATTTTGGCCCACGCGTAGGCGAATCCGAAAATGAGGAAGGTCTGCACGACCAGGGGCACGGCGATGAGGGCGATGACGAACGGCTGGGACAGGATGACGCGGCCCTGAAACGAAAAGATGATGACCAGCGTCAACAGCAGTCCGCCCACGGTCACGTGCCGGAATTTCGGGATCAGGCGGTTGTTCAGGTAATTCAAGCCCTTTTTCCGGATCACGCCGCGCCGGACCAGGACGCCCAGCGTGAGCGGAACGACCACGAACAGAACGACGGACAGGATGAGCGTGTCGTAGGGGACCGTGATGCGGCTCACGCCCAGAAGCAGGGCCGCGATGGGCGTATAAGCCAGAAGGAGGACCAGGTCGTTGACCGCCACCTGAACCAGCGTGTAGGCCGGATTGCCTTTGGTCAGATGGCTCCAGACGAACACCATGGCTGTGCAGGGCGCCGCCCCCAGCAGGATGGCTCCGGCCAGGTATTCCGTCCGGAGGGATTCCGGAATGAGATTCCGGAAAACCACGTTCAGGAAAAAGCCCGCGATCAGGAACATGGTGAAGGGTTTGACCAGCCAGTTGGTGACCAGGGTGACCGCCAGCCCCTTTGGCTGGCGCAGGGCGCCGAAAATGCTGGAGAAATCGATTTTCAGCATCATGGGAAAGATCATGAGCCAGATCAAAAAAGCGATGGGCAGACTGACGCGGGCGTATTCCAGCCGGCCCAGAAACTGCGGCACGGCCGGCGCAAACTGGCCGATTGCCACTCCCGCCGCCATGGCAAGAAGGACCCAGAAGGACAGAAACCGTTCCAGGGCGGGCAGACGCGATTGTGTAGACACGGGGCCTCCGCAACTATATGAGTATATGCTCATATAATAGGCGGGGGCGGAGTTTTTGTCAAGGGCGGCAGCGGGTTCGGGGGAGGGCGCGGTCCCGGCGGTTTTCCCGGAGACAGGATTTGAGTAACGGACCGAGAAAGCGGTGTTTCCGGAACAGGCCGGGTCTCAGGCGGTAATAAACGAACAGCCCCCTTTTGCGGGAAGAGATCAGACCCGATTGCCGCAGGCGGGTCAGGTGACGGGAGGCGTTGGACTGCGTCAAACCCAACGCCCTTTCGATGTCGCAGACGCAGGTTTCGCCGGCGGAAACAACCGCGAGAATGCGCAGCCGGTTCCGGTCCGACAGGGCTTTGAGTACGGATAAAAGCGACTTGGCCATGGAAAAATGCCCCCGTACGCCGACGGCGTTCCCAGATTGATAAAAATGATAAAACGGCTTAAGATATTTTACAAAACGCGGAGGCCTTTTCGTGCTGTTCGAAAGACCCTATGCCCTGGTTCTGTCCGGCGGCGGAGCCAAGGGCGCCTACCAGATAGGCGCCTGGAAGGCGTTCCGGAAGCTGGGCCTGAAATTCAACGCCGTGATCGGAACGTCCGTGGGCGCGCTGAACGGGGCCCTGATCGTGCAGGGGAGTTTCCGCCTGGCCCTGGACATGTGGAACAACATCCGCCTGGAAAAGATCATCACCATCCCCGAAGAATTCATCCGGGACGGGGAAATATCCATCAACCAGAAGAACATTTCCTATCTGAAGGAAGTCCGGGACCACGTGATGAAACACGGCGGCCTGGACACCGCGCCGTTGAAAAAACTGATCGACACCCACGTGAACGAGAAAAAAATCCGGAACAGCGGCGTGGATTTCGGGATCGTGGCCTATGAATTGTCCGGGCTCAGGCCCCTGGAGCTGTTTCTCAGGAGCATTCCGGCCGGTGAATTGGGGCAGTACCTCCTGGCCAGTTCCGCCTTGCCCGGTTTCCAGACCGCGAAAGTCAATGACCGCCAGTTCGTGGACGGCGGCGTTTACGACAACATCCCCTTCGCGCTGGCCAAGCGGCGCGGTTACCGCCGGATGATCATCGTGGACGTGTCGGGCCTGGGGATCAACCGCAAGCCGGAGGTCCAGGGCACCGAGACGGTTTACATCAAGAACTCCATCGACATGGGGAACATATTCGAATTCACGCAGGAATTCATCCGGGCCTACATGCGGCTGGGTTACCTGGACACGCTGCGTGTGTTCGGACGTCTGGACGGGGTGTATTACTTCTATCCCCTGGACGTGGCCGGGTTGCGGCGTTTGGGGCGGATCCTGTTCAGCGGGCCGGCGTACCGGGATTACCGGAGATTTTTGACCGTTTCCGCGGGGAAAACCCCGTCCGTCGCGACGCCCGAGGAGGCCGTGGCCCGGATGAGAACCTTTCTGCCCGATGACCTGCGGGACAACCGCTCCATCGCGATGGCGATGGTGGAATACGCCGCGCGGACGCACGGGCTGGAACGCAACCGGCTGTATTCCTTCCGGGAATTGCTGAAAGAGCTCTGGAAGAAAATGAACGAGGCGGACTCCCTGAAACTCGAGCGGTCACGGACCATGGCCGGTTGGTGGGACAAGATCGTGGGGAAAAGCCCGGAAAACGCCATGATTCCGGTCAAGGTGCTTTACAGCGTGCTGAAGATTTATTTCGGGTCATGACGGTTTGAACGTCCTGCGTCCTTTCAGGCCGGTTCGGTATCCCGCTGCAGGTAATGCCGGATCAGTTTCTTGATCCGGAGGCTTTTTTCCGTATCGTAGGCGCTGCGGATGGCGTCCCGCACTTCAGGCTCCCGGCTGGTTTTCAGCCCGTTCAGGATCTCTTCCTTGACGGAATCGTCAGCCCCGGAGTGGAGTAGCCGGAGCAGGTCCGCGTTCTCCGCCGGGCGGCCGCGGGCAAAGATCGCCCGCACGGCTTTGGTCCGGACGTGCGCGTTCCGCGAGTAGATGACACGCTGGATCAGTTCGGTTACGGGCAGTTCCAGCAGGTCCTTCCCGTTTTCCGGGGTTTCGCGCGAAACGCGTTTTCCCGAAAACAGGATCTTGAAAAACGAAAGCGAGAGGATCCATTCCTTGAATTCCCGGAAACGGAACGGACCGTTACCGGCGTCCGGGGAATGCCCCGAAAGCGACTGGTCGTACGCGCGCCGGCGGTCGGGACGGGACAGGACCGCGTACGCGGCCGTGATTTCGCCGAAAGGCGCTTCCGCGCCGCGTCCGGTTGTTCGGGCGGCGTCCGGGTGGCTTTTCCTGACCAGGACGCGGTAGGCGCTCCGGATTTCCTTCGGGTCCGCGTTGGCGGCAACGCCCAGGATTTCGTAATGCGTTTTCATGCGGCTGTCTCCCGGTTTCTCCGGAAGCCGGCCGTGAGTTCCCCGCGGATGAAATCCAGACGCAGGATGACGGATTCCATTTCCGACGCATCCAGGTCCCGGACGGCCCGGTTCACCCTGCCGGCGATCTCCTCCAGTTCGTCTTTCAGGAATCCCGCCTGGTAAGCCGGCGGGATCACGCGGTCTATTTTGGACAGGATCGCGTCGGCTTTGGTTTTCAGGAGCAGCACCGTGTTCAGCGCGCCGCGTTTTTTTAAGTCGTCTTCAAAACTGCGCAGGTGTTCGTCGCGGAGCCGTTCCAGTTCCGTTTCCGACAGCCGTCCCCGCTGGCTGATGGATACGCTCTGGACGCTCTGGGTGTCCGCGTCCCGCGCCCTCACGCTCAGGATTCCGTCCACGTCCAGCTCGAAGGTGACCTCGATCCGCGGTTCGCCCTTGGGCGCCGACCGCACGCCCTCCAGCCGGAAATTTCCCAATGACACGTTGTTGGCCGACTTCAGGCTTTCCCCCTGGAGGATGTGCACGTCCACGGATTTCTGCCGGTCGCACACCGTGGTAAACACCCGGCGCGCCACCGTGGGAACCGGGCAGTTGCGTTCGATGATGGGTACGAAATAGCCGTTCTCCACCTCGATGCCCAGGGACATGGGCGTGACGTCCACCAGCACGATCCCGTCCAGTCCGCCCTGAATGACGGCGCCCTGGATGGCCGCGCCCCGAGCCACGACTTCGTCCGGGTCGATGCCGGTTTCCGGCTCCTTGCCGAACAGTTTCCTCACCGAATCACGGATGGCCGGAATGCGGGTGGAACCGCCCACCAGCACGATGCGGTCAACCTGCTTCGCGTCCATTCCGGCGTCTGACAGGGCCAGCCGGCACAGTTCGGTTGACCGAGCGATGTAATCCGCGATCATCCGTTCGAATTCGGCGCGGGTCAGTTCGAAATCCAGGGACTTGGGACCGCGCGCGTCCGCCGTGATGAACGGGATCCGGACACGCGCGCTTTTCCTTTGCGACAGTTCGATCTTGGCCTGTTCCACGGCCTGGGAAAGCTTGACGACGGCCAGGGGGTCGGCGTTCAGGTCAATGCCCGTTTCTTCCTTGAATTTCTGCGTCACGATCCCGGCGATCCTCCGGTTGAAATCCTCGCCGCCCAGGGAATTGTCTCCCGCGGTGGACAGCACCTCGAAAACGCCGTCCCCGACGGACAGGACGGACACGTCGAACGTTCCGCCGCCCAGGTCGTAAACCACGACGGAACGGTCGGCGCCTTCGCCGTCTCCGGATTGGATCCCGTAGGCGAGAGAGGCCGCCGTCGGTTCGTTCAGGATCCGCAGGACGTTCAGGCCGGCGAGCGAGCCGGCGTTTTTAGTGGCCTGGCGCTGGTTGTCGTTGAAGTAGGCGGGAACGGTGATCACGGCGTCCCGGACCGTTTCGCCCAGGAAGTCCTCCGCCCGGTCCCTGAGTTTCTTGATGATGTATGACGAAATTTCTTCCGGGGAATACGCGCGGCCGAACGCGGAATACTGGTGGTCCGTTCCCATTTTTCTCTTGACGCGGCGCAGGGTGGTTTCGGGGTGGGTCAGTTCCGCGCCGCGGGCCGATTCGCCGGCCAGCACGGCGTCTTCCAGTATGGTGACCACGGAAGGCAGGGTCCTGTTGCCCCGGCGGTCGGGGATCACTTCGGGTGTGCCGTCGTCTTTCAGGTATGCTACGGCGGAATAGGTGGTTCCCAGATCGATCCCGATGACCCTGGACATAATCGCCTCCGGACGGAAAATTCCCGATATCTTAATTTTCGGACAGATCGGGATTTTATCAAGAAATCGGAGGGCGGCGCCTTCAGTGCGCCCGGCTCCAGTTTGCCCCCGTGCCAATGTCCACCGTGAGGGGAATGTCCAGCTGATACGCGCTTTCCATGATATTTTTCAGGGCTGACCGAACCTTTTCCGCCTCGTTTTCGGGGCATTCCGCCACCAGTTCGTCGTGGATCTGGAGGATGAGCCGGGAGCGCATTTTTTCCCGGTCCAGCCAGTCCTGGAAACTGATCATGGCGATTTTTATGATGTCTGCCGCGCTGCCCTGGATGCGGGTGTTGAGCGCCATGCGCTGGGAGGCGGACATCTGGCCCGCGGCGGTTTCCTTGACCGGTTTGCCGTGCAGGTCCGGAAATTTTCTATAGCGGCCGGACAGGGTCCTGACCTCCCCGGTTTCGGACACGCCGCGAAGAACCTGTTCCACGAACCCGCGGACCTTCGGGAAACTTTTGAAATAGTTTTCAATGAAAATCCGCGCTTCCGTGACGGAAATGCCGATCTGCTTTGAAAGCCCGAACGCGGACTGGCCGTAGATAATGCCGAAATTGACCGTCTTGGCGCGCCGGCGCATTTCTTCCGTCACCTCTTTTTCCGGCACGTCGAACACGAGGGACGCGGTGTGGCGGTGGATGTCCAGGTTTTCAGTGAACGCCTTTTTCATGTTCGCATCGCCGCAGAAATGCGCCAGCACCCGCAGTTCGATCTGCGAATAGTCCGCGCTCACCAGCACGCATCCGGTGTCCGCCACGAACGCCTCGCGGATGCGGCGGCCGATCTCGTCCCGCACCGGAATGTTCTGGAGGTTGGGGTCGCTGGAGGACAGCCGCCCCGTGGCCGTGATGGTCTGGTTGAAACTCGTGTGCACGCGTCCGGTTTCGCCCCGGATCATTTCCGGGAGCGCGTCCATGTAAGTGCCCTTCAGCTTGGCGAGCGAACGGTAGGAGAGGATTTCCGCCGGCAGGGGGTGGACCGATGAGAGCGCCTGGAGCACTTCCTCGTCCGTGGAGTGCTTGCCGCCGTCGGTTTTTTTGACGCTCTCCAGCCCCAGTTCCTCGAAAAATATTTTTGAAAGCTGCTGGGGCGAATTGATGTTGAATTCCCGGCCGGCCAGGCGATAGATTTTGGCCTCCAAACCCTGGAGGGTCTTTTCTGTTTCGCCGGAAAGTTTGCCCAGGAAACCGGTGTCGATCTTCACGCCCGCGAGTTCCATTTTAGCCAGGACCGGCGCGAGCGGCTGTTCAATATTGTAGAGCACGTTTTCCAGCCCGTTCGGGGCGATGAGCGGCTCCAGTTTGTTTTTCAGCCGCAGGGCGGCGTCCGCGTCCGCGCAGGCGTATTGCGCGACGGCCTCAACCGGGACGTCCAGCAGCGTCATGTCTTTGGGTTTTTTGTCGCCCGCGTGTTCTTTCAGGATGTCGGTATAGGTGTTTTTGGCCGCGCCCAAATATTCCTGCACCAGGCTTTCCAGGTTGTTGTGCGTGCGGGTGGGGTTCAGAAGATAAGCCGCGAGCATGGTGTCAAAACCGATTCCGGAAAACGCGATCCCGATCTTCCCGAAAACCGCCGTGTCGAATTTCACGTTCTGGCCTGTTTTTTTTATGGATGGGTCTTCCAGCACGGGCTTCAGGGTTTTCAGCACTTCTTGGCACGAAAATTCCGTTTTCACGTCGTGCAGGAGGGGAATGTAAAACGCTTCGCCTTCCTTGAGACAGACGGAAATCCCGACAATGTCCGCCACAGCCGGGACGGTGGAAGTGGTTTCGGTATCGATGGAAAGAAATTTTTGTTTTTTGATTTCCGAAATAAGTTCTTCCAGTTCGGACCGCTTGGTCATGATGCGGTAATTGCCGGTGAAATCCCCGGCGGGTTTGGCCGGCGCGGGGGCTGTGTCCTCAAACAGGTTCTCGCGATGTGTTTTTACGGAGGCTTTTGCCGGAGCGGCCGATGTCGTGTCCCCGGAATCCGGCTTGCCGGAAGCAGGCTTCGCAGAGGCCAGCTTCTTCATGTCGTTGATGAGGGAAGTGAGCTGGTAATATTCCAGTTTATCCGTCACTTCCGGGTTGAGGAACAAAGACGGCTGGACCGGTTTTTCCACCTCGTCGTCGGGAATGTCCAGATCGCGGCGTATGACGGCGAGTTTTCTTGACAGATAGGCGTTGTCCCTGCTTTCGATGAGCTTTTTCTGGGCCGCGCCTTTTATGGCGTCGATGTGGGCGTAGATGTCGTCCAGGTCCCTGTACTGGCTTAACAGCGCCTGCGCGCCCTTGTCGCCTATGCCTTTCACGCCCGGGATGTTGTCGCTGGAGTCACCCGTAATGGCCAGGTAGTCTGCCACCTGTTCGGGCGTGACGCCCAGGGTTGCCTTCACCCCGTCCCGGTCCACGAGGTTGATCTCGGAAATCCCGTGCTGGGGACGGATGGCGAGAACGGTCCTGTCAACCAGTTGGAGCAGGTCCTTGTCTCCGGAGACAATGTAAACATCGTCGCTCTTTTTCCATTTTTCGGCCAGCGTGCCGATGATGTCGTCCGCTTCAAAATCCGGCATTTCGAGCACGGGGATGCCCATCTTGCGAACCAGGTCGATAACGATCGGGATCTGGGCTTTGAGATCCGGCGGGGTTTCCTGCCGCTGGGCCTTGTATTGTTCATAGATTTTTTTGCGGAAGGTGTCCCGGGACAGGTCAAAAGCCGCCACCAGCACGTCGGGCTGGAAGTCGCGGATGATCTGGAGGAGGACTTTCAGAAAGCCGAAAATGGCGGAGGTGTTTTCCCCGCGCGTGGTGGTGAGGGGGCGGGATATGAAGGCGTAATACCCCCGAAAAATGAGGCCGGAACCGTCCAGAAGGAGGATTTTTCTGCGGGTCGGCAATGGGGCGCTCCTGAATGTTGTTGGTTTCATGTTAGCATGGAACGGGGGTTTTGGCGAGAGTATGCCAACCACTAAGCCACACAGGCACAGAGAACACAAAGGTTTAATATGAATGAGGAAGGTATTGCGGTGGGCGGCAGGAGCCCCAGTCCCTATCCCCCGACCCTCGCTTTCAGTTCGCTCGCGTTCAGGCCGGCGGTGTCATACAGGTTCTTGTAGCGGGCGTAGTAGGAGAGGATCTTCTTCAGGTAGTCGCGGGTTTCGGCGTAGGGGATGATCTCCAGGAGTTCCAGTTCGTTGGGAGGGGAGAAGCGGCGGTCCGTTTTGCGGATAATGCCTATGCCGCCGTTGTAGGACGCGAAGACACAAAGAGTTGGGAAGTGGATTGGTAAGAGTCGCAGAGGGCCCTCGGCCCGGCTCAGGCTCACTCTCGGGGCAGGCGCCGAGAACGCGGAAATATTTTGGGTGGGAAGTAAGCGAAAAGGAGGTTTTCGTGCATATCGACATGCTGGGCAAGAGCCTGGAAGAATTTTTACGGGACTTGACTGCACAGGGGGTTTCGGACCGTACGGTCAGGATCATGCGTTCCAGCGTCGGTCAGTTTATCGGATTCTTACGGAAGCGGGGCTTATCAGAAGCGTCCGGAATAACGCGGCAGGATCTTTCGGAATTCAGTTTCGGACTTTTGTCCCGTCAGGCGCGGAGGGGAAAATCCGTGGTTGCGGTTCCGTTCAGCGCCGCCAGCCGATGCAGCGTGCTTTGCGCCGTTAAGAGGTTTTTCCGGTTCCTGAAGATGACGGGTACGATAGGAGAAAATCCGGCGTTGGACCTGCCCTTGCCGCGTATCAACAAAAAGATACCGCGAGAGACATTAACGCCGCAGGACGTGGAACAGATCGCGGATGCGGCAGACCGGAACCGGAAAATCGGTTTGAGAGACCGGGCCATCATCCTGACTCTTTATGCGACGGGGATCCGGTCGCCCGAACTGGCCCGTCTGAAAATTGACGACATCGATTTTACCGGCCGATTTGTGACCGTCAGAACGGGGAAAAACGGGCGTTCCCGGACCGTGCCGATTTCCAGAACGGCGCTGGATGCTCTCGGGACATACCTGCGGCGGGCCCGACCACGCTTTTTAAAGAAAAGCGAGGCCGACGCCGGATTTGTCTTTCTGTCCATACGGAACACCGCGACAACCGGGACGCCGCTCGGAATAACGGCCATACTGGGACTGGTCCGTACGGTGGCGAAGAAAGCCGGCTTCCGGAAACGGATCGTGCCCCACAGTTTCCGCTACGCCTGCGCCACGCACATGATGCGAAACGGTGCGGACATCCGGTTTGTCCAGGAAATGCTGGGGCACAAGAGCCTGATGGCCACGCAGGGATACACGGAGGTCGTTAAAGGGGATTTGAAACGCGCGATCGCCCGTTATCACCCGCGAAACGACCGTCCGGCGGAGGGAAGGAGCGCCGTCCATGACTGAAGGTTTTGAAACCATGCTGTCCGTTTATCTGCGCAACATGCGGGAGCGAAACCTGAGGGAAGCGACACGGGAAAAAGCCCGACAGGACCTGGCCAGGCTGTTTCCGTATCTTGAACACACTCTGGGGTTACAGGACCTCCGCTCGGTGAACGGCGGGCACCTGACGGCGTTCCGGGAACATCTTGCGAACGCGTTTCAGCGGCGCGTATTCCGAAACGGCATCCGCAGGCGGCTCAGCCGGAGGACGCAGACCGTCACTCTGGCCGAGACGAAGAGATTTTTCCGTTTTTTGGCCGGGCAGGGGCTTCTGGCCGCCAATCCGGCGGAGGACCTGGAGATCCGCCGCGACCGGAACAGGATCCCGAGGAAAATCCTGACCGAATCGGAAGCCGGGAGGATCCTGAACAGGGCGGCATCGCGAAGCGTAAGGACCAGACACGGGATACTCCACCGGGCCATCCTAGAGCTTTTGTACGGAAGCGGGATCCGGAGTTCGGAACTGCGATTTTTGAAAATTTCCGACGCGGACCTGGAAAACGGACTGCTGTTTGTCAACGGAAAGGGGGGACGGGACCGTGTCGTGCCGATGACCACGCCTGCCCTCGTGGTCCTGAAGGACTATTTATCCGGAGAGCGGAGGGAAATGGCTTCGCGAAAACCGGCGGAGGATAGGTTGTTTCTCATGGAAAACGGGAGGCCGTTGAAAAAATGGTATCTGGGCCGGATGATCGCCAAATACGCCAGAGCCGCCGGGATCTCCGATCCGGTTTCGCCGCATTCCTTCCGCCACGCCTGCGCGACGCACCTGCTGGCCCGCGGCGCCGCTCTGAGATACGTCCAGGAACTTCTGGGGCACGCCTGGATCTGCACCACGGAAATTTATACACACGTGTTTTCGAACACGTTGAAGGCGGTTTATGAGAAAACCCATCCTCATTGCGTCAGCCGGAAGAAGCCGAGATCCGGCCGTCCGGGCGACGATCGACGACGGAAAACGGATGCGCAAAAATAACAATCAGTCCGTTTTACAAACGGTCCAACATCAGTTTAAAATGATGGCGGTCAACGGTCATAGGACTTGTGTGAAAAAGCCGGGATTTTCATCGCGTTTTCGCTGAAAGGCAACTCTCGGCATGGCCTGCAGTTAACCGGCCTGTAATTCAGGACTGGTGGACCGGACATTATCGGGACCAGGAATCCAACCTCTATTACGCGAGAGCACGATACTACAACCCCGAAACCGGACGGTTCATTACCAGCGATCCCATAGCCGACCCGGAGAAGCGGTACTCACCCGCCGGACTCAACAGGTATATTTACGGGTTGAACAACCCCACAGTATATTGGGACCCGAATGGGTTGTTCAGCATAGGATTCGGGCTTGTTCTCAGTTGGGACCCGGACCACGGATTTGGGATAGGCGTCGGGATAGCGTTCAGTCTTTCCAAAGAATTCGGCGTGGAACTGTACGGCGGATATAATTTCGGCGACCAGTCTTACTCATTTAACGCCGGCGTCAACGTTAATTTGAATCTGTTTAATTATGTCAGTGTCAAGGTAGGATTGGGTTACGGGTATAATTCCGAGGACGGGCATAAATTCAACGCGTCCCTCGGGGCCAGCATCGTTAATTTCGGGGCTGAGATTGGAACGGAACAGACATGGTATGCGGACGGGTCGTACCGCGGGGGTTTGTCATACGCCAAGGCGTTCATAGGAAGCACCCAAATGCATGTGGGAGGTGGTTACCAGATCGGAACCGGGGTGTACTCGGGAGATACCGGATGGTTCATGGAAGGGAAAGTAGGCGGGCTTTCGGCCAAATTCCAGGAAAACGGGAAAATGACGTTTGGGGCGTTCGGGGTGAACGCTCAGGTTTACCAGGGTCAGTTCGCTCTGACGGGATTCAGGACCGAAGTGGGATACCGGTACGACTCCGGGAGCGGGCAAGGCGGCCTTTATTCCTCGACATGGAACAGCGTCATGGAGACTTATGAAACCCTGGTTTCCGCTTACAAATACCTGACCAGAGATGCCGTGGCGAAGAAAATGACTGAAGAGCGGGTCAGGCCGAAATTGAGGAAGGATTACGAACAGGAAGCGTGGCGTAAAACCCTTGCGGAAGCGTATTACAGAGACTATATGACGGCCATGTGGCAGAGTCATACCGAACAGGAACGTCAAACTTACATGGCCGACAGGAGATTGCAGAAGGAATACGCATCCAGAATGTCCGGTGAGAATATCGTGACCTATCGAATCGACGGAACCACCGGTAAAGTGTACAGAGTTCTGAAGGATAATTCGGTGGTCCAATCGGAAGACGGGCAGGACCAGTATATCCATTACAGGTACAAAGTCGGTCAAAATGGGGCGGATTTGGATGCGCTGCTGTTAAAAGACGGAAGTTATGTTATAATTGGCGAGGAAGGATACGGCGGGAACATGAGGGTGGGCGGTAATGACAAGACACCGGGAAACATGCGTCGGGACTTGTTGAATGACCGGATCACGATCATCATGAATCAAGGCGGAGACATCATCATCAAGGAGTTCAATAACTCCAGTGTGGATCCTACCAACTATCTCATTGGATCCAATCAACAGGTGGTCAAATATGACGGAAGTGTTCATTACGCGACTTTGGCCCAGGGAAGCTACGGAATTCAGACGTTTATCAGATTGAAGGACGGCGTCGAGAGAAACCTGACGCATTATGCGAGTTATAAATACCTGGCGTTCCGGACAACAGATTACACGCCAACTGTGGGTGAGAACCCGGCTGATCCGAGCAGGGGTAATCCCGGTTATGCCGTAGGGATTCTGATTCACGCCAACACAACGCAGTCCTGGAACACCAGCCAGGGTTGTCAGGTGATTCTGGAGAGCGATTATAGGGAGATGGTGGACATGTTTAGGACCACATACTTTGATGCTGCAGGTGCTCAAAAACACGGATATAGTATAAATGCTAGTGGCATGTATTATCTTTACAGATAGAAACACGAGGTAGCTTATTATGAGAAGATGTTGTTTTGTTGTTATCATGAGTCTTCAAACAAGCATGTTGTTCTGTAATATTGAAATGTTAAGCTATGATCCTGAACAATTTAATGAGAGACAGTATCTTGGGTTTTATCATTGTCCTAACAAATATTGGTTTTATAATTTGTTTGATAGTGATTATGGAACTTGTGCTGCAGAGGGTGTCATCAATGATGGGTCTGGCGTTGGCGTTGCCACAAATACTAATGGTGTTTATTTCTATAAGAAAGAGATGAAATACGGGTACTATTTTAATAAAACTGGTTTTAGATTCAATATAGGATTTAAAAATGCGATTAACATTGATAAGATGGAGATTGCGTCGGGATTTAGTAAATCCAAAGTATTGTTTTATGCAAACAATCGGCCAAAAGAAATTGAGATAATATTTGGCAACAACAAGGGTTTGATATTTGTAACAAATATAATGTTGATAGATATGATGGGCCCTCAAGAAATTGAATTAAATAAATTAATTAATGATGTGAAGTACTTTTCTCTTGGAATACTTTCAACATATCTCGGTAATAAACACAACGACACCTGCATCAGCGAGATTGAATTCTGGAATGGGGATCAAAAATATCAGATCGCCAACCTGGAGGAAGCGAAAAAAGAATTTATCGTCAAATACCGAGAGAAGCGGGAGAATGACGTTATTGCGCTTCTGGCCACCGCCTGTTCTATTGAATTCATAGAAAGCAAAAAAGCCATTCTGGACAGATGGAAAAAGCTGGGAATACCGGTTGACAGGGTGGGCATCAGAAGGATTAATGGTATAGAGACAAGTTACCTGGAGTTTACGGGAAAAAAGGGGGATTTTGGCGGCGCCATGCGGATCGTGGGAAAAAGCGGCAACATGAGGCGAGGCCGCGACGGGGAATGGTTTTACCTGACAGATTATATTGAACTGGGGCAGTGGAAAGTGGATGAGGGCGGAATCATCTGGATCAAGGTCGGAAACGGGGAATGGAAGAGAAATACGGGAATATTCTTTGAGGGAACGGACATCGGTAAACTGGCAAAGATTTTCCCTGAAGGATAGTTTGAAAAGAAATAATCTATAAGAAATCAACACCCCGGCTCCGCGGCCGGGGTTGTTAATGTATTAGGACTGAGGCAAATCCCCCGCGCGCTTCGCTCTCCTCGGCCTCTCGATGCGCACCTTTGGTGCTTACTCG
>CAYMRH010000006.1:0-35903 GCA_964392785.1 uncultured Brevinematales bacterium
GAGATTGAAGAAATTCACGATCTAATCATGGTCGCGGTTCATCTGGGACCCGTTCTCGATATTCAGACTTTCTATTTCGGCCCGCACGTCGTTCACGGCCTGCATATAGCGGGCGATTTCGTCCTCTTTGTGGGACTCCTCGATGGTGTAGAAACGGATCATCTTGGTCACATCGTAGCGGATCAGGATGTTGCCGATGGCGATCCCCTTGGAAATGGGGATGCCGCGGAGCAGATACATAACCCGGGACCTCCGTCAACGGCTGAAATTATAGTGGCTGGACGTTCAAAAAATCAAATATCAAACTATATTATCGAGTTTCGGGGCGGGTAAACTGAAAAATTCTTGAAAATATTGGGAAATTCCTTTATCCTGATGTTCAATTTTTATCGGGGTACCGTCATGAAAGCGTTTCTCTATCCCGGACAGGGTTCCCAGAAAGTCGGAATGGGCAAGGACCTGGTCGAAGAATTTTCCATAGCCCGGGAAATGTACAAGGAAGCGGACGAAGTCCTGGGGTTTTCCATATCCAACCTGTCTTTCGAGGGCCCCGAAGAGGAGCTCACCAAAACCCAAAACGCGCAGCTCGCCATCCTGGTTTACAGCGCCGTGTGCTCCCGGATTCTCGCGCAGGACAAGAAAGTCCACCCCGGCCTTATGGCGGGGCATTCCCTGGGGGAATTTTCCGCCATCCTGAATTCGGGTATGACCGGGTTCCGGGACATGCTGTCCATCGTCAAAAAACGGGGAGAGCTCATGGCCGCGGCGGACCCGCAGGGGCGGGGAGGCATGGCGGCTGTTTTGGGGCTGGACGACGAAGCCGTGAAAAAAATCTGCGCGGACGTATCCGCCCAAAGCTACGTGGAGCCGGTCAATTTCAACAGTCCCGGCCAGGTGGTCATCTCCGGGCTGAAAGAGGGCATTAACCTGGCGGAACCGCGTCTCAAGGAGGCCGGAGCGAAGCGGGTGCTGAAGCTGGCCGTGAGCGGCGCGTTTCACTCCAAACTGATGGAAGGCGCGGCCGCGGAATTCGGGAAATTCCTGGAGAACGTCCCGTTCCAGAAACCCAAATGCCGTCTGATCGCGAACGCCACCGCGGGAGTTCTGGACGAGACCAACGTGAGGGACCTCCTGACGCGCCAGATGAAACAGCCCGTGCTCTGGACGGCGTCCGTGAAGGCCCTGAAAGGCCTGGGCATGACGGAAGCGGTGGAAGTGGGGTTCGGGAGCGTGATCGCGGGCCTGGTCAAAAAGATCGAACCGGACGTGGACGTCAAATCCTGGAACCAGTATTTCTTGAAATAAATCCCGGCGGATCGGAATCAGAAAAAATCCGGAGGTGCATCCATGTCCAACGCGACGCAGAATCACGACATTACGGAGATCATGAAATGTCTTCCCCACCGTTATCCGTTCCTGCTGGTGGACCGCGTGACGGAAATCACCGAACAGGGCGGGAAGGGTTACAAGAACGTGACCATGAACGAGGAGTTTTTCCAGGGGCATTTCCCGGGGCAGCCGGTCATGCCGGGCGTGCTGATCGTGGAGGGCATGGCCCAGTGCTCGGGTTACATCACGCTGAAAATCCTGGAACAGAAACCCGAATCCGGTTTTGACCCCAACAAGAAAAAAGTCATCTACTTCATGATGATCGACAAGTGCAAGTTCCGCCGGCCGGTCGTGCCCGGCGACAGACTGGAATACGAGATCGAAATCCTGAAACTGTCCGGCAAGATCGGAAAGTTCGCCGGCAAGGCCATGGTGGAC
Source organism: uncultured Brevinematales bacterium (assembly GCA_964392785.1). Taxonomy (GTDB): domain Bacteria; phylum Spirochaetota; class Brevinematia; order Brevinematales; family JAOACQ01; genus CAYMRH01. Next base: position 1,768 of record CAYMRH010000006.1, read on the forward strand.
GGCGAACTGGCGGCGGAGGCCGAGATGGTGGCCATGCTGGACGCGAAGTAACCATTTCCTTCAGAATCAACAGGCCCTCCGGATGAATCCGGGGGGCTTTTCTTTGACAGGATCATCTCTTTTTCCTACAATCATGACCGTCAGGATGGCCAACATGTCGGCATTGAGAATCGGTAAACTCTCCTTTCGCAATCCCGTGATCACCGCGTCCGGCACATACGGGATGGGCGACGAATACACTGATTTTGCCGACTATTCGCGTTTGGGCGGAATCACCACCAAGACGGTGACTCCCCAACCCCGCAAAGGCAATCCTCCGCCCCGGATCCTGGAAACTCCCTGCGGTCTTCTCAATTCCATAGGTCTCGAGAACGAGGGCTTCAAGAAAGTCCTGTCCGATCTGAAAAAAAACGACGTGTTCTCCAATAGGAACACGAACGTGATTTTCAGCGTGGCCGGAGACGAGCCGGGGGACTTTGCCGTTCTGGCCGCCGCGTTCGCGGAAATTCCCGGGATCGACATGATCGAAATCAACCTGAGTTGTCCCAACGTCCACTCCGGGGCATGGAGTACGAAGGTGCCGAAGCATCCAGGGAGGGCGGCCGCATCGGCCGGTAGCGCCACATTCGATTCCGATAAAAAGACGGTCAAAAAGATCGTTTCATCCGTCAGGATAGCCCTGAAAAAGCCGTTCACCGTAAAACTGTCTCCCGCGCAGGACCTGTCCGGCAACGCCGTCTTGGCGCAGGACTGCGGCGCTGACGCCGTGACGGTCTCGAACACCTTCGTGGGCACCGCCATTGACCTGAAAACCGGCAAGTTCATTTTTAAAAACAGGTCGGCCGGTTTTTCCGGGCCGGCCGTGAAACCCATGGCGCTCTGGAACGTGTGCCGGGTGGCCCAGGCGGTGAAAATCCCTGTCATCGCGAGCGGCGGTATAGCCTGCGCCAATGACGCGAGGGAATTTCTTCTGGCCGGAGCGAAATTCGTTTCCATCGGCACCATGAATTTCGTGGACCCGGGTTTGGCTGCGCGGGTGGCGGGGGAGTTGAAAACATTAATGTAAATCGGCGATCATGATGGGAAAAAAACGCTGCCGTTTATCGTAATGTGTAAATATAATCATGATGATTTTCTGGAGGCGGTAATGCTTTCCCGAATAGTGGTGTATGCCGTTATGGCGGCCCTGTTCAGCCTGTTTTCCTGTCAGTCCACGCCAGTGAATACGATGTCCGGTGGAGGAGGTGAAATTCCGTACATCGGCGGATATTGGACATGGATGAGCGGTTCTGATCTCATCAATCAGAATGGAACGTACGGAACGAAATGCGTTGCCGATGCGTTGAATGTTCCGGGATCGAGAGAATTCGCGGCGGGCGTGTCGGACGGTAGCGGGAATATCTGGATTTTCGGCGGATATGGCAGAGACGGTACCGGTACAGTTGATCGTTTGAATGATCTCTGGAAGAATAACGGAACAAACTGGATTTGGGTTTCTGGACATAATGCCGTCAATCAGACAGGTGTTTACGGGACAAAAGGCGTAGCGGATGCGGCGAATGTTCCTGGCGCCAGATTTAGCCATTTGATTTTGGCCGATTCTTCGGGAAACATGTGGATGTTTGGTGGATCCGGTTATGATTCCGCGGGTTCCGTCAATTATCTCATCGATCTCTGGAAATTTAACGGTACGATTTGGTCATGGATATCCGGATCAAATTGTATTAATCAAAACGGTGTCTATGGGACAAAGGGAGTAGCCGATGCCGGGAATATTCCCGGCGCAAGGACCGGAGCCACCGGTTGGATTGACAATATGGGCCGTTTCTGGCTGTTCGGCGGTTATGGTCGCGATAAAAACGGCCTCATTGGCCGTTTGAACGATCTGTGGAAATATGACGGCACGAACTGGACTTGGGTTACCGGAGCGGATACAAGATTCCAGGCCGGGAGTTACGGAACAAGGGGTGTGGCGGATCCGGCAAATACCCCCGGAGCGAGGAATGGATGCGCCGGTTTCAAGGACAGCTCCGGGTGCTTTTGGCTCTTCGGCGGGAGCGCTTCCTTCGGAACCACGGCATTTGGTTATATGAACGATCTTTGGAAATTCGACGGAACAAACTGGGCGTGGATTTCCGGAACTAACGTCAGTAACCAGAATGGCGTATACGGGACAAAAGGCACGGCGGATTCAGGGAATAGCCCCGGTTCAAGAACACTTCAAGCGTTTTTTTCAACGGGCACAGGCGTGTATTGGCTTTACGGCGGTGAGGGCTATGATGGCGGAGGAAGCTGGGGATATTTAAACGATCTCTGGAAATTTGACGGGACGAACTGGGTCTGGATGTCCGGATCCGATTCGATAAACCAGAGCGGGTCATACGGTACAAAAGGCACGGCTGACGCGGCGAATAGACCCGGGGCAAGAGGAACTGCCCTATGCGGATCCTTGAGTTCCGGTTCATTTTGGCTGTTCGGTGGTAACGGCCGTGACTCTTCCGGGACAAGCGGCCGGTTAAACGACCTCTGGAAGTATGAGCCGTAGGTCAATAGGTAATTACGGTCAAGTTGGACGAAACGGCCGGAAGTGATTATTGTTTATACGGTTAATAAATCGGGAGGAACCTAATGCTTGAATTCTACCAGCTCGCGATGAACGACATTGACGGCAAAGAAGTGCGGTTTGCCCAGTACCGCGACAAGGTGGTGATGGTGGTGAACGTGGCCAGCAAATGCGGTTTCACCTACCAGTACGAGGGTTTGGAGAAACTGTACCTGAAATACAAGGACAAGGGTTTCATCATCCTGGGGTTCCCGTCCAACGACTTCCTGGGGCAGGAACCGGGATCCAACGAGGAGATCAAGAACTTCTGCACGCTGACCTACGGAGTGACCTTCCCCATGTTTTCCAAGATCAAGGTCAAAGGAAAGGACGCCGCGCCGCTTTATCAGAAGCTGACGGACAAAAAAACCAACCCGAAGTTCGGGGGCGCCATCACCTGGAATTTCAACAAATTCCTGATCAGCCGCAAAGGGGAAATCATCAACCGGTTCGACACCAAAATCAAACCGGAGGATCCGGCCATAGCGGCTGCGATCGAGGCGGCGTTGAAAGAATAGGAGACCTTTGCATAATCGCTGAACCAATCATGAGCCATTATTGAGAACCCGCCCCCCTGTCATTCCGATTTCACTTCTTTAGCGTAACTTCTGAGGAATCTCATTGATATCTTGACAATAAACTGACGGGATTCCTCAGAAGCAAAGCAGACAGCAAGAATCGGAATTACGGGGGGCTGTCTAGGTGATTATGCAAAGGTCTCAATAGTCATTTTGTCAGGATAAAAAAAGGGGGCTGATCCGGCGGGTCAGCCCCCTGTCTGTGTTTGCGTCTGTTATTTCTTGAGCGTCGCCATGATTTCAGGCGCTTTTCCGGCGCTGCCCAGCACGTTTTTGTTCTTTTCGATGTACATCTGTTTCAGGGCTTCGCGGGCAGGCCCCAGGTACTTGCGCGGGTCGAACTCTTCCGGTTTGGTCGCGAATACTTCGCGGATCTTGGCCGTCATGACCAGGCGCCCGTCGGAGTCGATGTTGATCTTGCAGACGGCGGACTTGGCGGCGTCCCGCAGCTGGGCTTCGGGGATCCCGATGCTGTCCTTGAGTTTCCCGCCGTACTTGTTGATCGTTTCCACCGCGGACGGAGGAACGGAAGACGATCCGTGCAGAACGATCGGGAACCCGGGGATCTTCTTTTCGATCTCGCGGAGGATATCCAGACGGATTTCCACTTTCTGGCCCGGCTTGAATTTGTACGCGCCGTGGGACGTGCCGATCGCGATAGCCAGGGAGTCCACGCCCGTTTTGGAAACAAAGTCCTCCACCTGGGCGGGTTCCGTGTAGGTATGGTGCTCGGCAGACACCTCGTCCTCGATTCCCGCCAGGACGCCCAGTTCGCCTTCCACCGTCACGTCGTGCTTGTGGGCGTATTCCACCACCTTGCGGGTCAGGGCCACGTTTTCCTCGTAGGAATGGTGGGACCCGTCGATCATGACGGAGGAGAAGCCCGCGTCAATGCAGGACACGCAGGTTTCGTAGGTGTCTCCGTGGTCCAGGTGCATGGTGATCGGAATTTCCCCCAGATTTTTCTCCTGGGTCATCCGGCGCATCATTTCGATCACGCCCTGACCCATGTAGCGGAGCAGGGTCTGGTCCGCGTAGTCGCGGGCGCCCTTGGAAACCTGCAGGATGACGGGGGACTGGCTTTCCAGACAGCCGGTCACGATGGCCTGAAGCTGTTCCATGTTGTTGAAGTTGTAGGCCGGGACCGCGAAACCGCCTTTGATGGCGGCCGCGAACATCCCCTTGGTGTTCACGAACCCGAGGTCTTTGTAATTGATCGCCATGTGTATCTCCTTCAAATGAAATAGTTCCGTCCGTCAATTGTCCAGAAGCCAGCGGGCGTTCTTGTAGAAAACCTGGGACTCCAGGTTGGCGCCGATGTCCAGGGATTTCACCTTGGCCACGGCGTCCTTCTGGCGCTGCCAGGGGAAATCGCTCCCGAACAGGACCTTGTGGGCCCCGTGGCCCAGGATGATTTCCTTCATCTGCGTGTTTTCCATTTCCACGCAGAAACCGGTGTCAAAATAGACGCATTCGATGCCGAGCAGGTGCGTTTCCACCTCGTCCCACATCCGGTAGCCGCCCATGTGGGCGCAGACGATTTTCAGGTTCTTGATCTTGGCCACCTGCGCCATGCGCTGGGGCGTCGCGTGGACGGTTTCGAAAGCGAGGTCCCGTCCGCAGTGGAAGACCACCAGCAGACCGTGCTTCCGGCAGGCGTCGTAAATATCCGTCATGCCGGGGTCGTCCGGGTAGAAACTCTGGTATTCCGGGTGCAGTTTGATTCCCTTGACCCCGTTTTCCGCGAGGAACCGGATCTCGTCCCGGACGTTGCCGGCGCGGTTGAATTCCGGATGCATGCTTCCGAAGCAGTAAACCGAGCCACCGCCGGAGGAATTGGCCGCGACCATGGCGCGGTTGATGCTTTCCACCTGATCGGGCCTGGTGGCCACGGGCTGGTTGACCGACAGGGCGATCCCGTCCTCTTTCATGAAATTCCGCAGCGAATCCAGAGTTCCGTCCCCCAGAGGTTCGATGCCCGCCTTGCCGGACAGGTCCTGGACCGCTTTGGCGGCAATCGCGTCGGGATAATAATGCGCGTGAAAATCGATGATCGTGCTCTCGGCCATCAGCGCTTATCCTCTTTACGGATGTAGATCCTGGGCACCCGTTTGGAAATGTCGCAGGTCACCTCGTAGGGGATCTTGTTGCAGATCTTCCCGAAATGCTCCACTCCCACTTTTTCACTTCCGAAGACCGTGGCCTCGTCGCCGACCGTCACGCCGTGGCGGTTGTCGCCCAGGCTGACCATCAGGTAGTCCATGCACACCCGTCCGACCACGGGATAGGAATTGCCCCGGATCAGGATCTTGCCCTTGTTGGAATAAACCGTGGGGACGCCGTCCGCGTAACCGACCGGCAGGACCGCGATGGACTCCCGGTCCTTCTGGATCTCGTAGGCGCGGAGGTAGCTGACCGTATCGCCCTTTTTCATGACATTGACGGCCATGACTTTCGTTTTCAGGGACATGGAATTCCGGAGTTGGGGGTTGTGGTCCGTTGAATAACCGTACAGGGCCAGCCCGGGGCGGCACATGGTGGACGGGCTTTTCAGGGATTCCGGACAGTTGAACAGGGCGGCGCTGTTGGCGCAGTGGAAATTCTTGATCTTGAAATCCATTTTTTTCAGTTCATTCACCAGCTTGTTGAATTTGCGGACCTGGAACCGGGTGAATTCCGGGTCCTTGTCCGCGGAGGGGAAATGGGTGTACACGCCGTCGATGATGATGCCTTCCATTTTGGTGATCTGGTCGATCTCCGAAAGAGCGTGGTCCACCGGAATGCCCATCCGGCCCATGCCGGTATCCACCTCGACATGCACTTTGGGATAAATTCCGCGATAACGGTAGGCCTCGGACAGTTCCCGGGCGTAATCCATGTTGATGACCGTGGGGTAAATGTTGAATTCCATGAGTTTGCTGAATTCGGACGATTCGACGGGTCCCAGAAGGAGCACGGGGGACGCGATGCCGTTGGAGCGGAGTTCCATGGCTTCGTCGATGTTGGAAACGGCCAGGTACTGGACTCCCATTTTGAGCAGTTCCTGGGAAACCGCCACGGCCCCGTGGCCGTAAGCGTCCGCTTTCACGACCGCCATGATCTGGTTGCCGGTGCCGCATTTCGAGAGGATAACGCGATAGTTTTCCTTGATCGCGTCCGTGTCAATCTCGGCCCAGGTCGGGCGGTGGGACTTGTGGAGAAACATGCATCCCCCTCCAGGCAACCAGCCCATGATGATAAGGAAAAACGGGGGTTTTGACAAATTCCATGGGGGGTCCAGGACGGGATTGGCCTCAAGACGGCCGGCAGAGCTCTTTCCTGCGCTTGAAAAGACGGGGTTGAGGTTGTCCGGTCGATTATTCGAAGGTCCGGAATAAACTGTTTCGTTTCAGGAAAATTCAGGCTTGATGAGGAAGCTCCCGGGAAATTAAATTGACCAGCTTATTCCTGAATCCGGGAATGTCCGTTCCTTCCATCCTGCAACCCGCCGCGCGTATGTGCCCGCCGCCCCCGAAAGACGCGGCGATCCTGGCCACGTCCACGTTATGCTTGCTCCGCAGACTGGCTGAGATCCGGCCGTCGGACCCGGCCTTGACCTTGATCAGTACATACACGGACACCGTGTCCAGCATGCCCAGGTATTCGATCAGGCCGTCCGTGTCATCCTCTCCCCCGGCGGCGTTGAAGTCCTCCGGCCCGAGCGTCGATACGGCGATACGGCCGTTCTCGAAGAGCTCCATTTTTTCCAGCGTCCGGGTGAGCAGTTTCATGTAAGACAGGCTTTTGTTCTGGTTGAGGTGGATGTTGTAGTCGGATGGAACGACCCCCAGGGACAGGAGTTCCGAGGCGATCCTGTGGACCCCGCTGTGCATGCAGTCGTAGCGGAAATGGCCGGTGTCCGTGACTATGGAAACATAAAGGTATTCGGCCAGGGTCCTGGTGAGCGGGAACCGGATGGCCCGGAAAAAATAGTAGAGGATCTCGCCTATGCTGCAGGCCCTTTCGGCGACGATGTTCAGGCTGCCGAAGAGCGTATTACCCCGGTGGTGGTCAATGTTCACGACGGTGAGATCCGGGGGCAGATGGTCGCGGACAGGACCGATCCGGTCCATGTCTCCGCAATCCAAAACGATCAGCAGGTCGTAGGCATGGTCTGCGTAAAGACCGGGATGACTTTTCAGGATCCGGTTTGAACGGGGCAGGAAGGACAGGGGGGCCGGGACGGCGTCTTCCGCGGCGATGACGAACGGCTTTCCGACAGATTCCAGATAAACGCCCAGCGCCAATTGGGAGGCGATCAGGTCCCCATCGGGATTGACATGACCGGCCACGATCACGCCGCGCGACCTGTTGATGACGCGGCGCAGGCGCTTCAGGTCTGTCTCAAGACCCGGACTGATCGGTTTCTTCGAAATCCCGGACATCTTTGTTCAGGTCCTTGAGCTTGAAATACATGTCCACTCCGGTTTCTATGGCGTGGGAGCGGGTGAAGGCGATTTCCGGGGCCCACCGCAGACGCAGGGACTTGCTGGCAATGGAACTGATGAAGCCCGCGGCGCTGTTCAGCGCGGCCAGCGTCCGGGCGTTTTCCACCTCGTTCGGGCCGTAAATGCTTACCGTCACGTCCACGTGCTTCATGTCCGCGGACATGGACGCGTCCAAAACGGAAACCATGGACGTGACGCGCGGGTCTTTCAGTTCCCGCGCGATAATCTCGCTGATCTCCTTCATGAGCGTCCTGTTGATGCGCTGCAAACGCCGGTTCGTGGGCATGACTTCTCCCGCGGCAGTTTACGCCGGCTTGATTTCCTCAACGCTGTAACACTCGATCTGGTCGCCTTTCTTGATGTTCTCGTAGTTCACGAGGGATATGCCGCATTCGAACCCTTCCTGGACTTCGGACGCGTCTTCCTTGAAGCGCTTCAGGTCCTTGATCTTACCGCTCCAGACCTGGGCGCCGTCCCGGAACAGGCGTACGCTTTCGCTCTTGCGGATGAAACCCTGCGTGACCTGGCAGCCGGCGATCTTGCCCACGTCCTTGATCTTGAAGACTTCCTTGACTTCGGCGCTGCCGATCACGGTTTCCCGCACCTCCGTCTTGCGCATGCCTTTGACGATACCGTCCACGAAGTCGATGATCTCGTAGATGATCGCGAAACGCTTGACCGTGATCCCGTCGGATTCCGCCTTGTCCTTGGCGATGGCGTCCACGCGCACGCGGAACGCCAGGATCATGACGCCCGTTTCGGCCGTGCCGGCGGTGCTGGTGGCCAGCAAAACGTCGCTTTCCAGGACGCTGCCCACGCCGCCGTGGATCACGCTCACTTTCACGTCCGGCGTGCTCAGTTTTTCCAGGGAGGTCCGGATGGCCTCCACGGAACCCTGCACGTCGGCTTTTACGATGATTTTCAGTTCGCGCAGGTCCGCGCTGGAGAGCATCTCCATCGCGTTCTGCATCTGGACCTTCTTGATGGTCTGGCCGTCTTCGATCCGTTTCAGATTGAGCCGTTTCGCGGCGATATCCTTGGCGGTGTTCTCGTCTTCCACCACGTAGAACTTGTCGCCGGCGTTGGGGACTTCGTTGAAACCCATGATTTCCACGGGGTCGGAGGGCAGGGCGGAGGTCATTTTGGCGCCGCTTTCGTCGAACATGCCGCGGACCTTGCCCATGGAGGTTCCGACCACGAAATAGTCGCCCACCTTGATCCGTCCGTTCTTCACGATCACGGTCGCAACCGCGCCGCGACCGATGTCCATTTTGGATTCCACCACGAATCCCACCCCGCGCTTGTCGGGATTGGCCTTGAGTTCCATCACTTCGGCCTGAAGGAGAACGGAGTCCAGCAGTTCCTGGATGCCTGTTTTCTTGACCGCGGATACGGGCACGAATATGGAATCGCCGCCCCATTCTTCCGACAGGATGGAATGCTCGGCCAGCTGCTGTTTGAGCCGTTCCGGGTTGGTGCCGGGCAGGTCCATTTTGTTCATGGCCACAATGATGGGCACCTTGGCGGCCTTGGCATGGTTCAGGGCCTCCACGGTCTGAGGCATGACGCCTTCCACGGCTGAAACGACCAGGATCACGAGATCCGTCACGTTCGCGCCGCGGGCCCGCATGGCCGTAAAGGCCTCGTGACCCGGCGTGTCCACGAAGGTGATCATTCCCTTGGGGGTCTGGACGCGGTAGGCGCCGATATGCTGCGTAATGCCGCCGGTTTCGTGGGCCGCCACGGAGGAATCGCGGATCGCGTCCAGGAGGCTTGTTTTACCGTGGTCCACGTGTCCCATGATGGTCACAACGGGCGAACGGGGCTTGAGGTCCTCGGGCGTGTCCTCCGTTTCCTTGATGACCACTTCTTCCTTGATGCTTCTCACGGTCACCTTGCAGTTGAATTCGCCGGCCGCCAGCGTGGCGGTGTCTGCGTCTATGGAGTCGTTGATGGTGGCCTGGACGCCCAGGTCCATGAGTTTCTGGATGATTTCCGAGGCCTTGAGGTTCATTTTCTTGGCCAGGTCGGACACCTTGATCACTTCCGCGATCTCGATTTCCTCCGGGATCACCGCCTCGCCTTTCTTTCTTTTCAGGATGGAATCTTCCCACTTGGACAGCAGCAGTTCCTCTTCCTTGGACTTGTTCTTTTCCTTCATGACCGCTTCCATCCTGCTCTTGGAAGGGGCCTTGTGCTTGTTGCGCGCGGAATCCTTGCCGGCGGGCGCGCTCCCCGGCCCTCCGGGTCTCGGCCCGAAGGATTTGTCCTTGGCTATGAAACGGCGTCCGGGTCCTCCCGCGGCTCCGGGACCCGTGCGGCCGGGGCCCATCGGGCGCGGCCGGTCGCCGAAGGGGCGGGGCCGGTCGCTCGGGGCGAACGTGGTGACCGGTCCGCCGAATTTCTCGTTCATTTTCTTCAGATGGTCGCGGGCCGCCTCGTGGCGTTCCTTTTCCGGTTTGTTCTTGTCCACGGCGGGGGTGGCGGGGGCCGGCGTCTGGACGGAAGGCGTATGCGCGGGAGCGTGAGTGACGGTCTTTTTCTTGACGACAATTTTCTCGTCGGTTTCCTTGGCCCGCGTTTTCTCGGCGTGCGGGGAAACCTTGAGCTTGATTTTCTTCTTGATCACCTTTTTTGTTTCGTCCGCCATAACCTTCCTCCTGGTGACTGCCGCCCCTGTGTCTGCGCTGGTCCGGAAGAATACTCCCGCCGGGGGAGTTCTCCTACCCGTTCGACTCTTCTTCTATCTCCACGTTGTCCTCGATCACTTTCCAGATGGCCATGGCCTCGTCCAGATTGATCTCGCACTTGCGGGCCAGGTCTTCCACGGAATATTCGATAATGTCCGCGACGTCTTCGAATCCCGCGTTCTGGAGCAGGGCCGCCTGCTGTTCGGAGAACGGGAGCATCGAGATGGGGATGGACTCTTCCTCGATGAATTCCACCTGTTCGTCGCCGGAAATACCCAGGATCTGGTCCACTTCCTTCTGCTTTTCGGCGATCTTGACCTCGTACTCCGAATACGGGGTGAAACGGATGTTCCAGCCCGTGATTTTTTCCAGCATGCGCTGGTGCGCGCCCTTCTTGCCGATCAGCGGGGCCACGAATTCGTTCGGGACCACCACGTAGGCCTCTTTGTTGTCCGGGTTCAGTTCCGTGTTGAACACTTCGGCGATCCGGTTTTTCAGCACGCGGCTCGCCACGATGGCGTTCTTGATGAGCGTCTTCGCGTCGTCGTTCCAGCGGATGATCTCCACCCGTTCGCTGCCCAGTTCCGCGCGGATCGGCTTGATGCGCGACCCCTGTTTGCCGATGGTGACGCTCACGGGGTCCATCAGGTCGCTGTTGGAATCCAGCACGACTTTCGTGACTTCGCCGGCCTTCCGGGCTATGGACTTGATGACGAACGTGCCGTCGTGAATTTCCGGAATATTGGTCCGAAGCATTTCCCGGGCAAAGTCCTCGCTCGCGCGGGACAGGACCAGCTGGGATTCCTCCTTGTTGGAGACCTCGTTCACCCGCAGGAGAAGCGCCTTGATGAAGTCCCCGCGCTCGAAGGTTTCTTCGGGGATCATTTCGGTAATGGGCAGAAAGGCCTCCGTGTCCTTGGGTTCCAGGGCCACGTAGTAGCCGAAATAGCGGGACCCTTCCAGGCCCGCGCGGGACTTGATCTTTCCCACCACGATCTCGCCCATTTTATGCTTGAATTCGTTGTAAACGATGTCTTTCTGGATTTCGGTGACTTTCTGCTTCAAAACCTGTTTCACGATCTGGGCGATCTGACGGCCGAAATCGGAAATAGAAATGGGGACCCTGACCTGGTCCCCCGGCTTGAGCGTTTTCTTGCGGGTGAACGGGAGGCCTTCCTCCGCGGTGATCTGGGTGACGGGGTTTTCCACGGTTTCCGCGACTTCGCGGATCTGGAACATGGTCAGCTTGCGGTCAAACTGGACCTCCATGTTCTCGTGGTCCTTGCCGTATTTCTTTTTATAGACGGTCATCATGGCTTCCCGCAGGATCTGCTCGGCCAGGTCCTTGGAGATGCTGTTCTCCCTGGCAAAGTCGGAAATGTAATCGGTCAGGGCCATTGTCGTATTCCTCCGAATCTCTGTTTGTTCGCCGGGTTAGAGATATTTTTTAACGTCAAAATTCAATCGGGCCTGCGAGAGGGCGATCCAGGGAATCGTAAAATCGTGCCCGTCCGCCGTCCGGAAAAGGAATTCCCCGGGGTTCCCGGAGTCGGTGCGTGAAACCCGGCCCACCAGCACGTTGTCTTTCAGGCCGAACCGGGCGGGGTCTCTCAGGACCAGCCGGATGTCCCTGTCCTCAAACAGGAGCATTTCCTCCAGGTTCTCAAAACGGCGCTCTGCGCCGGGGGATTCCACCACCAGGTCGAAATTCTCGGCAAAATCGGGGTGTTCCAGGCCGATCCGCCGCAGGATCACGTTGGAGACCGTGGAGCAATCTTCCATTGAGACGCTCCGGTCCCGATTGAAGATAATAACCCGGAGCGTACCGCCGCCCTTCTGGAGGTTCAACCGCGCCTCGATGCAGACAAACCCCAGGGTTTCCACGGTTTCCCTGACCAGCTCGATCAGGCGGTCCTTGAATATGACCCGGGTTTCTTCCATAGCGTTCCAAAAGCCCCTAACAAAAAAGGAGTCGGCGCTCCGACTCCTTTATATTCTACTAAAATCGTCATTTATTCTATCCCATTTTTATATTTCTGTCAACATATTTTACTGGATATCGAACGGGAACCGGTATTGGGACAGTCCCAGTTCCTTTTTAAGCGAAAGAATGTCCCGGACCACCTCTTCGTCCAGGGGGACCCCTTTGGTCCTGCGTTCCTGCCAGGCCAGATGTTCCTTTTCGCCGGCGGTATAGATCCGGTTCTCCCCGGGCGCCTTCCTGGAGGCGCGGAGGTCCCTCAGGATCTGGCCGGCCGTCTTCCTGAATTCGGCCGGATCGGTGAACGCCTCCACGTTAACGGCCATAAAGAAATGCCCGAGTTTGTAGGTTGTCTGTTTGCCCTGTCCGTCAAATCCGTTCAGGGCTTTCAGGAAGACTCCGTTTTGCAGCGCCGCGGATAAAATCTCCACCACAGTGGCATAACCATAACCCTTGTATCCAGCCCCGTCCTCGCCAATGCCGCCCAGGGGAGTCAGTGCCGCCGTTCCCTTGACCAGTTCGTCCAGCACGGCCACGGGATCGGTTTTGGTTTTCCCGTCCTGTCCGATCACCCAGCCGGGGGGCATGGTCTTGCCGATCCGGGCGTACACTTCCACCTTGCCGCGCTGCGTTGTGGAAGTGGCGCAGTCCAGGACAAAGGGAAATTCCTCGTCCGTGGGCATACCGAAGGTGAGGGGGTTTGTCCCGAGCATGTTTTCCACGCCGAACGTGGGGGCAATGGAAGGCCGCGCGTTGGTCCCCGTCATGCCGATACAGCCCTGTTCCGCCGCCATGAGGGTGTAATATCCGGCGATACCGTAATGGTTGGAATTTTTGACCACCACCATGCCGGTCCCGTATTGTTTGGCCTTGTCGATGGCCGTCTGCATGGCTTTTTTGGAAACGACCTGTCCCATGCCGTTCTGGGCGTCCAGAACCGCCGTTGTGGGCGTTTCGCGCACCGTTTTCACGACAGTCACGGGATTGATCTGACCGCTCCGGATGCGGGAAATGTAAATGGGTTTGAGGCGGCCGATCCCGTGGGAGTCGATGCCGCGTTTGTCGGAAGTTATGAGGACGTTGGCGCATGTTTTTGCGTCTTCATCGGGCACGCCCACGGCGCGGAAGACGTCGGTCATGAAGTTTTCCAGAACGTCTGCGGGCAGGTATTCGTAATGCGGCGAGGACATGGCGTCTCCTGCAAACAGGTTGATGAATTGCGGTTTATTTTAAGGAGAGAGTGGCGGGCTGTCAATTCAGGATCCGGTAAAAACCTGTCAAGAGCCGGCGAAACCGGATGAAGGATTTATTGGGCTGCCGCTCCGAAGCGGATGTCGGAAAGCCAGGCCTTGCCGCCGTCGATCACCACACGGACCAGCAATTCGCGGTCCAGCCTGTCCGCCGAGCGGAAAACAAAAGTGCAGACGTTTTTCAGCCCGATACCGTGCGGGAGGAAAAGGGCGGTTTTGGACTCCGCGGCGATTTCCGGATCGCTGAACGAAACGGAGGCCGGGTAGATTCTCCTGAACTGGGCCGTAAATTCCCCTTCGCCGAACACGTTGCGGTAATTGGGATGATAGAGGGAGAAGAGTTCGGATGAATTTTTTTCGGATAAAAGCCGCGCGGCCCTGTTGGCCACCGGACGGGCCAAAGTCAGGTCCGGGTCGGTTGCGCTTCCGCCGGTTTTCCGGCCGCAAGACAGCGCGAGTAACAGCGGCAGATAGACGATCAAGCCAAACGCTTTCATGACTCTCATACTGATATTATCGGAAAACCGGCAAAGAATCAACACCCGGCCGGGCCCCGGTTTCAAATCCGCCCCAGGATCATCCCGATCACGTAAAGCCCGCCCAGAATCCCGAGGGACATGCGGTTGGCGACGTCTGCCCGCCGGGGAACGGGTTTCAGTGTCAACCAGATATTGATGGCCAAACCCCCGGCCGCGATCACGGCCGCGCACACCAGATATCCGGGCCCAAGTTCCCCCGTCAGGAAAACGGCCAAAGCGGCGGCGTATGCCAGCAGCTCGAAAACCCACAGAAAAACAAGGGAGAAAGGAATCCCGTATCGGATGGGCAGGGTCGGGGTTTTGGTCTTTCTGTCGTACGGCAGGTCCCGGATGTCACCCAGAACGCGGCCGCCGGTCATGGCGCAGAATAAAAACGCGGCTGTGAGGACCATCCCCGGCGTTATTTTTCCGGCCGCCAGTCCTCCCAAAAGAGCGTAGAGGGACTGGAGCGCGCCCAGCGAGAACGCGCGGAGGAAAGTCCTGTCCAGAAGGCCGCGGGACAGTCCCAGGAGGACCGCAATGACCGCGATCACGGGGACGACCATGGCCGGGTTGATGAAGAGAGCCAGAATAAAGCCGGCCGTCAAGCTGCCAATCACGATAAAAGCGGCGGTCCGGTCGGAAAAACCGGCTTTCAGGTGGACGTTCGTTTTTTTTCCGGTCTTTCGGTCCCGGTTTTTATCGGCCAGGTCGTCCAGGGAAAACCCCCCGAGCGCCAGGAAAAAAGCGCAGGCAGCCGTGAGAGCCGTATTCCGGAGATTGGCGCCAAAACCGTATGCCGTGGCGGATGTCACGGCGGTCAGCATGAGGACGCGGTTCAACCGCCAGTGTTCCAGGATGGCCGCGATGCCGCCGTCGAGTGACCGTTTCAATTCAATCCTCCCCGCTGACTAACGGATCAGGATTTCCGCCAGGTTGAAAAAAATGAGGAGTGTGGAAATATCGGTCACGGCCAGAGTCAAAGGACCCGCCGCGATTTTCGGGTCCAGTTTCAGGCGGTGGAGCGTGGCCGGAATGGTTACGCCCCAGACACCGGACATGAACACGGACCCCGTGATCCCCAACCCGATGGCCAGGGAAGCGGGCAGGTTCGCCTTCCAGAAAAGCGAGATCGCGAAAACGGCCGCGCCGCTCGCGAGCCCCAGCAGGAGCACGGTCAGGATTTCCCTGGCCACCCGTCCGCGCAGGGGGGCGTTGGACAGGATTCTCTGGAGCATGAGCGTCATGGTCTGCATGCTGACGCTTTCCCCCAACGCCAGGACCAGCGTGAGAAAGAAGGTGATCATGACGCTTTTCACGATCGTCAGTTCATAGAAGGACGCCAATACGGCGGATGTGATGCCGCTGGCGATGGTCGAGGTGAGCCAGGGAAAGCGCTTCCGGAACGCTTTCCATGCCGAGGCGTTTTTCAGGTCGTTCAAACGCAAACCGATGGTCTGGAAAACCTCGTCCAGGACGGCGGAATCCCCGGTCGAGACGTTTTTCCTGGTAAAGAGGGTGATGTCCACCACGCCCAGGATCCTGTGATCCCCGTCCACCACGGGAAAGGACAGAAATTTGTGGAAAAAGAAGAGTTCGCTCGCTTCCAGGAGCGTCATTTCGGAGGAAACGGTCACCACGTCCTTGACGGAGATGGCGCAGATGGGCATGGTTTTGTCCGTGACGATGAGACGCTTGACGGGAATCACGCCGGTCAGGCGGTCCTGGTTGTCCACTGTGTAGAAATACACGATGTCGAAATCCACGTTGCGGTCGCGGATGTTCTCAAGCGCTTCCTCGACGGTGAGGTCTTCGCGGAGCGCGACAAACGAGTCGCGCATGAAATCCGTGATATTTTTCCTGTAATCCTTCAGATCGGGCTGCATGACGCGCGGGACCGCCGGCTCAGGTCCGGGAACCGGCGGACGGTTTCACGCCCACCAGATAGATCCGGTTGAAGAGGAGTTCCACCATGCCGTCGGGGCCGGCCTGGTTCTCGAAACTTTTCAGGACGATATCGCTGAAAAGATGGATATAGGAATCGTTGATCAGGACGTGGTAATACGCCTGGTTCCAGTAACCCGCGGCGGCGCCGGAACTGAATATTTTCATGGCGTCTGCAGGCTTGTGATAGGATTTGACCGTTTCGATTTTCGCGAACGGGACCTCGAAACCGCAATCCTGGAACAGGGCCCGGTACTGGTCCGCGTTTTCCAGGAACAGCCAGGGATATTCGAAACGGCCGAACGTGATCCGGGTCCGTTCGTCGGATTCCACGTCCTTGACGGCCTGCACAAAAGCGGGGCAATAGTTGGTCGTGGCCGGGGCCTGGATCCCCATGCGGCCGCCGGGTTTCAGGGCGGCCAGGCACCGGGTCAGCGCCCGCTTGGGCTGCTTGAACCACTGGAAACTGGAATTGGCGAAGATCGCGTCAAATTCGTTTTCATAATCCAGGTCCAGAGCGTCCAAAAACCGGAATTCGACGTTCGGGTATTTTTCCCTGGCCTGGGTGATCATGCCCACGGACACGTCGGCGCCCACCACGCGGCCTTTGGTGCGGAGGCGGATCAGGTTCGTGACGCCGCCGGTTCCGCAGCCCAAATCCAGGACGCTTTCCTCCCTCTGGATGTCCAGCAGGGTGAGCAGAAGGTCCGACGCGTTTTTTTGCACGACGGAATCTTTTTCGTATTTGGCGGCGATCCGTGTAAAATCGTATCCGGTCATAGACCGTTATTATAACGGCGGACCGGGATTAATCAAGACAGGACTGGGTTTTTCAACTGCCCTGGCTGTGCTTGACGTTGCGCCCTTCCTTGATGTAGATGACTTCCTCGCAGATGTTGGACGTCAGGTCCGCGATCTTTTCCAGGTTCCGGCCTATGCGCAGCAGGTACAGGCTGCGCTCGATGGTCTTCGGGTCCGATACCATGTAGGTGATGAGTTCCCTCAGGTTCTGGTCCCGCAGTTGGTCCACGATGTCGTCGCGTTCAAGCACCTTGTCGGCCAGGTCCAGGTCCTCGTTCACGAATGCCGTGATGCTGTCGTCCAGCATACGAACGGTTTCCTCCAGCATGCGCGGCAGGTCCACGTAGGGTTTGACCGGAGGTTTGTCGTACAGATACAGCACGCTTTCGGCTATGTTTACCGCCTTGTCCCCCATCCGTTCCAGGTCGTTGACCATTTTGGAAATCATCATGACAATGCGCAGGTCCTTGGCCTCGGGCTGATAAAGCGCGATCAGGTTGATGCACTCCTCGTCCAGCTCCACTTCCAGCGCGTTCACCCTGGATTCCAGGTCGTCTATGACCTGCCGCGCGTTCGCCGGGTCCCTGGAAATGAGCCCCGAAAAGGATTTTTCCGTCATTTCGCGCACGAGCGACGCGTATTTGATGATTTTTTTCTTGAGTTCCGAAACCCTCTGTTCCAGCATGGTTTTTCTCCGATGTGATATTCTCGCTTAGCCGAATTTTCCGGTCAAGTATTCTTCAGTGCGTTTGTCCTTGGGGACGGTGAAGAGTTTTTCCGTGGTCCCGTATTCGATCAGCTCGCCCAGGTAGAGGAACACGGTGTAGTCCGACACGCGGCCGGCCTGGGCGATGTTGTGCGTGACCAGGATGATGGATACGTTGGCTTTCAGTTCCGTGATGAGCTCCTCGATCCGGGCTGAGGACTTGGGGTCCAGAGCGGAGGTGGGCTCGTCCAGAAGCAGCACCGCCGGGTCCATGGCCAGCGCGCGGGCAATGCAGAGCCGCTGCTGCTGGCCGCCGGAGAGGAAGGTGCCCTTCTTATGCAGTTTGTCCCTGACTTCCCCCCACAGGCCGGCCCGGTTCAGGGATTCCTCCACAATCCGGTCGGCTTCCTGTTTCTTGAGACGGATCCCGTTCAGCTTGTAGCCGGCGATCACGTTATCGTAGATGCTCATGGTGGGAAAGGGGTTGGGCCTCTGGAACACCATGCCCATGTGGCGGCGTACCAAAATCGGGTCCGTTTCGAAAATGTTTTCCCCGTGCAGGAGGATTTTCCCGTCCACGCGGGTGCCGGGGGTGATTTCGTGCATCCGGTTGAAACACCGCAGCAGGGTGGATTTCCCGCACCCCGACGGGCCCATGACCGCGTGCACCCTGTTTTTATAGAAATCCATGTTGATGTCCCGCAGGGCCTGCGTGTCACCGTACCAGACGTTCAGACGGTCGATCGAAAGGACCGTGTCTAAAACCGGACTTTCCATTTTTTGATCACCACCTTGCT
This sequence comes from uncultured Brevinematales bacterium, assembly GCA_964392785.1. Classification (GTDB taxonomy): domain Bacteria; phylum Spirochaetota; class Brevinematia; order Brevinematales; family JAOACQ01; genus CAYMRH01. Next base: position 20,122 of record CAYMRH010000006.1, read on the forward strand.
TATGAGATTAATGCCGAGAATGAACGCCACCAGCACGAACGAAGCCCCCCAGGCGATGTTCTGCCATTCCTGGTACGGGCTGGTCGCGTACTTGAAAATGATGTGGGGGATGGTTTCCATCGGTTTGGCCAGATTGAGATTGGTGAACGGGCTGCCGAACGCCGTGAAGAGGAGCGGCGCCGTTTCTCCCAGCACCCGCGCCACGCTGAGCAACACGCCGGTGATGATTCCGCTCAAACCGGCCGGCAGCACGACTTTGAGGATCACGCGGTGATAGGGCACGCCCAGGGCGTAAGCCGCCTCCTTGAGGGAATAGGGTATGAGTTTCAGCGTTTCTTCAGTGTTTTTGATGATGACCGGGAGCATCATGATGGCCAGGGCCACGCTGCCCGACAGGGCCGAAAAACTGCGGAGCGGGATCACGACCCAGATATAGGCGATGATGCCGATGATGATGGACGGCACGCCCTGCAGGATGTCCACGGCCACGCGGGCGGCCTCGGCGATCCTGTTTTTCCGGGCGTTTTCCGAAAGATAGATTCCCGCCAGCACGCCCACCGGAACGGCAATGACGCTGGCCACGGCCACGATCATGAGGCTGCCCAGGATCGCGTTCGCGATGCCGCCTCCCGTTTCTCCGGGGGGCTGGGGAAGCGAGAAGAACAGGTTCCAGTTGATGAAACGGATCCCGTTTACGGTAATGTAAAAGAGGATGAGAACCAGCGGGACCACGGTGGCCAGGGACAGCAGGACGATCAGGGCCAGGAACACCCGGTCTTTGGCGATATTGACGGCCACGTTCGTTTTCTTCATGCGCGCTCCCCGTCAGGACTGGATGGTGGTCTTGTTCACGATGGTGCGGCCCAGAAAACCGAACACCGTGGTGATGACGAACAGCACCAAACCCGCCTCGATCAGCGCGGAAATATAGAGCGGGTCAGCCGCTTCGGTGAATTCGTTCGCGATCAGGCTGGAAATCGTGTTCCCGGGGCCGAATATGTTGGCGGATAAAAAACTCGAATTCCCGATCACCATGGTCACCGCCATGGTTTCCCCCAGCGCCCGTCCAAAGGACAGCAGGATGCCGGCAAAAATACCGGACTTGGAATAGGGCAGGATCACCTTGCGGACCACGTCGAAGCGCGTGCCGCCCAGGGAGTATCCGGCTTCCTTGAGTTCCGTGGGCACCAGGCTGATCACCTCGCGGCTGATGGACGCCGTGTAAGGAATGATCATGATGGCCAGTAACAGGGACGCGGTAAAGATCCCGATTCCCAGAGGCGGGACGCCCAGCGCCATCTGAAGTTGCCTGACCACGGGCACCAGAAAAAAAAGCCCCCACATTCCGTAAATAATGGACGGAATTCCGGCCAGAAGTTCCATGGCGGAATTGAGGATGGAGCCCAGGAGGCCGGAGCGGAAGTATTCGCCCAACACGATGGCGATGGATAGGGAAAACGGAATGGATATGGCCAGGGCCAGGACGGACGTGATGATGGTCCCGACCATGAACGGAAGAGAACCGTATTCCCCCAGTACGGGGTCCCAGGTGGTTCCGGTAAAAAACGAAAAACCGAAGCGGGCAAAAGAAGGTAGGGACGATATCAGCAGGCTGACCGTGATGGCGAACAGTATGACCACCACCAGAACGGCGCTGCCGAAAACGATCCGGCTGAAAAAAGGACCGGAGAAATTAAAACGGGAGAGAGCGGCCTTGCGGCCGCTCCCTCCGAGGGTATTCTGATGGTCCGCGTTAACGGACATTTTTACCGCCGTGCGTCACGGATTTGATGATCTGCTCGCTCAAGGTCACCGCCTTGGGAGACAGTTTGCCGTAGTCCAGGGTCTCGTTGAACCGCTGGCCGTCGTGGATCACCCACCAGAGAAGGTCCAGCAGGGCTTCGGTGCGGGCCTTGGGGCGGCCGCCGTAACCCTGTTCCTTGTAGAGAATGATCCAGGTGAAGGTGGCGATCGGATAGCCGTTGGGGGCCGCGGTGTCCACCAGGCTCACTTTGGTGTGGGCCGGCATGTCCACGTCCGCGGCGTAGGCCAGGCTTTCCAGGGTCGGCTCGATGAACTTTCCGGACTTGTTTTTAATCCGGCCGTAAGCCATGTCGTTCTGCTTGGCGTAGGTCAGTTCCACGTAGCCGATCGCGCCGGGAACCTGTTTCACGTATCCGGCCACGCCGGGGTTGCCCTTGGCGCCAATGCCCACGGGCCAGTTGAGGGCTTTTCCGGTGCCCAGGGCTTTTTTCCAGCCCTCGTTGGCGACCGTCAGGTACTCGCTGAAGGTGTAGGTGGTGCCGCTGCCGTCGGACCGTCTCACCACGGTGATCGGGGTGTCGGGCAGAGTCGTTCCCTTGTTGATCTCGGCGATCCGGGGATCGTTCCACCTGGTGATCTTGCCCAGGAAAATGTCGGCGATCACGTCAGCGGTAAAGTTCAGGACCGGTTTTCCCGGCAGGTTGTAGGTGATCACCACCGCTCCCAGACAGGTCGGGAAGTGCAGGACTTCGTCCTTTGCGGCTTTTTCTTCCTTTTCGTTCATCGGGGCGTCCGTACCGCCGAAATCAACCGTTTTGCTGATCAGCTGCTGGATACCGCCTCCGGAACCGATGCCCTGGTAGTTCACCTTGACCTTGGTTTCCTTGGTATAGGCGTTGAACATCTTGGAGTACAGGGGGTAAGGGAAGGTGGCGCCCGCTCCCAGGAGTTCCACGCTCTGTCCCCAGCCCATCGCGGCGCTCATCACGAACAGGGTGATGAGGGAAATGATTCTGTTCATTGTAACCATCCTTTTATCGTATTGCACCAGTTTATTAATTGACCGTATTTTTCATGTTAAATCCATGTCAACTCTTTGTGAAGTCGCTTACTGCCAGATGGAGAAGCCCAGTTTGATCTCGCTTTCCAGCATGACCTGGAACGAACCGGATGTCAGGTTCAGGGAGTAGAAGGGCTTGAAGGCCAGGTTTTTGGTGGGTTTGTAGTTCAGGCCCAGCATCAGCACGTTGTAGTTGTAGGCCTTGGTGGCGGTGTTGGTCTGGCCCGCGCGTTCGGTCACCATGTCGTAGCGGACAAAGGGCGTCAGCATCTTGTCGAACAGTCCGTAACCCAGGGACGCGGAAATCACGTTGCCGGAGTAATTGGTGGAAGCCGCCCCGTTGGTCTGCCAGGACTGGTCAAACTGGACGTACTGGAACAGGAAGTCCACGGGGATGTCCATATCGGCGATATTGAGATCGGACGCCGCGGCCACAATGGCCATGCCGCTTCTGGTCAGGTTGGTGCTCATGCCCATCACACCGGAGAGCGCCTGCTCGGTGCGGTAGGAGAAGCCGATGCGCGTCCCGTCAATGGGGGACAGGAAAATGCTGCCGATCCCGGCGAACTGGGAGACGTCGGTGGTGGTCGAAGCGCTGAAGATGGCGCTGGCGGAGTCATATCCGTTGCCGTTCACCAGCTGCAGGTGATAAGACAGCAGGTTCTTGGTCAGGCCTGTGATGGGCAGGGCCTTTCCGGACATTTCCACACCGAAATCCGCGGACGCAGTGGGCTTGACGGCCGAATACTGCTCCGTGGCGTCTTTCACGGGGATCGGGTACTCCCAGAAACCGATGTTTCCGAACGTCACTTTGAGAAGACCGAGGGAGAGAACGAGGGGGTCCAGGCCGAACAGTTTGTAGTCAAAATACGCGTACTTGACGGGGAAAGAGGGCTTGGCGAAATCCAGCGTCAGACGGCCTTTCAGGGAACCGCCGAACGGGTCCTTGCCGATGTCCCCCCGCAGGTTCACGTACACGCGGCTGATGTAGAACTGCCCGCCCGCTTCCGTGACCACGTTGGTGGCGGTGAAATTCGTGGCGTTCCACGTCTTGGAGTAGTCCGCCCAGATGAGCGTGTCCAGCTTGACTTCAGACCAGGCCTGCCCCAGGCCGATCCCGGCCAGAAGAGCCGCCGTTGCGAAAACTTTCTTCAACATACGATAACCTCCTAATGTTATCTTTTGGGAAGTAGTATAGGAGTCCGGCATGAAGACCGGGTGGATGTTTTGTGAAAGGAATGTTAATTGAGGCGGTTTATGGGACGATCCATTTCCCGATTTACCGTAGTTGTGTGAAATTCCCGTCAAGACGGCCGGGCGTTCTGGCGTCTCACAACGGCCCGGAAAAAGATTGATTTCCCGGCCCCGGCATGTTAAAGTGACCGGATTCTGATATTCAGAAACCTTGAACAGGACTGAATAAAAGAGGAGGTTGCGATGTTTCGAGTCATTCTTTCGGTGATCCTGTTGTCCATTGGCGGCATGGTCTTTGCCCAGGAGGCATCCACCAACGCCGCGCCCGCCCCGGCAGTCGTGGAAGCGAAAAAGTATCCCGAACCCATTGCGTTGAGCGCGATGACGCGTTTCCATTACGACGTGTCTTTCGTGTCCAACGGCAACAGCCAGAAGTGGGGAAATTTCAATTTTTGGTACCTGACCCTCAAGGCCCAGGCCAACATTACGGAGAACCTCAAGGGAGAAACATCCATTGACATGGGGTATTTTTCCGGTCAGCGTGGAATCACGAATATTGAAACCGGAAAAGCCCTCCTGATCGAGCGCCTGATCGAAACGGCCTATCTCCAGTACAAGCTGGATCCGGCGTTTGTCATCACCGCCGGCCGTTTTTGGGAATACTACGCGCCCTGGGTTTATTCCCAGCAGACACGCGACGGCGTGGGCCTGTCCGGTTCCGTTCTGAACGGGATGCTTAAATACGGCCTGCAGATCTTCAACGACTCCATTCTCTATTCCCCTTATACGCCCCTGCTGGAAGCCCAGATCGGTGTCATGCCCGTCAAGGGAATTACGCTGGACGGGGCCATGTATTTTGCCGGCAACGGGGAAACAAACAAAAAGACCGGAATTTCGGGAAATCTGTTTGTCCGGAAATGTTCGGTACTCCCGGACTTGGTCGTTATGAACGAATTTGCCTATACCATCACGACGGTGGGAACGAACACCGTGAACGCCTATGACAACTTTACACTGATCGGATGGCAGATTGGAACGGTCCAGCCGTTTGTGGAACTCTACCTGGGAGACAAAAATATTGACGCGGCCGTGACCAACGACAACAGTTTCTCCGCCCGACTGGCCGCCAAGTGGGACGTGACGCCCAATTTTGCCGTGGTTCCCTACCTGATGTACACTTTCATCAGAAACGGCACGACCACTCCGGAACCCCTGGGGTTCCGCCTCAGACTGGACTGCAAGTTTTAGCGCTCTTCAAGCCAACAAAAACGCCCGGCTGCAAAGCCGGGCGTTTTCTTTATCCTCACTCCTGTCAGTACGTGACAAAACGGTTGGTGACCAGGTCGCTCTTGTTCCCCGCCATGTCCTCGGAATAGACCTCCAGCAGGTTAGAACCCGTATAGGTCGTGTTCAGGAGACAGCTCCAGGAGGACGTGCCGGTCACGGCCGGACTCCCGAAATTGTACCACTGCGGCCCGCTGCCAAAGTCATGCCACTTGTACCAGTTGACCACGATCCTTTTCAGCGCGGCGGTGTCGGAGGCCGTGCCCGTCGCCGTGACGGAGGCGCCGGACACGAGCTGGCCGTTTGCGGGGTAGGTCACAGCCACGGACGGTTTGACCGCGTCGATCACCACGGTAAAGTTCATCACGTTCGTTTCCCCGATACCGAAACCGTTGTCTTTCTTGTAAACCTTCATCACGTGGGCGCCGGCGGTAAACGTCCGGGTCAGGTTCCATTCCTGGTAATAACTTCCAATAAAGTTGGTGTTCGTGAACGGGCCGTTGTCCAGGGATGTCAGGACAAAATTCGGGGCCCCGTCCCGGCCGGCGTCCACGGCCCAGCCCGTGAAGCCAATGGAGCCGTTGGATGTATAGACCGTGGATCCGTTAGTAAAGTCGTTGAACTTCTGGGAATAGGGGGGCTCGGTGTTCGGATCAATCACGTAGGCCGTGTTCGCGTGGTTGTCCACCCGGTTGGAGAAGACGCAGGCCGCCGCGTTGGAGAGCATGTTGGTGGTGATGTCCACCCAGGAGGGGACCAGGTAGGCCTTCATGGCCCGCGCCGAGGAATCCACGCCGCCGGAAACGTACAGGCTGTTCCAGGAGCCGTCCGCGTCGATCGGCGTGAAGGGCATGGCGGACGTGGGTTTGATCCACCAACCCAGCCAGTAGGCGAAGATCTGAAGGCTCACCTTGTACATGGACGGGCTCACGCCCGACACGCTCCCGAAAACACGGGCGGAGGAACCCTCCGGGGGCATGGAGGTGAACGTGATCACGGGTTTCTGCCAGGTCACGGTCACGTCCATCCCGTTCGTGATGCTGGTTCTGTTCGAGACGTCCTTCGCGAAGAGTTCCACCCGGTGCAAGCCGGACGAAAGGTTGAGAACATGGTGCATCTGGTTCGTGTTGGTGATTTTCACGAACGCGCCGCCGTCCAGGGAGAGATAAATGCCCTCGATGGCGTTGGAACCTTCAGCCGCGCCGCGCAAGGGGAAGGCGCCGTAGAGCGTTACGCCGTCCTGCGGGTAGCTCATGTTCAACGCGGGCATGGACGGATCGCGCTGGTAAACGCGGACCCAGTCCACCGTCATTTCCTGGGGCCAGACCGTTGTGCCGTCCGGAGAGCCCGGCCAGAGACCGCCCACGGCCACGTTCAGCAGGATGAAGAACGGCTTGCGGAACAGGTCGTAGAGAGGGGAACCGATATCGTAAAAGAAATAGTCCTTCTGGTCTATTCGCACCTTGACCCAGGCGGAATTCCATTCCAGTTCGTAGGTGTGGAAACCTCCTGACAGGGGCGCGCCGATGTTGGTGAAGCGCTGGTAACTCACCGTGCCGCTGTTGGTCCAAAAGAGGCATCCGTACACCGTGGAGTTGCTGGCCGCAGGCCCGCCCACCATTTCGGCAATGTCCATTTCCCCGCACGCGGGCCAGTTGGCGTTGTTAAAATTGGTGCCCAGCATCCAGAAGGCGGGCCAGAGCCCCTTGCCGTAAGGCATCTTGATCCGGGCCACCACTTTGCCGTATGTCCAGGACTGGCGGTCCTTGGTCTTGATGCGGCCGGAAGTGTAGGACCGGCCTCCGAAGGATTCCTGCCGCGCCGTGATGACCAGCTTGCCGTCCTGGATGCGGACGTTGTTGGTGCGGTCGGTGTAATATTCCAGTTCGTTGTTTCCCCAGCCGTCCCCGTTCGGGCCGGTGCCGATGTCGTAAACCCAGGACGTGGTGTCCAGGACCGGCCCGTTGAACTCGTCGTTCCAGACCAGGATCCAGCCCGGTCCGGGATTGTATTCTGCTTCCGGCGTGGTTTCCACCAGTTCGAAACCCCCGCCCAGATAGACTTTGATCCGGTAATTGTGGCCGGATGAAAATGTGTAGTTGGTGAACAAGCGGTTGGTGGTGTTGGTCGCGTCGATCTCGGTCAGTTCGAAGGAATGAAGACCGGGACGCGTCCGGTTGAAATGGAAAACCGTGCTGTTCGACGGGTTCCACACCACGGTCTGGACGACGGCGTCCGGATCGGTCAGTTTGAACACCGCTTCCAGAATCGGGATGGGCACGATGACGATCCCGTTTTTTCCGATGTTCATGATTTCCACTGTCAGCTTGGGACCTTGGACCAGAGAGTCGTCGAAAATATCGTATGGCTTGAGGTCAATTACGGCGCATCCTGTCGCGATCATCAAGAATCCAAGCAGGAACTGTATTTTCCTGATCATATTATTTATTATGCAATTACCATGCCAAAGTGCGGGGAATTAATTTAACTTCATATCCCGAATGTAATTAATCATAATTTGTTTGGGGAATGCTTGGATTTCATGCAAATCACATATGCAAAACGCATATGTGCGGATGTGGTCACAGCGGGAATTTCATGGGCAATTTTTCAAAAGAAGGCGCTTTCGTTCAGGTCGAATCAGGGCATTGGAATCGTGAAGCTGAATACGGTTCCCTCTCCGGGCCTGCTTGTCACATCCACATTGCCGTCATGCGCCTGAACGATATTCTTTACGATAGACAGGCCCAGTCCCGTGCCGCCGAGTTTCCGCGACCGGCCCGGATCAACCCGGTAGAACCTTTCAAAGAGCCGGGACAGTTTGTCTTTCGGAATACCGGGGCCCGTGTCAACCACTTCCACTAAAATCGATTTGTCCCGAAGTTCAGAGCGGACGGTCACGGTCGCATCCTCTCCGGAATACTTGATGGCGTTGTCCACCAGGTTGGTCAGGACTTCCTCGATCCGGTCCTCGTCCGCGTTCATGTCCGGCAGGTCCGGCGGTATGTCCGCGGTCAGGCGCGTCCGGTTTTGAGCGGCCGGATGACGGAAGCGGACCAGCACGCGGTTGACGGTGTCCGCGAGTGCGAACGGCTTCTTGTCCAGGATCAGTTGGCCGGATTCAATCTGGGAGAGTTTGAGGATATCGTCAATCAGGGCGGAAAGCCTTTTTGCGTCGTTATGGATGAGTTTTAAAAATTCACGGGAGTGTTCGCGGTCTTCCAGGGCGCCGTCCAGAAGCGTTTCCGCGTAGCCCTTGATGACGGCAACGGGAGTTTTCAGTTCGTGGGAGGCGTTCGCGACGAAGTCCTTGCGCATGGCGTCCAGGCGCCGGGCGTCCGTGACGTCGTGCAGGATGAACACGGCGGAATCCAGTCCGTCCCCGTAACGGATGGGAATGCCGGTCATTTCCAGTTCCCGGAGGGAGCCGGCCGTCACCACCGTCTGTCTGTGTTCGCCCCCGCCGGGGTTTTTCAGCGTCCGGTCAATCAGTTCGATCATGTCGTGCCCGCGCACGGACTCGAAGTATTTCCGGCCGGCGGGATCTTCGCACAGATCGAGCAGCTGTTTCAGGGAATCGTTGGCGAGAAGGACGGTTTCGTCCGGCAGGACCACGAGGATCCCGTCCGTCATGGACAGGATCATGCGCTCCAGGCGTTTCCGGCTGATTTCCGCGTCCGCTATGCGCGCGCCGATGATGCGGGTCATGTCGTTCAGGGAAGAGGCGAGAATGCCGATCTCGTCCCGGGACTGGACCAGGATATGGCCGGATTCCTTCCCCTCAGCGATCCGTCGGGACCACTCCGCCATCCTTTCCAGGGGTCGGGATATGACGGAAAGGGTGAAAAAACCGAGCAGGACAATGACCGCCGCGAACAGGGCCAGAAGGAGGACCAGAGTTTTCCCGAAATCCCGCGATTCCGGATAGAGATCGGAATCCAGAGCGGCGAGCCGAAGAATATAATCCCGCCCGCCCAGCCGGACGGGAACCGCCTGGTAGATCAGTTCCCGGCCCACGGACACGCTGTAACGGCGGTCTTCCCCGTAACCGTCCCGCCAGGCGGCCATGATTTCATTCCGGTTGGAATGATTCTGGAGTTGTTCCAGATTATCCCGGCTGATGTCGCTGTCCGCGACCACCGTTCCGTTGCGGTTCACGATCGTCAGCCGGGTTCCGCTGTTGGTTCCGAGTTCCGGGAAAATCCCTTGCCATTGGGACGGTTCGCCGCGACGGTCGGTGATCTCCATGAGCGTCGCGAGTGTTTTCAGCTGCCGCGAAAGTCCTGTCCGGACCTTCGAGACGGTGAGAGACTGGTAATAACCCAAGAGCGAGAAAAACAGGAGGAGGCCGAAGAGGACCGCCAACAGGGCAAAGACGGCCGTAAGCTTGTAATGGATCCGCGGCCGCATGGTCAGACGGTTTCCTGGAACCGGTATCCCACGCCGCGGATGGTATCGATGTGGTCGCCCATTTTGCCCATTTTGCGCCTCAGATTGCGGATGTGGGTGTCCACCGTGCGGGAATAGATGTCTTTGTCGATCCCCCAGACGTCGTTCAAAAGCACCTCGCGCGTCTGGACGCGGCCTTTGCGGCGGATCAGCGTCAGGAGCAGTTTGAACTCCATGAGCGTCAGCGCGACGGGTTTGTCCTCCACGCTGACCTGGTGGCGGGGTATGTCGATCCGGATCCGGTCTATCTGGACCGTGTCGGCCATTTCGCCGCCGTCGCTGTCGCGGTTCTTCCGGCCGAGGATCGCCTTGATCCGGAGGATCAGCTCGCGGGGGCTGAAGGGTTTGGTGATGTAGTCGTCAGCGCCCAGTTCGAAACCGACCACCTTGTCCACTTCCTCGCCGCGCGCGGAGAGGAAGATGACGGGCGTCCGCGCGTTTTTTTCCGTGCGCCTGACTTGGCGGCACACCTCGTATCCGTCTATCCCCGGCAGCATCACGTCCAGCAGGATCAGGTCGAAGGTGTTTCTTTTCGCTTCTTCCAGCCCGGTTTCGCCGCTCGGACAGACTTTGGGTTCCCAGCCGTTGTTTTTCAGGTTATAGGATATCAGCTTCGCTATGCTTTCATCGTCTTCCACGGCCAGGATTCGGAATGGGGGCATGAACTCCGTCCTTAAATGTGAGCGTTATCTGTCAATATTGTAATGAATACGGACTCAATTATCAATCCCGACCGTCAAATCCGGGTTCATGTCCTGTGAAATCCATGTCAACTTTGCCGGTTTTTCCGAATGACCCGTGCGGTTTGCGTATAAAAAACAGCCAAAATCTTTGATATTCAAAGCATCCTGCACTAAAATAAATGCCTTTTTGAATAAACGGGGGTTTTTATGAGCCGGTTTTTCGGAATATTTTTCATCTTGTCTCTTTGTCTTTTTTTACCGGCGGCCGGTTTTACCGGGGACAAGCTGTTTGTCCTTCCCGAAGACGGGTTTGTTCCCTTTCTTCAGGATATCCGTCAGGCGTCCTTGAGCGTTGATCTGGCCGGCGATACCCCGTATCACGATGCGGTCTTGGCCGAGCTTTCCAACGCCGTGAAAAGGAGCGTGAAAATCCGTTTTCTTGATTCGTCTCCCCAGCGTCCTGCCGCGGCGGCCAAAAAGACCGGTGATGCGTTTCTGAAATCCCTCCGTGCTGCCGGCGTTGTGATCGGCAGGCTGCCTGTCCGTTTTCCCGCCTCGCATCAGAACATTGCCGTGATCGACGGAAAGATCTCCTGGGTGTCAACGGCGCATTACCGCGCGGACGTTCTGACCAATTCCAGGAATTTTTCCCTCCGGTTTGAGGATACGGAAACCGCCGGCGAATTGGCCGCAATGTTTGAAAGCGACTGGACGGGCCGGAGGTCGTTGCCGGGTACCGGCAGGCTGCTTTTCAGCCCGGATCAGGCCCGCGAAGGGCTTTATGAGGTGATCCGCAACGCCCGGAAGACGCTGGATATCTACAACGAGGAACTCAAGGACTCCGGAGTGATGAACGAACTGCTTCGCGCCAACCACAGACGCGTGGTTGTCCGCGTGATCTGCGCCAACCTGAAAGGCAAATATAAGCGGGATTTGAACGAGAGCGTGAAAAAAATGCTGAACCAGAACGGGATGACGGTCCGCACCCTTCAGGAACCGTATGCGCACGCCCGGGCCGTCCTGGCGGACAAAGAAACGCTCTGGATCGGGTCACAGAGTTTCAACCCGGACTCGTTTGCCAAGAACCGGGAAGTGAGCGCGCTTACGAGGGATTCCGCCGCCATCAGGCGGTTTGCCGAGATATTTGAAGCGGACTTTTCAATAAGCGAATAGGGGTTGGTTTTTAACGGAACCGGCCGCCCACAAGCCGGAGCCGCGACCAGACTTCCAGGAGCGTTTTCGCGTCCCGCACGGTTTGCCGGAACAGTTGCCGGGCAGATTCCGCGTTCTGGCCGTAATTTGACCCCGATACGGGCTTCTCTTTGCTGAAATAGATCCTTTCAGGTTCCTGTCCGCCTTCCTGGCGGAAATAAAAGAGCAGTTTGCCGTCCCGTCCGAACAGGAATTCCTCCGTTACGGTGCGGTTCCTGTTGGTCGCGTGAACTGCGATCAGGGCGGGACCCGCGGGGTAATCCTCGTCCCCCATATCCGGCCTGACATCGGGCTGGTAATAGTAAAAACGGATGACGGCGGACCGGAAAACCGGGCCCGACAGGATGGCTTCATCGTGGCCCAGGTCGATCGTGTCGCAGGTCAGGATGCGGGACCGGACGTCGTCCTGGACGCGGCGGTACCATTGCCGGGTGGACTGGACGGAGGTATGCGGGGAGCCGGGGAAAAGCGGGGAAACCGCCAGGACAGTCAGTAAGAAAACCGGTAATACCGCGAGTACGACGCGTGACAATTTCATTTAGGAACCGACACGCTTGGGGACGGAATCGATCAGCCGCCGCAATTCGCCGATCTCCAGGGGCTTTGTGATCACGCCCACGGGACGGATATTACGGGTCAAGTCCTCCGTTTCATCGCTGAAACAGCCCGTCATGAACGCGATGGGAATATCCTGGGTCTCCCGGATTTTTTCCGCCGCCTGCACGCCGTTGATGTCTCCCGCGATCCGGACGTCCATGAAAATGATGTCCGGCTTTTCTTCCTGCGCGGCGCGGATCGCCTCAAGGCCGGTGGAAACGGGATCGCAGACATGATAACCCATGACGTTCAGCGAACGCTGGAGCATCATGGCGGTGATCGTGTCGTCTTCGACGATCAGGACCCTTTTTTTTCCGTTCACGGTTCGGCCTCCGGGGCGACGGTCGCGGGTCAGGGCGTATTGGTCTCTATGGAAAAATGAATTCCGGACAGCGCGCGGTAGCCGGAGTCGCTGGCGATCTCGATGTTCAGGAACGCCGCGGGACGGGAACTCCGTTTCCGGTAGGCGAACACAAAGGCCCTTTTCAGACCCATCTTGCCGAAATAGTATTTGGCTCCCACGCGGTATTCATGGTAAACAAAAAGGTCCAGCCGTCCTTGCGGGACCACAGTTTTTTCGTATTGGACCCTGAATTTTTCCAGGGACATTTTTTTCCTGAAGTTTTCGTTATAAAGACCGTAGATCGCGGGCAGATCGCCCTCGGTCATCAGCTGAAGAACCGTGTCAGACAACCGGCGGGCTTTTAAAAGTTCTTCCTGGGAGTATTGGGTCAGCTGGACGCGGTCCACGCAGGAAAGAAAAAACAGAATACACGCGATCGGAACGGCTTTCAACGCAAGACTCATGACACACTCCATAAAAGACCAGTGATTCTACTCTATCCGTTTGACTCTGTCAAAAACCTGCCGTGTCGGAAAATAGTTTATTATTTGCCGGAAATAGAAATCGGCCAGGGAAAGTTAAGAAACAAAAGGCAGAACGATCTCGCGGCATGTTCCGGTTGAAGGGGGCATAGTCCGATACGCGGTTAGCAAATCATCATGGCGCTTTTCGAGGAATCCAGGGCAGGATCCGGGAAGTACGCCGGCAGTAACGCGCGTAATCGGGATACTTGCGCCTGGAAAGGGATTCCGTCAAGGCGGTAGAACCCTGGAACAGCAGAGTGAGAAGAACGGGACCCATGATCTGCCACGACAGGGCGCGCCCGGTCGCGGAAACCGCGAACAGGTAAACGCACCACCACATGCAGATCTCCGCGAAATAGTTCGGGTGCCGGGAATACCGGAACAATCCCTCCTGCAGAAAACCGCCGCGCCGCGTTCCGTTTTTTTTCCGGGTCGTTTTCTTTTTGGCCTGGTGAAAGTTCCATTGTTCCTGGTCCGCGACCGATTCCAGGACCAGCATGCCGAGGAACAGCGCGGCCGCTACGGTGTCCAGGGCGTTCCAGGGCGATCCGGCCGTTCCGCGCGTCCGGAACGCCGCGTACAGGGGGAGGGTGATCATCATGATCAGGATATTCTGGTAGAGCGAGATGAAGAGCAGGTTGAAGAGCTGCCAGAGCGCTTCGTTCGGGAATTTCTTCCGGACTTCCGCCCAGCGGTAGTCCTCCGTGCCCGTGTAGCCGCCCTTGCGTGCGAAGTTGAACGTCAGCCGCGCGCCCCAGAGGGCGATGAGGACGGCCGCGACCGTCAGGCGCATATCGGGCCAGCCCCGGACGGCCAGAAACCAGGCGTACACCGCGGGGGCCACGCTCCAGATCCGGTCCACCCAGGAATATTCCCGCGTGGCGAAAGACATGATAAAACTGCCCGCGGCCAGGGACAGGGATGCGATCCAGAGAAACGCGAGAGGGTTTCCGCGCGCCGCCAGGGACAGCGGACCGGCGGGATCGGCCAAAAACGACAATCCGGTATAGACCGCCGCGGCGATGATGACGAACAGGGCGTGCCTCATGCGGAACCTCCGGTGATGACGATTGATCAGATAGCGCGGTCCACATCTGCGCTGGCCAGAACGTCCACGCCGGTGTCTGCCGCGTTTATCAGGACCTTGTCCCCGGTTTTGACAGGCGCTTCCAGCTGTAATGAACGCAGTGCATTCGCGACGGCCAGAACGCGGTTTTTGGGAACCGGTTTTTCCGTCCAGACGGGAACCAGAGGGGCGGCGCCGTTTTTCACGCGCACGGTTGTCGTGACGGTCCGGAGGGGGTTCCGGATTTCGTTCCGGACGTAATCCACGCCCAATTTGCAGAAATTGCCGCGGATGTCCGTGACCGCGCCGTAACCGTCCACGCTGGTGGTCACCTCGCACCCGCGCGGGCAGCGGATGCAGATGACTTTTTTCTCCGTCCGTTCCGCCGTCATTTTCCCTCCCCATGGGCGCGCACTCGGGCCACGAGCGTATCTGAAGTATAGGGCAAGCCGTCCAGGATCCTGTTTCCGTCCGCCTTGAGGGAAAGAATTTCCGCGGGACGGGCGTAGGGTTCCCTGAAAGACAGGACGGTTTTTTCGCCGTCCGTCAGTTCCAGGGTCATCGGTCCGTTATGAACGCCGGTGACTCTCGCTTCCAGCTGGAATGACGAATCCCGGATCATGTCCAAGTTCAGTTTTTGCGGCAGCACGGAACGCACGCCGTTTCCCGGGACGATCCGGATGGAATGGTACGGCCTGCCCAGTTGTCCCTGCGCGTAAAGCGAGGCGTGTTTGCCGGCCGTCCAGCCCGCCTGGCTCACGGAATCGACCAGGTCGTATATGGTGACCACGTTCCCGGCGGCGAAAACGCCCGGAACGTTCGTGGACATCATTTCGTCCACGACAGGGCCGCCGGTCACCGGATCCAGGTCCACCAGGGCCTTGCGGGACAGTTCGTTTTCCGGAATCAGTCCCACGGACAGCAGAACGGAATCGCAGGGGATGGTTTCCTCGGTGCCCGGGACAAATTCAAAACGGTCGTTCACGCGGACGGTCTCCACCCCTTCCACGCGCATGCGACCGATGACCCGCTTGACGGTGGTGGAAAGCTCCAGCGGAATATTGAAGTCCTGGAGACACTGGACGAAATTGCGCCGGAGCCCGGTGAGATAGGGCATGATTTCCAGCACGCGTTTGACCCGCGCCCCTTCCAGAGTGAGACGGCGCGCCATGATCATCCCGATATCCCCGGAGCCCAGAATCACGAAATCCTGTCCGGGCATGTGTCCTTCAATATTCACCAGCCGCTGGACCATTCCGGCCGTAAAAACCCCAGCCGGCCTAGTTCCGGGTATCCTGACCTGGGAACGCGTCCGTTCCCGGCAGCCCATGGCGAGCACCACGGCTTTCGCGTCAAATTCCAGATAACCGGCGCGGCTGCTGGTCGCGTAGATTTTTCGGGACGGGCTTAAATCCAGCACCATGGTGTCCAAAAGGACCTCAATGCCGAGATCGCGGACCTGGTCGGAAAAATTCCTGGCGTAGGTCGGGCCGGGCATATCCTGACCGAACACCACGGACCCGAACCCGTTGTGGATGCACTGGGGAAGAATCCCGCCCAGGGCGTTATTGCGTTCCAGGATCAGGACTTTATCCGAACCGCTTTT
>CAYMRH010000006.1:35913-66533 GCA_964392785.1 uncultured Brevinematales bacterium
GCCCTCCGCCGATCACGATCACGTCATAAAGTTTTTTCGGCGTCATCGGTTTTCCCCGGCAGCGGGCGCGTCCTTTGTTTCCCGGAAAACGATTTCCGAACCTGCGCCTTTCTTGGTGACTTCCCTGACGGGGACGCCCAGTTCCTGCGCGAGCAGTTCGATCACGCGGGGATAGTCAAAACCGCCCTGGCAGCGCCCCGTCCCCAACCAGGTCCGTCTTTTGATCCCGTCGTAAGATTGCGCGGGAATGACGCCCCGGACGGCTTCCAGAACTTCTCCCTCCGTAATCTCCTCGCAGCGGCAGATGATCCGGCCGTAAGCCGGATTGCGCGAGATCAGTTCGGCCTTGTCCTTATGCGAAAGCCTGTGGAATACGGGAGGGGCCTTGCGAACGGGATTCCAGCCCTTCTTTTCCTTCAGGTTTTCCCCGGCATCCCGGAGAAGGTCCGTCACCAGCAGGGCAATCGCGGGAGCGGACGCAAAACCGGGAGATTCAATTCCGGCCGCGTTCACCAGCCCCCGGATTTCCCGGGGGATCTCGATCAGGAAATCGTGGCCGGAGCCGCCGTAAGCCCGCGCGCGCAGGCCGGCGAACATCGCGATGGCGTCACGCTCGTTCAAAGAAGGGACCAGGCGCCGGGCGCCGTCCAGGACCTCCCGTATGCCTTCCGTGGTGGTGGCGGTGTCGTCCTTCGCGTCTGTATCGCGGGCGTTGGGGCCGATCATGACGTTGCCGTGCGTGGTGGTGGAAACCAGGATACCCTTGCCCTGTTCGGAAGGGGTCTGGAACAGGACGTTGTTGCAGGACACCCTGGACGGGTCAAAGATGAGGTATTCGCCCTTGCGGGGTACGATGCGGAAATCCGGCCGGACGCCGGCTTTGTGCATGACCTCGTCAGACCAGAGTCCCGCGGCGTTCACGACCCAGCGTGTCCGGAAAACGCCCCGGGAAGTCCGGACACCGGTCAGGGTTTTGTTCTCGATCAGGAAGTCCTGGAATTTCGTCTCAAACGCATACGTCACGCCGTTTAAGACGGCGTTTTCCGCCGCTGCCAGCACGGCCGTAAACGGGTCAATGACCGCGGCGGAGGGCGTCCAAAGCGCGCCGGTCGCTTCCGGGTGGATGAGTGGCTCTTTGGTGACGAATTCGTCCCGCTTGAGGATCCGCATGCCGGGAACGCCGTTGGCCACGCCGCGATGGTACAGGGTTTCCAGCGCGGTCATGTCCCTGTTTCCGAACGCCACCACGTAGCTTCCGGTGTCCCGGAAAGGGATGTCCAGTTCGGGCGCGAGGTCGTGCCAGAGCTTGTTGCCGACCACGTTCAGCCGGGCCTTGAGGGTGCCCGGTTCCGGATCGTGACCGGCGTGGATGATGGCGCTGTTCGCGGAACTGGGGCTCATGCCGATGTCGATCTCTTTTTCTATGACGAGAATGTCCAGGTCGTAGCGGGACAGCATGCGCGCCGTCATGGAGCCCACGATGCCCGACCCGATGATGACCACGTCCCAGATTTTTTTTCTCATGCGGGATCGGTCCAGTCGAACGACCGGCTCACGGCCTTCAGCCACCAGCGAACCAGTTCGTCGCGGCGGGAGGTGTCCATGGCGGGGGTCCAGGTTTTCCGCGCTTTCCAGTTGGACCGGAGTTCGTTCTTGTCCTTCCAGAACCCTGCGGCCAGTCCCGCCGCGTACGCCGCGCCCAGGGCCGTGGTTTCGGCCACCTTCGGGCGGACCACCGGAACGCCCAGAATGTCGGCCTGAAACTGCATGAGAATGTCGCTGGCCACCATACCGCCGTCCGCCTTGAGGGACGACGGACGGATTCCGGAATCCTTTTTCATGGCGTCGAAGATTTCCCGGGTCTGGAACGCCGTGGCTTCCAGGACCGCGCGCGCCAGGTGTCTTCGGTCGGCAAACCGGGTGAGTCCGGCCACCACACCGCGCGCGGAACTTTTCCAGTAGGGCGCGTAGAGCCCGGAAAAAGCGGGAACAAAATACACCCCGCCGTTGTCGGGGACTTGGGCGGCCAGTTTGTCGATATCGGAAGCGCGGCGGATCATTTTCAGATTGTCCCGGACCCATTGGACCAGCGCGCCGGCAATGGCAACGGACCCTTCCAGGGCGTAAACCGGTTTTTCTTTTCCGATGCGGTATCCCAGGGTCGTGACCAGCCCGTTGCGGGACATGACCGGTTCTTCGCCCGTATTCAGGAGCAGGAAACAACCCGTTCCGTAGGTGTTTTTCGCGTCTCCGGTGTCAAAACAGGTCTGTCCGAAGAGGGCGGCCTGCTGGTCTCCCAGGTCGCCGGTAATGGGAATCTCCGACTTGAAAGGACCTTCCCGTGTCGTTTTTCCGTAAGGATTCGGGTCGCTCGACGGGCGGATCTCCGGAAGCATGGCCCGCGGGATGTCCAACTCGCTCAGGATGTCCCGGTCCCAATCCAGGGTCCGGAGATTGAACAGGAGTGTCCGGCTCGCGTTTGTCACGTCCGTGACGTGCGAACCGCCGCGCGGACCGCCCGTCAGGTTCCAGATGATCCAGGTGTCCATGTTGCCGAAGAGGGCGTCTCCGTTTTCGGCCGCCTGCCTGAGACCCGGTATGCGGTCCAGGAGCCAGCGGATTTTCGGTCCGGAAAAATATGTGGCAAGGGGCAGCCCGGTCCTGTCCCGGAAACGGTCCTGACCGCCGCCGGACCGGGACAATTCCTCGCAGAGGGCGGCCGTTCGCGTGTCCTGCCAGACCAGGGCGTTGTGGTAGGGTTTGCCCGTGCGCCGGTTCCAGACCACAGTCGTTTCGCGCTGGTTGGTGACACCCAAGGCCGCGATTTCACCGGGCCGGATGCCGCTTTTCCGCAGCGCGCCGCGGATCACCTGGCAGGTCCTGTCAAGGATCTCGGCCTGATCATGTTCCACGTGGCCTGGTTCGGGAAAAACCTGGCGGTGTTCGAGCTGGTGAACGGCTTTAACGGAACCCGTTCTGTTGAACAGGATGAAACGGGTGCTGGTTGTACCCTGGTCTATGGCGCCCACGTATTTCCGGGACAGGGGCATCTACTCCCCCCCGACGGAGCGGATGAAATCCACCGCTTTGTTAACGACAAGGTTTTTTTCCACGTCCACGGTGGCCACGTGAAAGGAATTCTCCAGCCACACAATGTCCTTGCGTTTTGAGGACGCCTTGTTCGTCACGATGAAAACGTTTTTCACCGGCTGGGAATCCGCCCGGGATTTCATGATCAAAAGAGGCTGCCGGACTTTTTTCAGGCGGCGCCTCACCCTGCCCGAAAGGCGCTGCATCTGGTAGGCACCGCCCATGGGCAGCCGGTCGTAATTGACCAGTTCCACCGTCCGGTCCTGCACGTTCCGCCGGTTGCCTTTCTGGTTCCGTTTCATTTTAAAGGGTTTGAAAAACCGGAGAAGAAACAGGAACCGGGGAGCAAAACCTTTCAGCATCATGGCGTGATTGATCAGGATCACCCCGCGGATTTCCGGGTGTCGTTCCGCGAGTTCCAGCGCCAGCGCGCCGCCCATGGAGAGACCCGCCAAGTAGATTTTCCGGCTCCGGGTTTTCAGGTTTTTCAGGGCGAATTCCGCGTCCCGGATCCAGTCTGAATAACGGACGCGGTTCAGGTCCTCCCACCGGGTCCCGTGTCCCGACAGCCGGGGGCATTCCACGTTGTAACCGGCCTTGAAAAGCCCTTCGCCGAAATAGCGCATTTCAAAAGGAGAACCACTGAATCCGTGCAAAAGCAGGACCCCCGTGTCGGAAGAGCAGGAAAACGCGAAAGATTCGGCGCCGGGCATGATGTTCATGTCAAACTCCGTTATTATATTATATCAATCATGGTAAAAGTCAATCCGCGGGGCGCATGCCCGGCATTCCCGTTGACGAAACGGCGTGACACGGATAAACTACGGGAAAGCGGAGTCCAAAGATGACGTTGTGTTACGACGGTTCCTTTGAGGGCATGGTTTGTGCGCTGTTCCGCGCGTTGGATGATCCGTCCCGTTCGGGGGATATCGTTCCGCTTGACGCCGAATCCGGGGATCTGTTCGAAGAATGCGTGAACGTGGAGACAGACGCGGCGGCCGCGGCGGCATTTCTGTCTGACCTCCGCGGCCGGTTTTCGGACCGCGTGGTTCGCAACCTGTATTTATGCTACCTGTCTGAATTGCCCGGAGTGGAAAAGCGGCTGTTCGATTATCTGGTCCTGGCCGGGAAAATGGGCGAGGATGTAGACCTGCGGGAATCCGAGACCGCCGTGTTGGACGTGCACAGGATCAGAAACAAGGTCAGTTTCGAGGCCCACCGTCTGACCGGACTGGTCCGTTTCCGGAAGCTCTCCGGAAACGTCTATTACGCGCCCATTGAGCCGGACCACAACGTGCTGGGTCTTCTGGTCAGCCATTTCCAGGCCCGGTTCCGGGGACAGAAATGGATCATCCACGACATCCGGAGGGGGCAGGCCATTCTCTCCAACGGGAGGTCCTGGAAGATCGGGGATATGAACCTTGAGAAAGGCGGGATACCGGGTGATCATCCGGAAACCGGGGCGGAAACCGATGAACAGGACTACCGGGAACTCTGGAAAACATATTACGACTGCATCGCGATCCGCGAACGGATCAACCCCCGTCTCCAGAGACGCTGCATGCCCGTCCGCTACTGGAAATACCTGGTCGAGAAGCGGGTCCGTTAATTCGTCGTGAACGATTTCTGCGCGCTGGAATGGGTGATTTTCAGTCCCGAATCATAACCCCAGACAGCCCAATACATGGTGCCCGAATGATAAACGGCCGCATCGGTCTGAATGACGCCGTTCACGACTTTTTTGAAATTGGAAAAGGGCACTTCTCCCGCCGAGCCGGTCATGCCCGTGGTCCACATGGCAATACAGTCACGGATGTTTGTGATCTGCATGTTGTCCACGACGATCTGGTTTGTAAAAACTCCCACAACTTCGTGAGCGACCGAGGAACCGGGAGAAGTCCAGGTAAACGTGACAGGGACGGTGGAGGTGTCCTTGGGCAAGAAAGTGGATATAAAGGTCGTTCCGGAAAATAACGGGTTGATCGGTTCCGTTTTCAGATTGCATCCCGCGGCCGCCAGAACGGCCAGGAAAAAGAAAAGTCCGTATACGGTTTTCATCTTGATCCTCCGCTAAAAACTGAACCGGATTCCCAGTCCGATCAGGATGGTTTCCAGGGAAACCCTTTGGGCATTATAGGTATAATTTCCGAACAGGTTGAACCGTTTTTCATTCAGAATAACACCGCCCAGGTTCTGGTAGATCGCGTCTATAAAAACCGAAAACCGGCTGGCCGGAAAAATGTTCAGTCCCACAATCCCCTTATAATAGAGGCCGCTGTGGGACAGGCTGTATTCCTCAGAGGAACCCGTGAAGTATCCCAAACCGGCGCCCAGGTAGGGCGACAGAAAACGGGCCTGCGGGAACAGGTGGAACTTGGCCACGGCGTTGAACTTATGGAAATACAGGACCATCGTATTCGTGAAAGAAAAACCGGGCGTGTTCGTGTCCAGCGAACGGTGGAAAAACAGATTGCCGCCGCCCTCCACGCCCACCGAGAACCAGTCCACGATGTGGTATTCGAACGCGAGACTCCAGTCCGGCTGGTAATCCGGCTGGAGCAGGGACAGGGGATGGATCATGAGAAGGATTTTGTAGGGATAAAATTCCGTCTTGCGTTCCAGAGCAACATTATAGTTGTTTTTCTGGTTCTCCCTTACGCCCACGGACAGGGTCCGGATTTCATATCCTTCTTTTACGACCGTGACGGTGTAGTTCCCGGCCCTCATCCGGAGTTCGGTAATGGGTGTGACGCCCAGGACGGTGTTGTCCAGTTTGACTTCCGCGCCCTGAGGGGATGAATCCAGGTTCAGAAAACCGGCCTTGTAATCCATCAGGCGGATGACCATGGAATCGGCCAGTTCGTTGATGCGGGTGAAGAGTTTGTCCCCCATTTTTTCGGAAATCTTTTCCGCGGACAGGATCTCGCCGGTATCCACGCTCACCAGGCGTGCGTTGACCTCGATCCGGTCCCCGATGGCCGAGAAACTGCCCAGGATCAGGTTGTCCGCTTTCAAGAGCGTGCCGATCTTCTTGCCGGCCGCCGTGTCCTGGTCCAGAAGCCCCGTGAGGGAGAGTTTTTTTTCGTCGATCAGGGCGGCCAGACGCTGGCGTTCGATCAGGTTGAAATTGCCGCTTTTCTGGAGAGTGGTGATAAGGGAATCCGATATGGTTTTTTCCAGAAAGTCGTAGCCCTTGTTTTTTGTGAGGTTCTTGAAATCCAGCACGGCCACGGAAATTCTGTTCGTTCCGGCGACACCGAAAACCCGGGACAGGCCCAGGAGCAGGATCGCGGCCGCCAGGAAGATTGGCTTATGGCGTGTCATGGAAAACCCCCTGAGAACAATCAGGACCGTTCTTTCACACAATTATAGCATGAAACAGGGACAAATTGCATATTGATGATCAGAGACCTTGGTATAATCGCTGGACCAATCATGAATCATTATTGAGGGCCCGTCCCCAGTCATTCCGATTGCACTTCTTTGGCGTAACTTCTGAGGAATCTCGTTTAAAACACATTAATCATCCAATGAGATTCTTCAAAAGCGCAACAGGAAGCGAGAATCGGACCTGTCCCGAGCGGGCCGAGGGGAAGACGGGGTAGCGGAAGTATTCATACCGGCAGGATATGATATGCTTCTGTCATAACCATCTGTGAAAAATCCAATCTGAAAGATCTGCAATATTAATCAGTGCAGGGCTCAGACGTAGATCATTCTCCGGGTCATGCCGCCGTCCACCGTGTAATTCGCGCCCGTGATGAAGGAATTTTCCGGCCGGCACAGAAAACTGACCATTCGGGCAATGTCTGACGGCGTTCCCACTCGGCCTGCGGGATGCTGCTCCCTGTCCGCGTCCGAGATATTTGCCTGTTTTGATTCCCCGCTTTTTTTCCAGTCCGATACGTCAATCCAACCGGGGCTGACGCAGTTCACTCTGATGTCCGGCCCCAGGCTCACCGCCAATGAATGTGTCAGCGCCACGATCCCTCCCTTGGAGGCGGAATAGCTTTCCGTGTCTTTTTCCGACTGAAGGGCCCGGGTGGACGCGATATTCACGATCGTTCCCCGGGTCTTTTTCAAGTGCGGGGCCGCGTGCTTGGCCATGAGAAACGCGCCGGTCAAATTCACGCCGATGATCCGGTTCCATTCCTCCAGGGTCAGTTCCGTGACCGGCTTGACACGGAATAGCCCGGCGTTATTAACCACAATGTCGATCCGTCCGGTTTCACGAACGGTGTCAGACACCGTCTTCATGACGGATTTTTCATCTGACACGTCGGTAGGAAGAAAACGGACTACGCCGGAATCCTTCAGGTTTTCGAGGGTTTCCCGTCCGGCCTGTTCGTCTGAATCGGCAATGATGACTGTCTTGCCTTCCTTGAGAAATTCCATCGCGATGGCCCGGCCTATGCCCTGGGCCCCGCCGGTCACGATGGCGGTGATGTTCTGGTTATTCACACCGGCCCCCCTTGTTTTTACGGCAATCCGCCTGAGGTCGCGGGGAATCCGTCGTCCCGCGGTCGGTCCCGGATTCCATACTAATTGTTGGCTTGAGTATATAGAGATTTCAGTCCAGTCAGGTTAAAATAAAGTTGATGGTCGCGCAACAAAATATTTTCAGATCGAAGGTGTCATGAGTCTGTTCAGAAGCCGTTTGTCTCCGTTCAGGGATAAAGTCCGTTTTCAGGATGACCCGGACGGACAGCAGGCGGAATACCCCCCGCAGAACGAGCTGTACAGCATAGAACAGTTGGCCCGGCACGGAGAGGCCGTGGCCCGGATTCACGAACTGGATTACCGGCCCGGCAAAGACCGGCTTTTGCCCCGTCTGGACAGGAACAAAAAAATTATTGACGACACTTACAGGCTGATCAGTTCCGAGGAACAGGACAAGAACCGCCTGTCTCCGGCGGCGGTTTGGCTCCTGGACAACTACTATCTGGTCGCGGAACAGATCTGGATGGTGCGCAGGCATCTTCCCAGGGGATACAGCCTCAAACTGCCGCGTCTCAAATCCGGGCCTTCGGCCGGTTTTCCCCGAGTCTTTGACCTGGTCCGCGAACTCATTTCCCACGTGGACGGCCGCGTGGACGCCGGAAGTCTGGGCAGTATAGTCGCGGCCTATCAGAACGTCCACACCCTGGAATTGGGCGAACTGTGGGCCATACCCATCATGCTCCGGCTGGCCCTGATCGACAATCTGAGGGTCATCGCGTCCCATATCGCCTCAGGACGGAGGGACAGGTTGACGGCGGACGAGTGGGCCCAAAGAATGCTCAAGGCCGCCGGAGAAAACCCGAACGCGATGATCATCGAGATGGCCGAGATGGTCCGGTCGGACGTTCCCATGTCCTGCACCTTCGTGGGCGAATTCTTCCGCAAACTCCAGAGACAGAATCCCGCGTTGTTCATGCCGCTCAACTGGGTGGAGCGCCGCCTGGCGGAAAAAGGGCAGACCATAGAAGGACAGGTTCAGCTGGACAGCCAGCGTCAGGCCTCCCTCCAGATCTCCATCAGCAACAGTATCAACAGTCTCCGGTTCCTGAGCGCGATCGACTGGAAATGTTTCGTGGAGGACATGAGCCGTGTGGAACAGGTCCTCCGGGAGGACCCCGCCGGCGTCTATCCCCGTATGGATTTTGCGACACGGGACCGCTACCGCCACGCCGTTGAAAAAATTTCCCGCCAAAGCCGGATGGACGAGGTCTCCGTTGCCCGGAAGGCCGTTGCTTTGGCCGCAAGCGGGGAAAACGGGAACAAACGCTTCCGGCATGTGGGTTACTATCTGGCGGATCGCGGTCTCAGAATCCTGGAAAAGAACTGCGGTATGCGGCCCACGGCGGGAGATCTGATGTCCCGTTTTGGAAAATCGGCCCCGCTGTTTTTTTATCTGGGCTCGATTCTGGTCCTGACGGCCGGTCTGACATTTGTCCTGACGCGGCTTTTATTTCCCGACGGAGGATGGAAGGCCGCCATGGCATCGGTTCTGCTTTCGCTGGGATTCAGTCAGATGGCCGTATCGCTGGTGAACTGGATCGCGGGGCTGTTTGTCAGGCCGGAAATTCTTCCCCGGATGGATTTTTCCGCAGGCGTTCCGCCGGAATCCGCGACCCTGGTCACCGTCCCGTCCATGCTTTCGGGCGAACGGCATGTGGCGGAACTCGTCAACAAGATTGAAGTGACCTATCTGGCCAACAGGCGTGAGCGGGTTTATTTCAGCCTGCTCACCGACTTTACCGACGCCCCCGAAAAAACCATGCCGCAGGACCAGCGGCTGGTCGAACTGGCCCGGTCGGGAATCCGGCGGTTGAACGAAAAGTACGGAACGGAAGGGCGGGCTCCGTTTCTGCTGTTTCACCGACCGCGTCTCTGGAATCCGGCTGAAAAAAAATGGATGGGTTATGAAAGAAAGAGGGGCAAACTGGAAGCCCTGAATGCGGCCATTCTTTCGGGGCAACCCGGGGAACTTCTGCTGGAAGGGGATCCGGATATCCTGAACGGAATCCGTTACGTGATCACTCTGGATACGGACACGCGCCTGCCTCACGATTCCGCGCTGAAACTGATCGAAACCATGTCCCACCCCTTGAACGAGCCCGTCTTTGATCCCGTGAAAGGTCGAGTGACGGCCGGATACGCCATACTCCAGCCCCGGGTCGTGTCCAGCCTGACCGGGACGCGGCAGTCCGCGTATTCCCGGCTGTTCGGCAGCGAGTCGGGTATCGATCCCTACACGCGCGCGGTTTCGGACGTTTACCAGGACCTGTTCGGCGAAGGGTCTTTTGTGGGAAAAGGGATCTATCACGTGGCCATGTTCGACCGGGTGCTATCGGGTCAACTTCCCGAAAACCGCATCCTGAGCCATGACCTGCTGGAAGGGTGTTACGTCCGTTCCGGACTGGTGAGCGATGTCCAGATGACGGAGGAATTCCCGGGTGCCTACAGCGAGGATATGGCCCGCCGCCACCGCTGGATCCGCGGGGACTGGCAGATCGCGTCCTGGCTGGGTCCGGTCGTTCCCGGTTTCGGTAAAAGAATGGAAAAAAATTCCCTCTCCGCGCTGAGCCGGTGGAAAATTTTCGATAACCTGCGCCGCAGTTTTGTTCCCATTGCCCTGTTTTTGACTGTCGCTCTGGGCTGGTTTTTTGCTCCGGTCCCGTGGGTCGGGCTGGCTTTAGCCGCCGGAATCCTGATTCTGCCCCTCCTGCCGGGATCTGTCATCCAGTTATTCCGCGTCCCGGAGCGTTACCCGGTCCGGCTTCATTTACTGTCCGTTGTCGATACGCTGAACCGCCATGTCACGCAGGCGCTGTTTTCATTGGCCGTCCTTCCTTACGAGGCCGTTTCCAACATGGATGCGGTCCTGCGCACCGCCTGGAGAACAATTTTTTCGGGAAAAAGACTGCTGGAGTGGACCACGTCCGGTGAGGCCAAGCGAAAAGCCGGCCGGAGCGTCCTGAGTTATTTCCGTCTCATGTTCGGGGCGCCGTTTCTTGCCGCGGCGCTGGCGGGAGTGATGCATCTCGTGAACAGGCCCGTGCCGCCGCAGGAATGGGCCGTGCTGGTTTTGTGGTTTGCGTCCCCGTTGGTCTGCTGGCTGACCGGCCGGCCCTTGAAACGGCGCCGCGAAAAATTGAGCGAACACCAGTCGGCATTCCTCAGGACAACGGCGCGGAAAACCTGGCGATTTTTCGAAACGTTCGCGGGGCCGGAAGACAACTGGCTTCCTCCGGACAACTACCAGGAGGACCCGGCGGAAATCCTCACGCACATGACTTCTCCCACCAACATCGGGCTCATGGTTCTGTCCAACCTGGGGGCTTATGACCTGGGCTATCTGACCGCCGGGCAATTGATTGACCGCACCAAGAAAACGTTCAAGACCCTGTCCCGCATGGAGCGGTTCCGCGGCCACTTTTTCAACTGGTATGATACCCGTACGCTTCAGCCGCTGAATCCCCGTTATATCTCCACGGTGGACAGCGGCAACCTGGCGGGATTCCTGTTCACGGTTCAGACCGGGCTTCTGGAAATCGCGGGTAACAGGATTTTTCAATCCGGATTTTACTCGGGATTGGGCGACACGCTGTCGGTTGCCCGGGAATATTCCCGGGCTATGGCGCCTGACCATAAAAGCGCTCTGGAGGAACGGTTCGGGAAATTGCGTCAGAAAATCCGGGAACTGGAGAAGGACTCGCCCGGGTTGTCCCGTATTCTCCGTGATTTGTCCGGATTGGAAGACCGGGCCAGGCGGATCCGCGAAGAATTTGCGTCCTCCCTGCCGGATGACGCGGCCTGGTGGTTGAAGACATTTGAAACGCAATGCGAAAGTCAGAGAGAGGACATCCTGTTTCTGGCGCCTTGGCTCGCTTTGACTGATCAATCCCGTCTTCCGGACGCGCAAACGCTGGACTGGCTGGATGCGAACGCGACTCTGGACGAACTGGCGGGGTATCAGGATCGTTTCAACGGTACGTCCGCTGCCGCCCTGGAGGAGGATTTCCTGCGCGCAGTACGACAGGGCTCGCACCGCGCCGCGTCACGGCGGGGCCAGCTGGAGCAGATGTCCGTCCAGTGCCAGAAATTCGCTGAACACGATTACGATTTTCTGTATGACCCTTCCCGGAACCTCCTGAGCATCGGATACGAAGCCGGCCAGCACAGAAGGGACGACAGTTACTACGACCTGCTCGCTTCCGAGGCGCGGCTGGCCAGTTTTATCGGCATATCCCGGGGACAATTGCCGCTGGATCACTGGTTCTCTCTGGGCCGGCTGGTGACCATCTGGAAGGGGAAAACCATACTCATGTCCTGGGGCGGGTCCATGTTCGAATATCTCATGCCCCAACTGGTCATGCCCGGTTACGAGGAAACGCTGATCGGTCAGTCCTGCCAAGCCGTGGTGGACAAGCAGATATCCTACTGCGGAAAACAGGGGGTGCCCTGGGGGGTATCCGAATCGGCGGAAAACGTGACGGACGCCAATCTGAAATATCAGTACCGGTCTTTCGGCATACCGGAAATCGGCTTCAAGCGCGGACTGGCCGACGACCTGGTGATCGCGCCGTACGCGTCCCTGCTGGCGGTCGCGGTCAGGCCCCGGAAAGTCTGTGTCAACCTCCAAAAGATGAAAGCCGGCGGTTACGAGGGGCGGTACGGTTTTTACGAATCGGTGGATTTTACTGAAAGCCGTCTGGGCCAGGACCGCTCCGAAGCGGTCATCCGGTCCTTCATGGCCCACCATCAGGGAATGAGTTTCGTATCACTGGTCAATTTCTTTACCGGGGAACGGATGGTGCGGCGCTTCCGTAACCACACGCTCTTCCAGACCGCCGTTCTGCTGCTCCAGGAGCGGATACCGCAGGCGCCGCCGTTCAGGATGTGGCATCCGGAACCTCCCCGGTCGCGCCCGGAATCCGAGGAACGGAACGATGCCCTGAGGGTCTTCGATACCGCGCAGACGCCTTCGCCCGAAGTCCATCTGCTGTCCAACGGTCGTTATCACGTGATGGTGACAAACGGCGGCGGCGGATACAGCCGGTGGCACAACCTGTCCCTGACCCGCTGGAGCGGGGACGTGACCCGGGACAACGAAGGGTCGTTTGTTTACGTCCGCGACCTGGGCGGGGAATCCACGTGGTCCGCGGCCTTCCAGCCGGCGCTGGCAGAACCCAACGATTATGAAGTCGTGTTTTCCCAGGCCCGCGCGGAATTCAAGAGGCGGGACCAGGGTCTGGACACCTATACCGAAATCGCCGTTTCTCCGGAAGACGATATCGAATACCGCCGCGTGACCGTCAGCAACTATTCCGTCCGGACCCGGGAGATGGACGTGACCAGTTACGCGGAAGTGTCCCTGATGGACGGGGAATCCGGCGAGCATCATCCGGTTTTTGACAAACTGTTTGTCCGGACTGAAATCCTCCGCGAACACAACGCGATCCTGTGTTCCCGCAGGCCCCGGTCTCCGGAGGAGAAAACGCCCTGGATGTTCCATCTCCTGGTCCACCCGGATCAGGAGCCGCTGGACGTTTCCTTCGAAACCGACCGGATGCGTTTTATCGGACGCGGACGGAGCGTTCACTGCCCGCGGGCTTTGGAGGACAACGGCCCGCTGTCCGGAGCGCAGGGTTCCGTTCTGGATCCGGTGATTTCGGTCCGGTGCCGGTTCAAACTCCGGTCGGTCGAATCCAAAACGTTCGGCTTCATCACCGGGATCGCGGAAACCCGAGAAGGCGCCGTTTCCCTGATCGAAAAATACAAGGACCGCCGTCTGGCGGACCGGGTGTTCGATATCGCGCTCATACACGGCCGGGTGGTCCTCCAGCAGATCAACGCTTCGGAAGCGGACGCCCAGCTGTTCGGCAAGCTGGCGGGGGCCGTGATTTATCCCTGCGCGGACAGAAGGGCCGGTTCGGACGTCCTGATGAAAAATACGCGGGGCCAGTCGGCTCTCTGGGCTTACGGCATATCCGGAGACCTGCCCATTGTGCTTCTGCGGATCGGCGACCATAACCGGATTGACCTGGCGGCGCAACTGATCCAGGCCCACGTGTACTGGCGACTGAAAGGGCTCAAGACGGACCTGGTGATCTGGAACGAGGAACGGTCGGGATACCGGCAGGACCTTCAGGACCGGATCATGGGGTTGATCACGACCGGTTCCGAAGCGTCCCATTTTGACAGGCCCGGCGGGATTTTTATCCGGTTCCCGGACCAGATGACGGAAGAGGACCGTGTCCTGATGCTTTCGTCCGCGCGCGTGATCGTGACGGACAGCGGCGGCAACCTGGCCTCCCAGGTCCGTGACCGAGTGGAAAACGAAATGCCCGTCCACAAAATGACCACCGCCCGGGACGACCGTGCTTCAAGCCAGCCTGAGAATTTCCGTCAGACCAGTCTGGCTTTCCATAACGGCCTGGGCGGATTCACCCGTGACGGGCGGGAATACATATTCCAGGTTTTCCCGGATTCGCTTCCTCCCATGCCGTGGGTCAACGTGGTCGCCAACAGGCGCATCGGTTCCGTGATCTCGCAAAGCGGCGGCACGACCTGGTTTGAAAACGCCCACGAATTCCGCCTGACCCCCTGGTACAACGATCCGGTTTCCGACACGAGCGGGGAAACGCTCTACATCCGGGACGAAAATTCCGGGAGATTCTGGTCGGCCACCCCGCTGCCGGCGCCGGCTTCCGGGGATTATCTGAACCGGCACGGTCTGGGTTACAGCGTATTTGAATACGCGGTTTTCGGCATCAAGACGGAACTGTGGGTTTACGTGGACCCCGACGCCCCCGTCAAATACTTCCTGCTGAAAGCGCGGAACGATTCCCAGATGATCCGGCGGCTTTCCGCGACCTGTTTCCTGGAGCTGGTCCTGGGAGACAGGCGTTCCAAAACCCAGATGCACGTCCGGACGGAGAAGGACCATATTACCGGGGCCCTGTTCGCGACCAATCCGTTCCATGCGGATTTTTCCGGGCGCGTCGTGTTCCTGGATTCCAACGAGACCAGGCGGAGCGAGTCCGGAGACCGGACGGAATTCATTGGCCGCAACGGAACGCTGTCCGATCCCGCCGCCATGCACCGGGCCCATCTGTCCGGACGCGTGGGGGCCGGTTTTGATCCCGCGATGTCCATGCAGGTGTTTTTTGACCTGGAAGCCGGCCAGGAAAAGGAAATCGTGTTCGTCATGGGAGCCGGACGGGACGCGGAAGAGGCCCGTCGCCTGGTGTCCGGCTGCCGGAGTTCGCTGGCCGCGTATCAGGCCCGGGACCGCGTCTGGCATTACTGGAACCATACGCTGGGCACCATCAACGTTGAAACTCCCGATCCGGCTTTGAATTTCATGACAAACGGCTGGCTCACTTACCAGGTCATGACGTCCCGGTTTTTCGGCCGCTGCGGTTATTACCAGTCCGGTGGGGCTTTCGGTTTCCGCGACCAGCTCCAGGACGTGACGGCGCTCCTGTTTTCGGAACCGGGCCTGGTCCGCGAACATCTTCTGCTCAGCGCGTCCCGGCAGTTCCGGGAAGGCGACGTCCAGCACTGGTGGCACCCTCCGCTGGGGAGGGGCGTGCGCACGCTCATATCCGACGATTATCTCTGGCTCCCGTTTGTCACGGCTTTGTATGTCAAAAAGACGGGGGATACGGGTGTGCTGGACGAAACCGTTCCGTTCCTGGAAAGCCGGCCGTTAAATCCTGGGGAGGATTCGCTCTACGATCTTCCTGTCCGGTCGGACGAGACGGCAACCCTGTATGAACACTGCCGCCGGGCCGTGGAGAGGGCTTTCCGCTACGGCCGGCACGCTTTGCCCCTGATGGGCGGCGGTGACTGGAACGACGGCATGAACCTGGTCGGGTTTGGCGGAAGCGGGGAAAGCGTCTGGCTGGGATTTTTCCTGTATGCCGTCCTGGGGGAATTCATTCCGCTGGCGCGGATGCGGGGTGACGATCCGTTTGCCGCGAGATGCGAAGAGGAGGCGGCCAGGCTGAAGACGGCGCTGGACGCGCACGCTTGGGACGGCGAATGGTACCGGCGCGCGTATTTTGACGACGGAACGCCGCTGGGTTCCCGGGAGAACTCCGAGTGCCGGATCGACGCGATCGCGCAATCCTGGGCGGTCCTGTCCGGCGCGGCGCCGGAAGAGAAAATGAAAAAGGCCATGGAATCGCTGGAGAAGATTCTGGTGGACCGGCGCCGCCGGATGATTCTGTTAATGGACCCGCCGTTCAATAATTCATTGCCGGATCCGGGCTATATCAAGGGATACGTTCCGGGTGTCCGGGAAAACGGCGGACAATACACCCACGCGGCCGTGTGGGCCGTAATGGCGTTTGCCCGACTGGGGGAAAAGGAGAAGGTCAAAACGCTTCTGTCACTGATCAATCCCGTCCATCACGGTTCCACGAAGGATCAGATCGCCATCTATAAAGTGGAACCTTACGTGATGGCGGCGGATATTTACAGTTCACCCTCGCACCCGGGGCGCGGGGGGTGGACCTGGTACACGGGATCGGCCGCGTGGATGTACCGGCTGATTACGGAATCCGTGTTGGGGCTGGATTTGCGGGTGGACCGTCTGTATTTCAAGCCGTGCCTGCCGCCGGATTGGGGTCCGTTCAAGATCCATTATCGTTACCGGGAAACGGTTTATCACCTGGAAGTGATGCAGGTTCCGGGCGGCAGGCCGGTCAGCGTTACGACGGACGGCTCGGAACAGCCGGAGGAATTCCTGCCGCTGACGGACGACCGTATGGAACACACGGTCCAGGTCGAGATCGGGGTGTAAAGAAAGCCGGAGACGTCCGCTATATCTTCTTTTCCGAATACTTTTCAGGGTGATCCAGCCTGTCCAGAACGAATCGGGAAACCGCGCTGTCGATGTTTCGTGAAGCATCCCGGAATTGCTGGCTGAGCCTCAGGAAGGGGGGCGGTCCGTCAACCGTGAGCATGTTGAATCTGGCCCAGCGGCCCCATTCGCCACCGCGATCCTGTACAATATCATCGTGGTTAAAACCCTTGTCCCTTTTCCAGGTCAGGGCATTGGAATTGTTTGCATAACACAGCTGAAATCCGAAAGGCTCGGATTCGTTTTCATAATACCAGACATACAGGTCAAAATAGTGCGGTTCGTCTTCAATGAAAATACGGCGACGGACGTTGCCTTCCGGCTGGTTGACCATGTCTTCGGGAATTTCACGCAGCATGCTGCAATCCTAATTGAAAATGTCATCCCTTATGCCCTTTCGTCTCCGCTCAGGGTGGCATCTCGGGATGGCAGAGGTCAGGCTGAGCGGAGACGAAGCCTGACAAAAAACATCAATTTGGTTTAATGACAGATTCCTGCACCACCACATTGACCAGTTTGTTCGGAACTGTGATGATTTTCAGGATTTTCCTGCCCTCAATCCACGGTTTGACCTTCTGGCTGTCCCGGGCGATCTCTTCCATCTTTTCTTTCGGAGTTCCGTGATCGATCAGGATGTTGTCCCGAAGCTTGCCGTTGACCTGAACGACCATTTCCACCTGTTTGTCCTGGGTGAGGGCGGGATCGTAAGACGGCCAGGGCGCATGAAGAACGGAGGGTTTTTCTCCCAGTGTTTCCCAGAGTTCCTCCGTCACGAACGGGGCGAAGGGGTGGATGATCCGGACAAAATCCTTCAAAAGCCCTTTGTTCATTTTTTCCAGCGGGGAGAGTTCGTTCAAGAGGATCATCATCTGGCTCAAGGCCGTGTTGAATTCCAGCGCGTTGATCTTGTCCCCCACGAACTTGATGGTCTTGTGGCGCAGGCGGTTCACGGCGTCCGGAACGGGCGCGTCGTCTGAAACGGGTTTGTCGAAGAGTTTCCACACCCGGTCAATGAACCGCTTCATGCCGATGATGCTCTGAGTGTTCCAGGGCTTGTCGGACGCCAGGGGCCCCATGAACATTTCGTAGATCCGCAGCGTGTCGGCGCCCAGGTCGCGGATCACGTCGTCGGGATTGACCACGTTACCGCGGGACTTGGACATTTTCTCCCCGTTTTCTCCCAGGATCATGCCCTGGTTCCGGAGAGTCATGAAGGGCTCGGGCGTGTTGACCACGCCGATGTCGAACAGCACCTTGTGCCAGAAGCGGGCATAGAGCAGGTGGAGCACGGCGTGCTCGGCGCCGCCTACGTAAAGGTCAACGGGCAGCCAGTAGCTGATGATGCTTTTGTCCGCCAGGGCTTTTTCGTTTTTGGGATCGGCAAAGCGGATGTAATACCAGCAGCTTCCCGCCCACTGGGGCATGGTGTTGGTTTCCCGCCTGGCCGGACCGCCGCACTTCGGGCATTTGGTATTGATCCATTCGGGGATCTGGGCCAGGGGGGATTCGCCCGTGCCCGTGGGCTTGTAACTTTTCACATCGGGGAGTTTCAGGGGCAGTTCCTTCTCATCCAGCGCCACCACGCCGCATTTCTCGCAGTGAACCAGGGGGATCGGCTCGCCCCAGTAGCGCTGGCGGGAGAATACCCAGTCGCGCAGTTTGTAATTGACGGCGAATTTGCCCTTTCCCTCTTTTTCCAGCCATTCTGTTATGGATTTCTTGAAATCGGCGGTTTTCATTCCGCTGAAGCGGCCGGAATTGACTGCGATGCCGTCCTCGATTTCCGCCTGTTTCATTTCATAGGCGGAACCGTCGCGGCTGACCACCTGAATGATGGGCAATTTGAATTTGGTGGCGAATTCGAAGTCGCGGGTGTCGTGCGCCGGCACGGCCATGATGGCACCGGTACCATAACCCATCAGGACATAGTCGGAAATCCAGATCGGTATTTTGGCGCCGTTCACGGGATTGACGGCGTGCGCTCCGGTGAACACTCCGCTTTTTTCCTTGTTCAGCTCGGTGCGCTGAAGGTCCGACTTGGCGGCGGATTCCCTGATATAATTCTCCACGGATTTTTTCTGGGCGTCCGTGGTGATTTTCGCGACCAGCGGGTGTTCCGGCGCCAGGACCATGTAGGTGGCGCCGAAAAGAGTGTCGGGCCGAGTCGTAAAAACTCTAATCGTATCGGCGACGCCATCCACGGTAAAATCCACCTCCGCGCCCTCGCTTCGGCCGATCCAGTTGCGCTGCATGAGTTTGATGGATTCGCTCCAGTCCAGAAGGTCCAAGTCTTTCAGAAGGCGGTCGGCGTAGGCCGTGATTTTTAAAACCCACTGGCGGATGCGCCGGCGCTCAATGGGAGAGTCGCAACGGTCGCACTTGCCGTCCTTGACTTCCTCGTTGGCCAGACCGGTCCCGCAGGAGGGGCACCAGTTGATCGGCATTTCGCTTTCGTAGGCCAGGCCCTTTTTGAAGAGCTGGAGAAAGATCCACTGCGTCCATTTGTAGTAGTCCGCATCGCAGGTGGAGACTTCGCGGTCCCAGTCGTAGCAGAAACCGATGGACTTGATCTGGTCCCGGAAACGGTCAATGTTTTTCGCCGTGGTTTCGGCCGGATGAGTGCCGGTCTGGATGGCGTAGTTTTCCGCCGGCAGACCGAAGGAATCGAACCCCATGGGGTGCAGGACGTTGTAACCGGCCATCTTTTTATAACGGCAGAAAATATCCGTCGCGGTATAACCTTCCGGGTGGCCCACATGCAGTCCCGATCCTGAAGGATAGGGGAACATATCCAGCACGTACAGGCGTTTGTCTTCCGGCACGGACGGGTCCTCCGTCACGCGGAAGGTCTTGTGGTCGTCCCAGTACTTTTTCCATTTTTTCTCAATCTTCAGGAAGTCATACACGCGGTCCATGACGCTCTCCAGTTGAAAATGAAAGTTTCATGATTTTAAGGCAGGATGGCGGATTACTCAATTAACACCGGGACGGGGAGGGCTTGAAAAGGATTCAGGTCATCTCCGATAGTATCTGATCCAGTCAATGGTCATGTCCTGCGGGAACGGGGCCGTGACTTCCGCGGCCGACCGGATCTCGTGGGCGTAAAACTCGCCCCCGATTTTAATGTTGAAGTAAAGATGGAACGGAGCCCGGAATTCGGACTTGTAAAACGCCCGGATCCAGTTAGTGAAATATTCTTGACCGTCCACGTGGAACACGATCTTGTCGGCGTCCCAGTTGATCCCGAACACATGAAAGTCCCTTGAAAAATCGGTTCCTGCCGGAAGTCGGTATACGGCGGTTTCATAGGTCCATTTGCCAGGATAGGTTTCGTCCTGGGAGGCGTTCCGGTAATGAACGGTTCCGAAAACCGTCCGGTTGCTGTCGCCGGCGTCGCCGCCACGAAGTTCCATCACGTCGATCTCGCCGCATTCAGGCCAGCCGGCGGAGTCAAGATTGGTCCCGAACATGCAGAAACCCGGCCACAGGCCGTACCCGGCGGGCAGCTTCATCCGGGCTTCGATGCGCCCGTACTGGAAAAACCTCCTCTTCTGGGTCGTGACCTGGGCCGAGTGGAAGAACCGGTCCTGATCGGGTTCCAGCGCCCGGATCACGAGATGACCGTTGGTGAGAAAGGCGTTCCGGGGGGAATCAGTGAAATATTCCAGGGACCAGGACCCGAATCCGTCGTTGTTGGGTCCGCGGGCCATGTCAAAACCCCAGGTGTTCGTATCCAGGGCGGTCCCGTTGAATTCGTCGGACCAGACGAGTTTCCAGCCCGTCCGGTCCTGCGCCAGGATCGAACCGCAGGTCAGCAGGATCGCGAGAAAAGCCGTTAGACACGCAATTTTTCGGCGCGGGTCCGTGAATTGAACGCTCATGCCGGAAACATACCGTACGAACAAGATGAAATCAAAGACAGAGATACTTCCTGATGGTCGGGTTGATTATCTCAGCCATTTCCGTTCGAGCGTAGTGAGGAACGTCCGGTCCCTCAGGACTTTGCTCAGACCCCGGTTGATCATGACCAGGGCTTTGGTATTTCCCTTTTTAACGCAGATCGCGTAATATTCCTGGGTAAAGGGTTCCCCAACGATCACGAATTTTCCCCGCTGGGCATCGACCCGATAGGCGTAATTGGCGGCAATGGGCGTGTCGCACACAACGGCATCTATCCGGCCCCTGGCCAGGTCCTCAAACGCGGGCGCGATCTCAGGATAGGTGACCATTCGGGCATTGCGGATCTTGGCTACGGCCTGGGATCCGGTCGTGCCGTTTTGGGCGCCGACTTTCCGGCCGGACAGGTCCTCTGGAGTTTGAATGCCATCGGTGCCGGACCGGACGACGATCACCTGTCCCGCGTTGATATAAGGCGTTGAGAAATCCACGGTTTTCAGGCGTTCCGCCGTGACCGTCACGGAGGAAATTATCGCGTCGTACTCGTTCTTCTGGAGGCCGTCAAATATTCCCTTCCAGGGCACGTTACGGAATTCCACGGTGAAACCGCCGCGTTTGGCCACTTCCTTCATAAGATCAATGTCGTAACCCACGATCTCATTCCGTTCGTTGACCGATTCCATGGGAGGCCAGGTGGCGTCAGTGGCCACCACGATCTTGCCCCCGTCTGCGGGTGGAGCGGGGCAGGCGGTTAACACTACCGCGATAGCCAGGAATGACAAAAGGGCGCGGATACACCGAATTTTCATAAAACCCTCCCTGATTGTCAGGCAGAACTGGGTGATTTTACCGGAATGAAATTGAAAAGTCAAAGGTAACAGGAGGATTCGGGTGGAGTGAGGCGGAGCTTTGCGATTTGCTTTCGGGCAATTCCGATTCGGAGAGGGGGGGATTTGAACCCCCGAACCCCTTGCGGGGTTATCTGATTTCGAGTCAGACCCAATCAACCGCTCTGGCACCTCTCCCGGCTGACGTGACTTGCGCCCAGGAAGAATCGAACTTCCGGCCTTCAGATCCGCAATCTGACGCTCTATCCAACTGAGCTATGAGCGCGTTTCAATCGGGTGATATTTTAACGGGGCCGGTGTTTTTTCACAAGTTCGGACCGGGAATTCGGGCGTGCGTTCCGGTCCAATGATGGTCCGGGAGTTTCACGGATCACACGCATTTCGCAGGCCGCGCAGTCAAATTCCAGGCGCAGAACGTTCCGTCCGTCCCGGAGGAACAACCGGCCTTCGGGAATGTCCCGGCCGGCCTTTTTCCCGTCTTTCAGACACCAGCCCAGTTCGTAGTGCACGCAGTATTTGGCGGTCATCACGGGGCGGCCGGTCAGATCCAGCCCGCTTTCCGCCGCGGGTTCTATCTCCTGCACGCCGTGGCGGCGGTAAAACGCCTCCGCTTTTCTGTTCAGGACGTTGGCCCGGAAATCCAGGGTCTTTCCGGGGTAAGGGACGGAATTGGGGCGGATTTTTTTCTCCCGTTTCGGGAAATTCTCCATTCGTCTTGTTTCCAGCGCCGACAGGACCAGCCGCCGCATTTCGTTCACGGATTTCAAGGGCAGATACCGCGGCTGTTTCAGCGCGATATCCAGTTCCGTGACCTGGAAAATCGTGTCCCCGGATTTTTCCAGCTGCCGGCGGATATTCCTGACCGCTTCTGCCGG
This sequence comes from uncultured Brevinematales bacterium, assembly GCA_964392785.1. Lineage (GTDB taxonomy): Bacteria > Spirochaetota > Brevinematia > Brevinematales > JAOACQ01 > CAYMRH01. The sequence goes on from CAYMRH010000006.1 coordinate 57,981, forward strand.
GTTTTCGGCGGTCACTTTTTCAGCAGGGAATTCACGCCGTTCGGTGTTGCCGTCTTCGTCCTCCGCAGTCAGAATGAATCCGGTCCCGGTTTCGGAAAAAACCATCCGGACGTGAACCCTTCTCGTAATCCGGGCGGCGGACAGGGTCTTTTCAAACGCGGAGTCCGAATTCCTCATGATCATCGCTCCCGGGTAAACCCATTGGATGCCGGGTTCCCGGGGAAATATTTTTTCACCTTCGACCCGGGTGATCAACATGCCGCAGAGAACGTCCATCCGGTCAAAAAAGCAGATGCCGTCTCCGTTTTTCAGGTCGTGAACGGTCTCCAGGGTGAGGTATCCCCTGTCCACCGTTTTGACCCGTCCCATCGGTTCCCCGACGGATTTCTGGGTCCTGATGGACGCGACGCGGTTCGGTTTTCCTCCCAAAAAATATCGCGTGAAACCGCGGTTGAAAGTCTTGGCCGGGTCCGGTATAAACGGCGCGGCGCTTGTCCCGCTGGACGAGCGTTTCAGGTTTCTTTTCCCGAGCTCGGCGTCAATCCGGGCGCGGTAAAAAGATACGATATTCCTGACGTAATGGATGTCCTTTAACCGCCCTTCGATCTTGAACGATGTCACCCCCGCGTCGAGCAGAGCGCCGATATCTTCTGACAGATTCAGGTCCTTGAGAGAGAGCAGGTGCCTGTCCTTGACCAGTACGCGGCCGGGTTTATCGGTCAGGTCGTAGGTCATGCGGCAGGGCTGGGCGCAGACGCCGCGGTTGCCGCTCCTGCGTCCGCAGGAATATGACAAATAGCACTGTCCGCTGTATGACACGCACAGCGCGCCGTGGACAAAAGTTTCCAGTTCCACCGAAGTCCGCGAACGGATCTCGCGGATCTGGTCCAGGGATAATTCCCGCGCCAGGATGACGCGCCGGAAACCCGCGTCTTCCAGGAACTTGACCTTCTGCCAGGTGGCGTTGTGGCACTGAGTGCTGGCGATGAGGGGGATGGGGGGCGGGTCCGTCTCCAGCAGTCCCATATCCTGGATGATGACCCCGTCCGCGCCCAGCTCGTACAGCGTACGGATGATCACGGCCGCCTCGGCAAGCTCCCGGTCAGTCAGTATGGTGTTGACGGTTGCGTAAACACGGGCGTAATAGCGGTGGGCGTAACGAACGGCGCTTTCGATGTCGGACAGGGAATTTCCGGCCTGGGCCCGGGCGCCGAAACGGGGAGCGCCCATATACAGGGCGTCCGCGCCGCAGTCAATGGCGGCCCTGGCCGTCAGGAGGTCCTTGGCGGGGGCGAGAAGCTCGATGGGATTCATAGCATTACGATTTGCGCCTAAGAGGAGTCGAACCTCTGGCCCTCAGATCCGGAATCTGATGCTCTATCCAGCTGAGCTATAGGCGCTTGTTAGGGTCTAGGGTCTAGGAATTAGGATCTGGGAGAATTGTATTGTGACTTTGAGAAAACCGTCTGTACGTCCCTGAATCCTAAACCCTAAATCCTAAATCCTAAATCCTGATTAAAAGGGATTCTGTTCCTTCCTGTACAGGAGCGGAGACAGGTAGAAGAACAGGGCCCCGATCAGAGTATTATACACTATTTCGCCCAAACATTTCAAGAGAATCATCCAGGAGAGGTATTCGGACTGGCGGAAAATCCAGGAAAACAGGACAAAGAACACGTATTTCAGGAAGGTCGCGATCACGACGTAGATCAAAAAGGCGATCACGTCGGATACGAAAATGTATTTTTTGTACAGGCTGGTCAGGAAACCGATCACCGTCAGGATGAAGGCGTTCAGTCCGAACAGCGTGCCTGACATGGCGTCTTCGGCAAGACCGGCCGCAAAACCGAAGATCTCCCCGCTCCATTCCCCGTAATGGAAGCTGTGCAGGATGACGAGCAGCAGAATGAGGTCCGGGTTGATCTCAAAAACGGCGATGACGTTGGATGCCTGGAGCGTCATCAGGACGAATATGATCAGCCCGTACACCAGATACCGGACCGCCTTGTTGCCGCGCATTTACTGGCCGCCTGTGGTTTTTTTCAGGATTTCCTCGTTCCGGGCGCCTTGCCACTGGACCACGAACACGTCCCGGAGTTTGGTGTATTTCAGCAGGGGTTTCACGAAAACTTTCTTGAAAAAGTCCTCCGGGTTGCTGTTGCCGACACCCACCACCCGGCCCACCAGTATGCCCGGCGGGAAAATTTCGCTTTCTCCCGAAGTGACGATCTCCTCGCCCACGAACACGCCGGCTTCGTTCGGGATGTATTCCACAACGCAGTTCTGGTTCCAGGAACCGAATCCGCGCAGAATGCCGATATAGCCGCTGGAACGGAGTGTGACGCCTATGTAGGAATCTCCCGCCGTGACAAGCCGGACACGCGAGGCCTTGAGATTCACGTCCTGCGTCCGGCCCACCAGGTAGATTTCGCCTTCCTCCGTGTAAGACACGACCGGCATATCGTCCTTCAGCCCGTCCAGGAAACCCTTGTCGATCAGGTAGTAGTCTCCGGTCAGGTTCGGGTCCCGGAACACGATGCGGGCATAAACGGACGTGTGGTTCACGTTGGAGCGGATGGACAGCAGTCGGCGCAGTTCCGCGTTTTCCTTTTCAATCTGTCCCGATAAAAGGAGGTTTTCCTGGTACCGGATCAGCCGCTGGCGGGTTTCCGTCAGTTCTTTTTCCAGCTGGTTGATGCGTCCTATGCCCGAGACAAGGCCGGAAAAAAAACCGCCCACGGCGGACACGGAGAACTGGACCGGGTAGGTGAGGAAGAAAAAGACGGACCGCACGTTCAGGAAGGTAAACCGGACGTTGAGAAACATGAGTCCGACAGACAGAACCAGCAGGATGATGAAAGTGACAATGGGCCTGTTTTTGTACAGGGTCAGGTTCGGCATCGGGAGTTCCCCGCTATTCCGTCAGGTGGGTCTCGTATTTCTTGATGTGCTCCAGGTATTTTCCCGCTCCCAGCACGTCGCAGGTCAGGGGATTTTCGGCCAGGAACACCGGAACGCCCGTGTTTTTGGAGATGAATTTGGTCAGGCCGCGCAGCAGCGACCCTCCGCCCGCCATGACGATCCCGCGCTCGATGATATCGGACGAAAGCTCCGGCGGCGTCTGGTCCAGCGTCTGACGGACGGCGTCCAGAACCTTGTTGACCGTTTCCTGCAGGGCTTCCCGGACTTCCACGCTGTCAATTTTCAGCACGCGGGGCAGGCCTGAAATGGCGTCGCGGCCCTTGATCTCCATGGTCTCCACGGTTTTCAGGGGATAAGCGCTGCCGATCTTGATCTTGAGTTCCTCGGCGGTTTTTTCGCCCACGATCAGGTTGTGGTATTTTTTCAGATGGCTCATGATCGCTTCGTCAAATTTGTCGCCGCCCACGCGGATGGAATTGGAGATCACGATCCCGCCCAGGGAGAGGACCGCCACTTCCGTGGTGCCGCCGCCAATGTCAATGACCATGTGACCGGCCGGTTCGTCTATGGGAATGTTGGCGCCCAGCGCCGCCGCCTTGGGAGCCTCGATCAGGTGGATTTTGGTGGCGCCGGCCTGTTCCGCCGCTTCGCGGACCGCGCGGCGTTCCACTTCCGTCACACCGGACGGCACGCCGATCACGACGCGGGGGTGCACCAGCTTGCGGCGGGTCTGGCTTTTCTGGATGAAATATTTCATCATCTTGCCGACCACTTCGAAATCCGCGATCACGCCTTCGCGCATGGGGCGGATGGCCACGATGTCCCCGGGGGTTTTCCCGAGCATGTTTTTGGCTTCGCGGCCCACGGCCATGACTTTTCCGGTGCCCGTCTGGATGGCGACCACGGACGGTTCCGATAGAACGATCCCTTCGCCTTTCACGTAAATGAGCGTATTGGCGGTCCCGAGATCGATGGCCAGGTCGTTGATGAAGGCGTCTTTGATCGCCTGGATGATATTCATGGCGATTCCCCCAGCGGATGGCAAAAAAACCGGTTGAAGGGTATTTTAAGGATATTCATAAAATTACTCAAATTTATCCTTGATAACAGGGGGGCGTTTTATTAAAATAAGCCGGTATCGATCTGAAGGGGGCTGTCATGCTGTCCTGGGGAATCCTGCTTTTGATTCTGGGCTCGGGTGTTTATGTGCTGCGTTTGTTCAACCGCCAGTTCCGGCTGTTGAGCATGTTCGATCCGCAGACGCAGTCGGTCATCGGGATTGCGGCCGCGGTCGCGGGGGTGATCCTGATCATTCTTTCTTTTGTAATGAAGAAGAAAACGCCGGCAAAAGGTCAGCTGCCGCCGCAGGACAAGACGTAATCATAATCCATATTTGCCGGGGCGGGGAGCGTTTTCCTTTGGCAGGAATTCCGGAGGATCAGCGTTTCCTTTCGATCATCCGGTTCCGGAAGAAGATGGTAATATCCGCGGCCACCAGGCAGGAGTTGAGCGCGTAGAAGGCAATCACGATGTCACGAGAATACAGGATTTTGTGGATGATGCCGGCCGCGTAACCCGCCAGGACCACAAAGAGGAACACGGCGCTTTTCCCTTTCGTTGAGCGCGACTTCCAGGATTTCGCTATGGAAAACGGCCATGCGAAACCGAAACAGATCAGCATGGCGATCTCAAAAACGCTCACAGTTCACTCCTTTCGAGAGAAAACCCCGCCGGAAAACCCGTACAGCAGCGGGACTCCCGTGGGGATCTCGAGAGACAGGACCTGTTCCCGGGACAGACCGTCCAGATGCATCACGATGGACCGAAGGCTGTTGCCGTGTGCGCTTACCAGAACGGTTTTTCCCTTTTCCAGCCAGGGATAAATAATGTCCTGGAAAAACGGGATGGTGCGTTCGGCCGTGTCTTTCAGGGATTCTCCCCGGGGAGGACGGACGTCGTAACTTCTCCTCCATTGAAGGACCTGTTCGTCACCGTACGCATCCGCGGTTTCTTTTTTGTTCTTCCCCTGCAGCTCTCCGTAGTACCGTTCGTTCAGGTGCCAGCAGCGGTAAACGGGAACGACGTTCTTTTCGGTTGTGTCGCTGTAAATCCGGGACCACGCTTCCTGCTGGCCTTCGTCGGCGGAATGGAACACCACGGGCGTGCGACCGGAACGGTTCCGGGTCATGACCAGCATGGCGGTTTCCAGTGCGCGGACAAGAGTGGATGTGAAAATCACGTCAAAATCCAGACCGGACAGCCGGTCGCCGGCGTTCTGGGCTTCCGCTACGCCTTTTTCCGAAAGGGGCACGTCCACCCATCCGGTGAAAACGTTCATCTTGTTCCACACGGACTCTCCGTGACGGAGCAAGATCAGTTGCGGTGTCATGGTCTAGTTCCGTTTGGTGTCGGCGCAGGGCAGGACGGCCCGGGCCATTTCTTTACGGCCGCGGTCGCGCAGGATGAACAGGAGTTCGGTCGTTCCTTTCGGGATACGGCTGTTGGTCAGGACGGCTTCGGCCAGGACCGTGTTAGAGGGATTTCCCGCCAGCACCGAAGAGGAAACGAGCCGGGGTTTCTTGCCTGCTGAAAGATAGAATTCCGCGCGCAGCTCCTGACCCGGTTCCGCGGAAAAAATCTCCGCGGTCAGAAGGCGTGTTTTCCCGTCAGGGTGACTGGCGGCGCTGAAATAACCCGCCGCCCGTGCGGTTGCGAAATTGACGTTGGACAGGCCGGCCGTCGGCAGGAAATATTCGGTCCAGGTTTTGGTGTCCAGAGGGGCGATCCGGGAAGGGGTGAAGAACTCCGTGGTGGTGCCGGAAAAATACTCCACGTAAGGCCGTCGGTGGTCCAGGGCGCCGCCGCGGGGTTCGCCCCGGCTGGGTTCGTAGCCCCAGGTCCAGATTTTCAGACCGGGGGTTTCCTCCGGGTCCGGTGTGAAACGGAATACGCCCACATTGTTCTCCCGGTTCAGGAGGCCGTACCAGCCGTTGGTCACGGACGGGTATGCGTAGGCAATGCCCATGTCCTGCCAGTTCGAATAGAAAGACAGCCGGTTAAAAGTGAAAACGTTGTCATCCACGGGTTCGCCGGCGTTGGCGGCGTCCATCCACGGCCACCAGTCGTTTTTCAGTTTCATGTGGGTGGTGGGAATAACCAGTTCACAGGCCCCGGACGCGGAGGGTTTCCCCGGGGTCGAACCCGGCGCCAGCGTCATGCAGGTCCAGTATTCGTAAAGGACATATTTGGGCTGGTTGTTGATCAGCCGGACGGTCCATTCCACGGCGGAACTGTCTTTGCGGACGGTCACGGTCACGATGCAGGTCAGCCAGGTTTTTCCGTAGGTGAATTTCCGCTCGGTTCTTTTGACGGGATCCGCGGAATCCGTCAAACGCATCTCGAAAGTGACCCGGTCGGAGTTGGTTTCCAGAAACTGGAAATTCCAGGGCGTCTGCCAGGTCTTGCCGTGTTCCGCCACGGGATATGTCGGGAAGATTCCGCCGTAAACCATCAGGTAATCGTAATAGAAATTGAGCTCTTTCCATCCCTGGACGGTCCCGAGGGGGTTCTGGTACAGGAGTTCGTGGCCCGTGGGTTTGTAGATCCAGGACAGGATCCGGCCGCCGAAATCCGGAAGCACGGTGATTTTGATCCATTCGTTTTCAATGATCTTCACGGGAAACACGCGGGTCACGATCCGGCCGGTATGGTAGTCGCGGACGGTCTGGTCCGGGTTCAGGTCGTAGGCGTAATGGCGGAAACGGACCTCGGAATCCGAGACCGTCAGGGCGAAAGAGGCCTCCCGGGAGACGCAGACGGTCATCAGGAAGGCTGTGATCGCGATCAGGCGTTTCATGAGCGTTCTCCTGTCCGGTCATCTTGTTTTCAGAGTATCGGCCGGAGGGTCCCGTTTCTTTTTTAGTTTATAAAGGGACGGGAGGTTTTGACAAGCACTTCGCCGGATTTCTTTTGTATAGTCAGTTCCAGGCTGTAACTGCCCCGCTTCAGAGATGCGTTCGTGACCAGGGCCGTCATTCGGGCCGGGCCGGAAGGGGAGAGGGGGATTTCCTTGCCGTAAATCATCCGGGAGGATTTTTTCCCGGAAATCATCATGGTCGCGAAAACGCTTTCCCCCGGGCTGGCGGGAAAAAATTCCGCCGTGATGATGGATATATTCGTCCGGGAAGGGTGGTCAACGCGCAGCGCCAGGGCGCCGTGTTCCGTGATCTGGCTCACGAAGGGTAGGCCCTGCGTGGGAAGAAAATACTCCGTCCAGCTTTTTATTTCGCCGGGTTTGATGGCCGCGGGCTGGAAAAATTCGGATGAATGGCCCGCCCAGTATTCGATGAACGGCCGTCGCGCTTCGGTTCCGTTGCCGCCGTCAAACCGCGCGGCGGGCTCGAGACCCCAGGTCCAGACCTTCAACCCCGGCGTGTGCCGCGCGTTGTCCGCGACACGGAAGAAACCGGACAGGTTGTCGTGGTTGATCACGCCGTACCAGGAGTTGGTCACGGACGGATAGGCGTAGAGGATGCCCATGTCCTGCCAATTGGAATAGAAAGTGAGGCGGTTCAAGACCCAGACGTTGTCATGATGGTGTTCTCCCGCGTTGCCGTCTGTCATCCAGTCCCACCATTCCGATTTCAGGCGCGCCAGGCGGTGGGGGATGACCAGTTCGGTGGACCCCGTCGCGGCGGCGCGGCCCGGTTCGGAACCCGGCGCCAGTGTCATGCAGGTCCAGTATTCGTAATCCAGGCGTTGGTCGCGGGTGTTTTCCAGTGACACGGCGTATTCCAGGAGCGAAGAGCCGTCCCTCACGGTCACGACAACGGAACAGACCAGGTCCGTGCGGCCGTGCCGGAATTGGACCGGAGTGGACCGGCTGTTTTCGATCCGGTCGCGGTATCTCATTCGGACGCTGACCTTTTCGCGGGTGTTGGTCAGAACGGTGATTTCCCAGGGCTGGTTCCAGGTTTTGCCGTGTTCCGGTTCGGGGAACGTGGGAAAGATCCCGCCGTACACCATGAGGTAATTGTAATAGAAGTTGTTCGCGTTCAGTCCGAACACCGTTCCCACGGGGTTCTGATAGAGCATTTCGCGCCCGGTCGGTTTGTAGATATAGGACAGGACGCGCCCGCCGAATTCGGGCAGAAGGGTGACCTTGATCAGATCGTTTTCGATCACCTTGACCCAGAAGTTTTTGACGACCGTCCGGTTGGTGTGATAACGCGTGATGGCGCCTTGAGGCGAGAGTTCGTAATCGAACACTTTCCAGCGCACGGTTGAATCGGAGATCCGGACGCCCGTCTGGCCCTCAACTTGGCCGAACGGAAGCAAGAGCAGGGCGAAAATCAGCGCCCGGACAGGAAAACCGGTCATGCTCATATGATAATATGATACGCGCTCGCGGCGCAACGGGTGCAAAAAATCCGCGGGTTTGATACGGCCGCCCCGTTATTTCCGGACCTGCACCAGGGACGGATCGTAATCCTCCGGTTTCTCGAAACCCAGGAAGTTCATGACCGTGGCCGCCACGTTGGACAGGCCGCGTTTGGGCAATTCAGCCAGGGTGTATTCGCCGGAATACCCGGGGTCCACGACAACAAACGGGACCGGGTTCAGCGTATGGGC
>CAYMRH010000007.1:0-2924 GCA_964392785.1 uncultured Brevinematales bacterium
CGCGAGCGGCTCGGAACTGATCGGGGAACCGTACCTGGATTACGGCCCGTTCCTGGAGATCCGCGGTATCGGCATCATCAACGTGTCCCAGTACTACGGGGAAGGCCGTATCCTGAAATCGGAGAAAGTGGAACTGATCGTGGACCTCCAGGACTGGGACTCCTCCTATAATTACGACCGCCTGGGCATGGACGAAAAATACGAGAAAATCCTGGACATGGACATCCCCAAGAAGGAAATCCCGGTGCGGCCGGGCCGCAACCTCCCCCTGCTGATCGAAGTGGCCGCATACCGCGAAATTATCCGGAAACTCGGCTACAATTCGGCCGAGGAACTCAACCAAAAGGTCATGAGTTTCATGAAAAAAGAGAAAGAAGTTGTCAAAAGCCGCGATCTGAGATAGAATATTTCCGACGGTTTTCCCCCGATTTCCAAGGCAGAGACGAGGTTGCGAGTCTTCATGAAACAGAGCCAGCTCACGATCAAGAACGAATTCGGACTTCACGCCCGTCCGTCCTCCCTTATGGCCAATACCGCCAGCCAATTCCAGTCCGAAATCCGGGTCAAAAAGGACGAAAGCGAGGTCAACTGCAAGAGCATCATGAACCTCCTGCTTTTGGCCGCCGGTAAAGGCACCGTTTTGACGGTCACCGCCGACGGACCGGACGAGGCCGCGGCCCTGGAGGCCATCCGGGAACTGGTCGAAGTCCGTAAGTTCGACGAGGACTGACCCGCCGCCCCAGCCCGCTGGACCGGAGCAAACCGCCGGATGGAACATGGATCAAACCATCAGGAAACTTTCTTTCGCGGCCGCCGCGATCCTGACGCTTCTCGCTTCCACTCCCGCATTTGCCGGCGTGTCGTTCGCGCGCCTGGTTTTCCGCCAGAACACCCTGCTGGTGTCCCTGGACAGCGATTCCACGAATTCCGTCGATATCGAGCGGATCGTCAACGACGGTCTGTCCCTGAAAGTGGTTTACCACCTGACGCTCTACCGCAAGCGCGCTTTTCCGTCTTCGGACCAGGTCGTGACCAATTTCCAGCTCCTCACCCTGTCCAAAAGGGACGTGATCAACAACGGCATTGAAACGGAAGTCCACTTCGGGACCGACAGCCGCGGCCGCTGGTTCCCCGGTTCGGCGGAAATGTCGCGCTATCTGATGGCCGTCCGGGACCTCCGCGTCCTGAAAACCGCCGGTCTGGACCCGCAGGGCGTGTACACGCTGGAAGCGCGCCAGGACATCACCTCGCTGGACATCCAGCCCCCGCTGTCCTTCATTTACAGTCTTTTCGGAAGATGGAACTATTCTTCCGGCCGCGTCCGGTCGCGATCTTTCACCCGGAACGGCATCCTCAATGAGTAAACGCCGGAACATCCTGCCCCTGTTTGCCATCGCCCTGGTGTCTGCCGCCGCCGCGGGATTGTTCGCCCTCTGGCTCTTCGGGATCAACGCCAACACCACGCTCAAGGTCATCGCCCCGAGCGTCATCTTCATTTCCACGTTCCTGGGCGTGTGGCTCCTGTTCAATTTCACCCGCGTGATCCGCTACCAGCGCCGCGGCGTGAGGGGTTATAAACTCCGCGGGAAAATCACGTCCTACTTCCTGCTCTCCACGCTCGGGTTCATCGTGGTGTTCGGCGCGCTCATGTTCTACCTCATCTTCCTGATCGAAAACACCTTTCTGGAAAAGGAACGCAGCGTGGCCTACAACCTGCAGGCGGGCTACAAGACCATGATCGAGCTGAACAAGCGAACGTTCGAACTGACGCTCAAGATCGACCTGGTCGTGAAGCCGGACAGTTTTCCCGTGATATTCAGGCTGGACCGGGACGGCGAAGTCCGCTTCCGCAAAAGCACCGCGCCGAACATCGCCAAAGCCGTCCTGCACTACCGGGACAGCATTGCGGAATATTTTTCCGACCCGAAGAACCGATTCCTGTACATCGGGGTCACCTCCAGTTTTGTCGTGGCTCGCGGCGGCTCCGGCCACGGCGACGTGCTCTACGCCACCGCCACGGACAAAAACCTGACCGACGCCTTCATCGTTCTCAAATCCAACACCGACGCGCTGAACCGCCTGCGTCTGCTCAAGCAGTACATCTTTCCCGTTTCCGTGCTCTCCATCTTCATCCTGGCCGTTCCCATTCTGGTCGGCGCGTTTTTCGTGAGCCTGTTCGTGGCCAAAAACATCACCGAACCCATCGAAACGATCGCGCGCGGCACGAAAATCATCGCGGACGGCAACCTGGACCACAAAGTCCAGGTGCGAACGCACGACGAAATCGGGGACCTGGCGTACCACTTCAATTCCATGGCCACCAAGCTCAAGGCCGCGCAGGCGCAGCTGAAGCGCATCGAGCGCCTGGAGGCCTGGCAGGAAATGGCCAAGCGTCTGGCCCACGAGGTGAAAAACCCCCTCACGCCCATCAAGCTGTCCGCGGAGCGCCTGGTGTACAGCTACGAAACCGGCCGGCCGGATTTCCTGCAGATCCTCCAGAAGACATCCTCCACCATCATCAACGAGACCAAGCGGCTGGAGAACCTGGTGAACGAGTTTTCCCGTTTTGCCCGGCTGCCCAACCCCAAGCTGGAGGTCCGGGACCTGGTGAAAACCGTCCGGGACGTGATCGTGTTCTTCGAGAACGCCTATCCGGATTTCCGGATCGAGGACAGGATCGGCGTGGCGGAAATGCCCGTGGCCTTTGACGAGAACCAGATCAAGCAGGTCTTCATCAACAGTCTCCGGAACGCCCTGGACGCGAGGCGGCCGGCGTCCGATGGTCCCGGCGCCACCGTCTGGACGGAACTGGACGAGGAGAGGTTTCTCGTCATGTTCCGGGACTACGGCACGGGCATTCCGCCGGAAGTGCAGGAACGGATCTTCGAGCCCTATTTCACCACCAAGCCGGAAGGCACCGGCAT
>CAYMRH010000007.1:2940-12805 GCA_964392785.1 uncultured Brevinematales bacterium
GAGCTCCGTTCATCGTCGAATTCCCGTTGAAACCGCCGCCCCAGACCGAACAAGGAGACAGCGCATGACCTACAGAGTCCTGGTCGTGGATGACGAGGAAAACATCCGCGGCACGATTTCCGACATCCTGAAAGACGAATCCTACGACGTGATCACCGCGTCCGACGGCGAGGAAGCCCAGAAGAAGGTCTTCCTGGAGGACATCGACGCCGTCATTCTGGACGTCCTGCTCCCCAAAAAGGGCGGGATGGACGTGCTGTCCTACATCCACAAGGAATTTCCCATCGTTCCGGTCATCATCATCACCGGGCACGGGGATATCAAGATGGCCGTGGAAGCCATGAAACGCGGCGCGTTCGACTTCATCGAAAAACCGCTGTCCATGGAGCGCATCATCGGGTCCGTCCGGAACGCGATCACGATGAAAGAACTCCAGATGGAAAACGTGAGCCTGAAATCCCGCTTTGACCGCCCCGTGGCGTTCGTCGGCGAGACGCCCGGCGTGAAATCCATCCTGGCCACCATCCCGCAGATCGCGCAAAGCGAAGCGTCCGTCCTCGTGACCGGGGAAAACGGCACGGGCAAGGAACTGGTGGCCCGGATGATCCACCAGGAATCGACGCGACGAAAATACCCTTTCATCGGCGTCAACTGCGCCGCGATCCCGGACACCCTGATCGAGAGCGAACTCTTCGGCTACGAGAAGGGCGCCTTTACGGGAGCCACCAAGCAGAAGAAAGGCAAGTTCGAGACGGCCAACCGCGGGACGATCTTCCTGGACGAGGTGGCGGACCTCTCCCAGTCGGCCCAGGCCAAGGTTCTGCGCGTGATCCAGGAGCGCGAGATCGAACGCGTGGGCGGCAACGAAACGGTCAAGGTGGACGTGCGCATCGTCGCGGCCACCAACAAGGACCTCGGTGAGGAAATCAAGGCCGGGCGCTTCCGCCAGGACCTCTTCTACCGCCTGAACGTGGTCCCCATCCAGGTCCCGCCCCTGCGCGAGCGCAAGGATGACATCGAGGCGCTGGCCCGGTTCTTTATCGAGGAGATCACCGAAAAAACGGGCCGGCCGGCCGAATTCACGCCCGCGGCGTTCCAGTCCCTCAAAAGCCGGAAATGGCCGGGCAACGTGCGCGAACTGCGCAACTTCATCGAACGGCTCCTGATCCTGTCCGCCAAGTCCGTGATCGACGCGCAGGACGTGCTGCAGATCTGCTACCCGGAGGAATCCAGCATCGAAAGCCGTTTCGAAAACCAGAACCTGAAGGACGCCAAACACGAGTTCGAGCGCAACCTCATTATCAGCCGCCTGGTGAAATTCAACAACAACATCACCAAAACGGCCGAGTCACTCGACATCGAACGGACCTACCTGCACAAGAAAATCAAGGAACTGGGCATTGACAGCGAGATCCAGGTGGATGATTAGTTCCCGGTTGTCAGCGGCCAGAGGCCAGTTGTCGGCTGTCAGAGTTTGTTTATGTGACAGGACGGCTCACTCCCGGTATTTTCCATGCAATCGCCTCGTTGCAGACGGGTGGTAAAACAGAAATTTCTCAGACCACAAAAAGCCGTTAGAGGTCAATCTAAATATGAAGCGTAACTGTATCCCCGAAGGTTTCCTTAAAAAATACCGCCACGGCCCGGACACGGAAAAGCCGCTCTATCTCCCTCTCAAGACGGGATTTCTGAAGCTGGAATATGGACTCTATGACAACCCCGGAATTCTGTCCCTGGTTTCGTTTGTGAGAAAAGACCGCGGCACTTCTCCCGCGGTCGGTCCGCGGCTGGAAATGATCCTGACCGAAAGCGGCCAGGGCGACCAGGTCACCTTCATCACCGAGAACGGCGTGTCGGGCCTCCAGTGGGAAAACGGAAAAGTGATCTGGGGCCATACCTATGACGACGATTCAGGTCCCACCAAAGGCAAAAAGACCGCTTTGAACGAATGGGTGGATGAAATGATCGACGACATGATCAACCCGACGCGGGATGAAATGGATGAGTGAAGGAAACTGGATGCCGAGGATGAGGAATACCAGAAGCTGTTGAAGAACAGAAAGAAGTAATAACGAACGGTCGCTTCGATACGATTTGCTACGCAAATCACTCAGCGTCCGTAAACCCTGTGGTTTCATCCAACCGGTCACTGAGTACCGAGCTCCTGTTTTCAGGGGCTCGGTGTATCGAAGTGATCGGTGTTCATTGACTCACCAGATCGGATACGTCACCAGGCCGTCCCGCAGTTTCGGCTCGAACCAGGTGGACTTGGGCGGCATGCATTCGCCCCGGTCGGTCACGGCCATCAGGTCCGCCATGCTCACCGGGTGCATCGAAAAGGCCGCGGCCGCCTCGCCCGATCTCACGCGCCGGGCCAGTTCCGCGTTGCCGCGGATCCCGCCCACAAACCGGATCCGGCTGGATGTCCGGGGGTCATCGATGCCGAGGACAGGGCCCAGGAGATTCTTCTGGAGAATGGAAACATCCAGGCTGTCCAGGGGATTGTCCGTGGCATAGGTTCCCGCTTTCGGGACCAGGAGGAAATTCTGCCGGGGCAGGATCAGAATGATCTCGCCTTTTCGTTCCGGATCGGACCGGGCGGTTCGTTCAACGGAGAAACGGCTTTCCGCTTTTTTCAGGAACTCGTCTTCCGGCAGACCGTTGAGGTCCGTCACCACGCGGTTGTAGGGCAGGATGTTCAATTGCCCGGCGGGGAAGATCACGGCCATGAAATAATCCGCAAGCGTTGCGGATCGGTCCGGACGCGGCCGTTCCCGCAGCAGCCGGCGCACGTTCACGGCGCTGGCGGCCCGGTGATGCCCGTCCGCGATATAAAACGACGGCACCGATTCAAAATAACGGCCCAGGGATCCCGCCGTCGTTTCGTCCTTCACGACCCACAGACGGTTCCGCGTCCCGTTTTCGTCCGTCACGTCGTACTCGGGAACGCCGCCCGTTACCCCGGCAACCAGGGCGCCGTATTCCCTGTCCCCGTTGAACGCCAGGAACACGGGGCCCGTTCCGGCGCCCACGCCCAGGATATGCCTGGTCCTGTCCTCTTCCTTGTCCTGACGCGTCAGTTCGTGTTTCTTGATCAGGCCGGATTCGTACTCGTCGCAGGACACGGCCCCGTAAACCCCGGTTTGCGTCCGCCCTTTCCAGGTCTGGGACAGGACATAATACGCCGGACGGTCTTCCCGGATCAGTATCCGGTCGGCCAGCATCCTGCGCAGGTTTTTCCCGCCCTGTTCGTAAACTTCCGGGGAATGTTCGTCCGCGTCCGGCATCCAGGCGTCCGCCCGGGTCACCTGAAAAAAGGAGTTCGGATTGCCGTCCGACATCCGGATCACGTCGGCCCGCTCCACAACGTCGTAGGGCGGCACGTGGACTTTCGGAGCGTATCGGGGATCGGGCCGGATGGCGGCAAACGGCTTGGCGGTCATGAACGGGTCTCCCAATCAATGGAATTAGGACGGGGAATATGCTATATTGTCAGAGGAATGGCCTATATTATAATGAAGAAAGGCGCGGATTTCATGAAACAGACCCCAGAGATTCCGTCTTGAGGGAGCCGCCGGACCGCCCGGAAAACCGGCCTTCTTTCTAAATATTTTGAAAAAAAAGCAGATAATTAGTATAGGGCTTTTTACCGATCGGGATCGTCATCATGCCCATGGAGCATCCGTTATGCTGAAAAAGACCGCCGCCGTATTTCCGTTATTATTGGCCTGCCTGGCGCTCAGCGGCGCCCTGTTCGCAATCGGGCTGGATACGGCCAAGTTCCGCCTCGCCGAGAAATTCTACAACCAGAATAACCACCGGAAGGCCCTGGACGAATGCCGCGACCTGATCGCCAACCACCCCTATTCCGGGCACGTTCCGCGCGCCCTGCTCATTGCCGGCAAGTCCAGTCTGGCGCTGAACGATTTTGAAAAGGCGTCCCGTTATTTCTCCGTGCTGGAAAAGCGCGCCGTGAAGGAATCGGACAAACGGCAGGCCCTGTTCGGATTTGCCCAGTCCAGTTACCGCCTGGGGCGGTGGAAAGACGCCGCGGTCGCTTACATGAATTTCGGCATGCGTTACAAGGATTCCCCCGTTGCGCCCGCCGCGCTCTTTTACGCCGGCCGTTCCCTGGACGCAATGAACCTGCAGGGCGACGCCCAGAGCGTTTATCAGACGCTGGCGCGGGAATACCCCGGCAGCCCCTACGCCAGGGAAGCCCGCACGCCCGCGGCATCGCCCGAACCGCCTTCCCGGCCGGCCGTTCCGGAAACTCCCGACCTGAACGTGGTGGACCTGTCCGGAGCCTTGCGGACCATCACCAACACGGTCGTGATCACCAACCTGTTCCAACCCGACGGCCCGGCGCAGTTCCCGGAAACACGCGAGGACTATTCTGTTCGCCGGGTTGAAATCTCCAACACCGTGGTCCTGACGCAAACGGTCGTGATGATCGACACGAATGAACAGGAGCTGGAGCGCGCCTACCGGGAAAACAGGCGCACAGAAGAGGAGATAGACCGTTTCCGCGCCCTGGTGGAACTCAAGGCCAAGCTTCTTGAAATGAAGGAAAAAGCCGTCCGGGAGAAAAACGAGCTGCTGTACGAAAATCCCGACGAAGGAACGAGCCATGAATAGAACGACCGCTTTCGCATTGGCCTTCGCGCTGGCCGCTCTCATGACCGCCGTCCGCTCGGTTCCGGCGTTCGGCGAATTTCTGTCCCTGAACGGCAAAAACCTGGCCCTGTTCCTGGACGACCGCACCGGCCGGTTCTTCGTGGAAAACCCGAACCCGAAAAGCCGGAGCCTGAAGGAACTGCTGTTCAAGGACAACCCGCCCACGTCTTCCATCAACGTCATTCTGGACGGAAAGCCCTACAAGCTGTCGGAACTGAAAACGGTCAAACCGTTCGCCGTGGACGACAACGTCCTGCGCGGCCTTTTCCAGCTCCGCAAGACATCCGTGAAAATCGAATTCGTGCTGACCAACCTCCGGGGACGGGACGAAAGCCTGCTCCTGTGCATGGTGTCTTTCCAGAACCTGGAGGAACCCCAGCTCATGGCCGGCGCCCGGTTTCTCTTGGACACCGTGATCGGAGAAAGCGCGCGCAAACCGGCCCTCTACCTGTCCAGCGGGGAGAAACTGGATTACGACCGCCTTCTGGCCGCGGCGGCCGTGCCGGAATTCATCCTGAGCGGTCATTACGAAATGGACAGCCCGACGTTCGGCACCGGTCTCTATATTTATCCGTCCGTCAACGAACTGAAACCCGCGTCCGTGATCGTGGGCAACTGGAAGAAGCTGGACGAAAAGGAGCTGGGGTATCCCGTGGATCCTCTGGCCCGTTTCCGTTACAACGAATTCGGCAACCCGGACGCCGCCGTGGCCGTTTTTTACCGGGACATCTTCGTGAAAAGGGGCGAGGAACTGACGTTCGGACTCATCCTGACCACGGCCAGACTGGAACGCGGCGGCCTGAAAATGACGGAGGCCGTCGTTTCCCCTCTGTTGGCAGGGGTTCCCCTGGTCGTGACCAATTTTGTGACCAACACGGTCGGGACCGAATCCGGCCCCACCAATATCACCATGACCATCACCTCCAACGCGAACGCCGACGCGCTGCGCTGGAGCGGTCAATTGGAACTGCTGGAACGGGCGGCGCTTCTGGTGGAAAAACTGGAATCCATGCTGGGCGTCACCAACGCTTCCGGCGCGGCCCCGGCCGCGACACCGGCCGGTTCCGGGCTGGAACGGGGGCTGGGAAACGCCATCCCCCGGAATACCGCCGTGAACCCCTTTGAAAGGCAAACCGGAGATCCGGCGCCAGCCGCCAGACCGGACGCACCCCGGAACCCCCGGCCGGAACAACAGGCGGCCGTGATACCGGACGCGACTCCAACCGTGATCCGGACAAATCTGGTCATTACAAACACGGAACTGTCCGACATCCAGATCCGCGAACTGCAGACAGAACGCGACAAGATCCAGAAGCAGTACGAGGAAAAAATCCAGTCGCTGGAAGTCTATTACAGGAACCTCCTGAAAAAACAGTAGGACGATTTCAAGGACATATCGGGAGACTATGAATCCCGGCTGGCCCGGCGGGACAAATCCAAATCCAGGAACAGGCGCATCGATTCGATCGACCAGACCATCCTCTCGCTGGACAAAAAGATCGAGGTGATCGGCGCCCTGCTGGACCTGAACCTGGATTTCAACAGCATGCCGCCGGAAAAACTCGAACAGGCCAAAAACCTGATCCGGGAACTGGAATCCCGGCTGGACGAATAAGCGGGTCCCAGGGGCCTCCCGCCGGTGACCAAAACCCCCGGCGGCCGTAGTGGATTCATGGAGGGTGCGATCATGACGGCCCGTCAGCTGATTCCGGCGCTTGCGCCGGTGGTTCTATTCCTGGTCCTGCCCTTCTCCGCGCTCCGGGCCGCCGATGACGCGTCCTACCGGAAAGGCATGCAGTATTACCTGGAAAAGAAATTCCTGCTGGCCATTGGCAGTTTCCGCGCCGCCATCGATTCCGGTTACCAGGAACCCAAGGCCTATTTTTACCTGGCGAATGCGTACGTGAACAACGAGGACTACGACAAAGCCCTGGAACAGTACAAGTACGCGCTGGAAGCGGGGGACGACCCCTCCCTCAAGGCCATGATCCACCACAATACGGGTTACGTATATTACCTCAAAAAAGATTACGCCCGCTCCATTGACAACCTGAACCGGGCGTTCGCCCTGGACGCAAACGTCGTGCAGGCCTATTGGTACAAGGGCATGGCCTACTTCAAGCTGCGCGACAGGACCAACACCATTTCCGAATGGGAAACCTATCTGGTTCTGGCCCCCAACGGGCGCGAAAGCGACAACATCCGCCGGGCGCTGAGCATCCTGAAATCCGACGATTTCGATTTTGACAGATACGCGGGCCTGGTTCCGGATCCGGGCGCGGGCGCGGGTTCGAACACCAACCGGCCCGGCCTGCCCGACGTGGACCCGCTGATCGACATCGAGGGCGTATTGAACGAAGTCAAACCCGCCGACAAGGGCAAGGCGGTGGACGAAGGCCTGGAAGGGCTGGAACGCTGAAAATTTCGCGCCCTATCCGTCGCCGCGACAGGGAGGATCACATGCCGTCCAGAAGAATTTCCCATTCCCACCGAAAACTTCCCAAATGGGAAGCCACGGTGGTCAAGCCGCCCGAACCCGAAAAAAAACCGGAGGAAATGGAAATTCTCGGTTTCAAGATAACCAGAAAAAAAGCCGCCCTGCTTCTGCTGGCCGCGGCCCTGGCCCTGTCCATCCCGATCGGCATTGCGGTCTCCGGCGCCTCCCGTAACCGGGGCGGCGGGCTGGAACAGTATCTCGCGCTGGCTTCGGAATACGCCGAAAACCAGGATTACGACCGCGCTTTGGATTACCTGGACAAGGCCTACCTGGAAAATTCCAAAGACCCCCGCATCGACGAACTCCGCCGGAAAATCCTGCGCCTGAAAAAGGAACAGGAGGAGCAGGACCGCCGCCGCAACGACCCGCGCAACTGGATGAACCAGAACCGTTCGCCCGGATTGAACCCGGATATCGAGACGGTCACGCGCAGCACGCAGAAAGGCCCGCGCCCGGACACCGGCCCCATCCAGCCGGGCCTGTCCCGGGAAGCCCAGGCGAAACGGCACCTGGACAGCGGCAAAAAACTCCTGAACAGCGGCTACAACCGCGAAGCGCTGGAGGAATTCCGCAAGGCAGAAGAACTGGACAACAAACTGGCGGACGCGGACGGCTACCAGGGCCTGGCCTATTACAATATGAACGACGCCCGGAACGCCACGGACCGGAGCCGTGAAGCGCTCCAGAAAGACCCGAACAACGGCGTGGCCCACTACACCCAGGGCAAACTGCTGTACGACCGGAAACTTTACGACGAAGCGCTGGACGAATTCCGCAAGGCCGCCCGCGGCGATTACGACAGCGCGGACGCCCATTTCCTCATGGGCATCATCTATTACATGAAAAAACTCTACAAGGAGGCGCGGGACGAATTTCTTCTCTGCGTCGGACTGGACCCGAACCATTCCAAGGCGTATTACAACCTGGGCCTGACCTACTCCGCGCTGGGGGACAACAACAACGCCCTGAAAAGCTTCCAGGAAACCATCCGCAAGGATCCGCAGAACGCCAAGGCCTACGTCAACATCGGCACCATTTATTTCTCGCACAATTCGTTCGACCGGGCGGAAAAATTCCTGGAGAAAGCCGTGTCAATTGACGCCGCAAACGACAAGGCCTGGGTCAAACTCGGCAACGCCTACGAGGAGAACAGGAAAATGGGCGGGGCCCTGTCCGCCTATCAGAAGGCCTACCAGATCAGCCGGGACAATTACCTCGCGTCCTACAATTACGGCCGCATGCTGGCCAAAAACAACCGGCATTCCGAAGCCGTAAAACTCTACGAGGAATCCCTGTCCGCCCAGGGCGGCCACTACCCCACGCTCATCAACCTGGGCAACAGTTATCTGGAGTTGAAACTGTACGCCGACGCCGAAAACGCCTACAACCGCGCCCTCCAGATCGAAAAGAACGACCCGGACATCTTCAACGGGCTGGGATACGTTTACCTGCGGCAGGACAACTTTGACCAGGCCCTCAAATCCTTCAAAAAAGCGGCCGATCTGCGGCCCAATTCCGACATCCCCTACAAGGGCATGGGGGACGCCTACGTGAAAAGCGGGGTCTATGACGACGCCATCACGGCCTACAAAAAGGCACTGGATATCAACCCAACGGATTTCGAGACCATGGGCAATCTGGCCAACATTTACTACAATCTCAAGGACTACACCAGCGCCTCGGTCTATTACGACAAGGCCAAAAGACTGGGCGCCAAGGACCCGGATGTCTATCTCCGGCTGGCGGAAAGCTACATCCAGCTCAAGCAGGGGCCGGACGCCAAGGCGGTCCTGACCGAACTCAAGGCCAAGTTCCCGGCCTATAAAAACATGGCGAAAGTGGACGGATATTTGTCACAATTATGAAAAAAGTTCCGATACAGATATTAGCGTAAAAAGCCTGTTGGGAGTTGGTAATGGAAATCCTCATCATGGCCGCCCTCATCCTGGGAGTCGTGTTCCTGGGTGTCCTGTACCTGATCCAGAACGTCTTCGGTCCCCACAAGCTGGATAATATCAAGGCCTTCTTGGAAGCCGGGAAATACGAACAGGCCATCAACGCCCTGAACGCCGTGCTGAAACGCGACGACCGCAACCCGCTCGCGCATCTCTACCTGGCCGAGGCCTATTACTTCAACTCCAATTACGAGATGGCCATGGTCGAATACAAGCAGGTCATGACCAGCGGCCGGTTCTCCAACTCCCCCACGGAAAAAGTGATCCGCAAACGCCTGGCGGAAATCTACATGAAATTCGGCCAGCTGGAGGAAGCCCAGAAGGAATTCGTGGTGCTGTCCAAGCTCGAGCCGCACAATACGGACTATCTTTACCAGATCGGCAGCATCTTTTACCAGCGCGGCATGCGCGAACCCGCCCTGGCCTACCTGGACCGGGCGCAGAAATCCGGAAAGGCCACCCCTGAACTGTATTACCTGACCGGGAAAATCTATTACGAGATGAGCAAGACCAACGAATCGCTGAACGCCTTCACGGCCTGCGTGAAGCTGGACCCCAAGAACGCTGAAGCGCACTACTACATCGGGCTGATCCTGAAGGCCATGAACAGTTTCGGAAAGGCCGTGTCCGAATTCGAAGTGGCGGAGCAGGGCAAGGACAACCAGCTCCGGATCAAATCCATCTTCCAGAAGGGCCTCTGCAAACTGGAAGTGGGCGAACTGGACGGCGCGAAGGC
>CAYMRH010000007.1:12815-48317 GCA_964392785.1 uncultured Brevinematales bacterium
AGCGCGCTCTGAAGTACGCCACCGAGGAGAACAACACCACCATCGCCATCCGCTACACGCTGGGCCTCACCTACGAACGGGAACGCCGCCTGGTGGAAGCGGTGGAACAGTGGGAAAAAGTCGCGCAGTTGCGGCCCAATTTCCAGGACGTGCAGGCCAAGCTGGCCCAGTACGAGGACCTGCGCGTGGACGACAAGCTCAAGGACCTCCTGACCTCCACGCCCACCACGTTCGAGATCATCAGCCAGAAACTTCTGAAAAACCTGGGTTATGAAACGCTGGAAAGCAAGACGATCGACGACGACAACATCGAAATCATCGGCATGGAACGCAGCGTCAAGTGGCGCAACGTGCGCGGCGGCAAGGTCCTGATCCGCATTTCCCGCGACAACGACGACGTGAACGAAGACCTGGTCGCGAAACTGGTGGAATCCCTGAAAATCATCCACGGTATCCGCGCCATTTACATCACCACCGGCAAGTTCACGCCGCAGGCCGTCCGCTATTCGGAAAACCGCCCGGTGGACCTCTACGACCGCCAGCGGCTGACCGCGGCGTTCAAGCAGATTTCCTGACAGGCGGCGCTGCCATGAAATTCGCCGTCCGGATCATCACCATTACCTTCACGGCCATCATGGGGCTTTTCACGCTGTACCAGTTTGCCGTGGGGAACCCGTTCTTTGACGAAGTGCACCCCTTCATCGCGACGTTCGTCTTCTTCCTGATGGGCCTGGCGGGCGTGATCGCGAGTTTCCGGATCAAAAGCTCCTGACGCCCCGGAACGGGATTATTTCATTTCGCGCCGGATCAGCGCGTTTTTCGGATTCACCGCCAGTCCTTTCCTGAAAAACTTCAGGGCCTCTTCCGCCCGACCCGCCTTTTTGTACACCATGCCCAGATGATAATAGATTTCGTCAAACCCCTCGTCAGACGGGTAGCCGCGCGATTCCAACTGGGCGCGGACACGGCCGAACACGTCATACGCCTGTTCCCAGTCCCCTTTGCGGAAATGGACCCAGCCCAGCGTGTCCAGGTAGGCCAGGTTGTCCGGACTGGCGATCAGGGCCAGATTCACCAGCCGGAGGGCCTCGTCCAAACGCGTATTCTCGAGCGAATAGAGATAGGCCAGCAGGTTGTTGATTTCCGGATTGTCCGCGTCAAAGGACCGGACTTCCTCCAGGCGGGCCATGGCCCCTTTCCTGTCGCCCAGTTCGTACAGGGCGGTGGCCAGGAAAAAATAAACGCGGGAATCGCCCTTGCGGTTGGCTTGGAGCGCCTTCTGCAGGTCCCTGGCCGCTTCTTTCGGTTTTTTCCCCTCCAGAAGCATGAGTCCGGAATAGAAATACACCTGGTACCGGTCGTCCCTTTTTTTGGCTATGGATTTGGCCTTCCGGATACGCGACTCCGCCTGCTTTTTCCTGCCACTCCGGGAATACAGGTAGGACAGCCGGACCAGCGCGGGCACCCGGAACTGCCCGCTTTTTTTATGGGACAGGTATTTTTCGTAATAGCGGATGGCGTTTCTCCGGTTGCCGGAATCGTCGTAAAGGGACCCGATCAGCCAGTAGATCTCCGGAATCGAGTTGGTGTTCCGCTCCACCAGCTTGTAATATCCGGCCGCCAGTTCGTACCGGCCCACTTCCTTGGCGCGGTTGCCCAGGAGAAATGCCTGCTGGGAGGATTTGACCCGGTCGCCCATCGCCTCGTAATTCCGGAACAGAAGATAATGCGTGTAGAAATCCGCGAACTGGCGTTCCCGGATCACCTCGTCCAGGGACTCCAGCGATTCCCGGTGCAAGCCCTGGCGGAATTCCGACAGCGCCCTGATGAACACGGACTCTTCGGCGTATTCCGCGATCAGGGGCTCCAGACGGCTGTCGTCCTTCAGGAACAGGACGCCGGCGAAAGTGGCCGTAAGTTCGTCCGTCCGGAACGCCGCGGGGATTTCCAGAATGGCCTCCACGGCTTTGTCCCAGTCCAGGGTTTCCGCGTACGTAAGGGCGAGATAACGCATCAGTTCCTGGTCGCGGGAATAAATGCTTCTGGCCTTTTCCAGGTACTGGAGTCCCAGCCGGTATTTCTGTTCGTTGACCGAAATCATGCCCAGATGGTAGTAGGACCGGTACAGCGCCATGGCCTCGAATTCCCGGTTCACCATGGGCTGGGAGACCACCTTCTGGTAATGCTTCGTCGCTTCTGCGAAATTCCTGTTCAGGAACTGGTAAGAACCCAGCCAGTAGTTCGCGAAAATATCCGCGTCGTCGGTCTTGAGGATCTCGCGCAGAGAGGAGGTGAACGCCGCCGTGTCCCCCAGGTTGCGCGAAAAATCCGCGTAACGGTACAGCAGTTTGACGTCTCCGGGATGGCTTTTCAGCCCGTCCCCGGCGGTATTCCGGGCTTCCGACAGGATCCTGAGATAGGCCGTGTTGGTGGCGCTGCCCAACCCCATGATCTGCATCTGGGTCACCCGTTGGGCGTACTGGTCCAGGATGGCGTAGTAAATGTAACTGTCCGTATAACCGTTGGACAGCAGATACTTGAGAAGGCGCACGGCCTGGTCGGAATTGCCGCCGTCAGCGAAATTGAGGGCCTGGGAATAGATGTCTTCCGCCTGCGTCGGCGTGACCGCGGTCGGGGCCTGGTCCAGTCCCTGCGCCGCCGCGAATCCGGCCGCCGTCAGCAGCGCCGCCCACAGAAACCTGTTCACAGAAACACCCGGAAACCGAACAGCGCGCCATAAAGAGAGATCACGGAACGCAGCACCGGAAGATACACGTAACGCAGTACGCCGGTCAGCATCAGGACGATGAAGATCCCGGTAAAAACACGCGGGTTCACGCGGAACCGGGATGTCCAGCGTTCCGGCAGGAGGCTCATGACAAAATTGAAGCCGTCCAGCGGCGGAAACGGGATGACGTTGAACGCGAACAGCATGGCGTTGAAGATCATGATGTTCGCGAAAGGCCTGTAACCGGTCCAGGCATAGAGGACATAGAACAGTCCTCCCAGGATCAGGTTCACTGTCACGCCCGAAAGCGAGACCGTGATCATCCCGGCCTTGCGACGGCGCATCCGGCCCGGGTCCACGGGCACCGGTTTGGCCCAACCGAAGAAGAAATTGCTGATCCCCAGGATGCTCAGAACATAGCACGCCAGCGGAATCACCACGGTGCCCAGCAGGTCAACGTGCTTTACGGGATTGAGGGACAACCGGCCGGCGTCGCGGGCCGTGGTGTCGCCGAACAGATAGGCGGAAAAACCGTGGGAGATCTCGTGCAGAATGATGGAGAGCACCGAACCCGCAAGCGAAACGGCGACGGTCAGAACGATCTCGGCGTACCTTCCGATTACGGTCATTTGGGCGTCCATAGGACATTTATCCTATCACAAAAACCGCCGGATGGCAAAGAAAGCCGTCCCGGCCGCCAAACCTTGAAAACAGCGGATTTTCAGGGTATGATTATCCGTTCACGCTGTCGGGGGCCCGGTGAAAAAATGAAGTTTTTCGGACGTTTCCTCTTTCCGGCCGTCCTGCTCTCCGCCTTTCTTTTCACGTCCCTGTCTGCCAAAGTCGTGATCCTGACCGGTGAAGAAAACCAGTCCGGCACCCGGGTCAAATTCCCCTTCTTCATATACCAGGACGAAAAATGCCAGAACTATTTCCCCACGGGCTGGATGGGCGACCACGGTGACCTGCACATGATCCAGGCCGACAAAAGCCGACCCCGGAAGGGATCGAGCGCCATCCGCATTTCCTATTCCGCCAGGCAATCCCAGAAAAAGGGATGGGCGGGCATTTACTGGCAGAACCCGATGAACAACTGGGGTGAAGTCAAGGGCGGCTTTGATCTGACGGGCGCGAAATATCTTTACTTCTACGCGCGGGGCGAGGAAGGCGGGGAAACGGTGGAATTCAAGATGGGCGGGATCAGCGGCAGCGCCAGTTTCGACACCGCCAGCGCGACGTCGGGGGAATTGATCCTGACCCGCTACTGGCGGCTCTACGCCATCCCCCTGGCCGGCCGGGACCTGAAACGCATCGTCGGCGGGTTCTGCGTACTGTTTTCCAGCCGCAATATCCCGAACGGGTGCACGCTTTACCTGGACAACATCCTGTATTCCGACCAGGAAATATCGGAGTGATCGTGAAATGAGAATTTTTACCGCCGTTCTTCTCGTCATCGTCCTCTCGTTTCCGGCCTACGCGGAAAACAAGGTGGAGATCCGCCGGACCGGAGGCGCGTTCAAACTTTTCGTCAACGGACGGGAAACCGTGATCCGCGGAGCGGGAGTGGGAGTTGCCTTCGGGCGCGGGGGCGAGAATTATCTCCGGATGGCCAAGGACATGGGCGCGAATTCCGTCCGGACATGGGGCGTGGACCAGGGCGACCAGAGATACCTTGACGAAGCCGCCCGGCTGGGCCTCTGGGTGAATTCGGGGTTCTGGCTGAATTACCCGACGGGCACTCCCGACACGAGCTACATCACGGGCGACGGATACATGAACCGCGTGCGGACCCAGGTCCTGGATTACGTCAAAAAATACAAGGACCATCCCGCCGTCCTTTTCTGGAACGTGGGCAACGAAGTGTTCGCGAACATCCGGGACGAGGACGAAAAAATCGCCTTCGCGAAATTCCTGAACGGACTGGCCGGCGACATCAAGGCAATAGATCCCGACCACCCGGTTGTTTACGCGTCCTCGGCCCTGGAGGGGTTGGACTACATCGCGAAATACGCCCCCGCGGTAGATATTTTCGGGATCAATCTTTACGGCGGAATCACCGGATCCCTTCAGGCCTGCCGGAAATCCGCCCTGGGGCGCCCGGTTCTCGTCACCGAAATCGGGCCGGCCGGATTCTGGGACCTCCCGAAGGACCGGAACGGATTGGCGATCGACCAGAACGACAGCGTGAAAGCCGTGACCTACCGAAACAATCTTTCGGAAACTCTCAACTTCCGGGACATCCTGCTGGGCAGTTATATTTTCCACCTGGGCGAAACCTCGCAGGATTCGTTCACCTGGTGGAACGTCAATTTCGGGGAACTCAAACGGGCCTCGTATTGGGAAATCCTGAGGATCTTTACGGGGAAAAAGCCCCCCGTCTATCCCCGGATCAAGACCTTCACCGCGTCAAAATCTTCGGGTGTGCGCCCCGGGGAATGGCTGGACGTGGACCTGGCGGTGTATTATCCCGATCCGGCCGGACTGTCCTTCGAGTATTTTTTCTCCACGGCAAAGTACGGTGTTCTTCACTATTACGCGAACGACCGGATTGACACGGCCGTGGAGAGCGAAGACGACCGGACGCGCGTGCGCGCGCCGGACAAACCCGGCCTGTACCGGTTTTACGCCCTGGTCAAGGACCGGAACGGAAGCGCGGCCACTCTGAACGTGAGCGTGAAAGTGGAGTGAGACGCGGCTTGAGAAGGTCGTAGACGGAGTAACGAAACCTGTCGACAGCGCGATCAATAACCGTATCAGTCAATCGGCCCCAAATTTGAGGCCATGCCCACGGAGTAGACGCCCCCGGCGGTTGAACGGCCCGAAAAATACATGCGCCACAACGAGCCGTCGCGGATAATCCACGGCGTGTAAGTCCTGTCATTCCGCCAAGCCGGCCCATCATGAACCCAAAAGATCGGGTTGTTTGTCGCTTTCGAAAATTCATATCCGTTCGACGAGATGGCCAATCCGATTCCCTTGTTGTTGTTGTTGGTACCGCCGGAGAAATAGAGATGGTAAATACCGTTATCCTTGACCACCCTCGGGGCGATATTGCGATAATTCGTCGGGTTTTCCCACCACTGATATTCCGAACCCAGAATGTTGGTGCCCTGGTTCGTCCAGTTGAATCCGTTTGTGGAAGTGTAATACTGGATTTCCCCGCCGCCGTTATCGGCATACGCTTTCCAGTCCGTTACACTCTCCGGAAGAATCTCAAATGTATAGACGTTCACCCCCTGATTCGGCGAACTCATTATTCCTGTGCAATCGCCCAAAGAAGACCAGTTGGATCCATTGGATGAAACCATAACCGACACCCTGTTGAATCCCGGCGTCGCATACATGATAAACACCTCGGAATAATTCGTCCCATTGACCGTCCAGCCTGTTGCAGAATAATCCACAACAGGATGATAGACATAATTCGAAAAGAAATTTGTTATGCCCACGCCGTCCACAGTCACAATTGTTCCAGGATGAACAACGTCATGAAAATCCGCGTAAACGCTCGCACAATGCAACGTCATCTGTCCGTTTCCATACCAAACATGATAAATTGATCCGGCCTTCACCACGGCGGGATAGTAGGCTCGATTCACGCCGTCTACGTTTCCCCCGAACAGGGGGTTGCCGGAATATTCCGACCAAAGACTGGGATAGGATGCCGCAGAAGAAGAAGATGCGCTCTGCTCGGGTTGGTACCGAAGAAACAGCTCGACCGCTTTTCCGCACCCCAGTGCGGACAGCGCAAACGCCGTGAAAAGCCACAAGCAAGCGGCCTTAAAAAGCATACCCCACCCCCAGCGATAGTATCACGCCTGCGGCGATCACGCTCTCAAAGCACGCGAGGAACGCGAGGTCCCCGCGGACCAGGAAATGGGGAACAAACTCGTAACGTATCCCAACCCCGGGGCGGAGCGTGAAATCCGCCGAAGAGGCGTTTGTGACGGTTTCCGGACCGGAGGCGACCGACGCGATCACGCCCGTCAGCCCCAAACCGTTGTAAACCGCGACCTGCAGATTCCTGACAGGGAGCGGAATGTTCCAGGCAACATCCAGCAGGAAGGACAGAAACAGGAGCGATGCATCGCGTCCGGGGAGCGCCACCCCGTTAATAAAATAAAACTGTCCTCCCAAGTCAATTAATCTGAGGAATTCTGGCGGGAGTGGACGGAATTCTTGCGGCAGAATTTTGATCAGCGGAAACAGCCCCCGGACCCCGGTCAAAAAAGCAGGAGCCATGCCGGCCGCCAGATCGCCAACCGGGACAAACGCCCCTAAAGACAGATCCAGAGACAGGGGGGACATCAGTTCATTGGTCCTGTCGATCATGCGGATTTCCTGGTCCGGATGCCGGGTTTCACCGGCGCCGTTGGCGTCTGCGCCGGACATATTATTGCTGACGCCCGGTTCCTGGCCGGCGCTATCCGGCATACCATCCCGAGGGACCGGAATTCCGTTGGTCAGCGCCGGAAGCGCGACCGACAAAGCCGCCATCAGAACGAAAACGGAGAAGGTTTTCAACAGGAGCATGCGCAAATCCCCGGATCGATGTCGCCGACGGCCAGCCCCCGCAGACGCATCCGTATTTTACGGCCCGTCTTCATTCTTGTCAAAACGGCCGCGTTTCCATTGACAGCCCCGAACGGAACGCGATATGATATGGGGTGAATATCGGCGGGGTCACAACATGAAAACGGAATTTCTCCAGATCACGACCGCGGTGGACAGCTCCGAAACGGCCCAAAAAATCTGCGCGGCGCTTCTGGAAGCGCGGCTGGCCGCCTGCGTGCAGATCTCGGGCCCGGCGGAAAGCCGCTATTGGTGGAAGGGCTCCCTGGAACGCGCGCGGGAATGGATCCTGACTGCCAAGACCACGGAAACCCTGTACGGCCGCGTGGAAGCGGCCATCCAAGCCGTTCACCCTTACGAAACGCCCGAGATTACCGCCACACCGCTGGTCCGCGGTTCAAAAGAGTTTCTGGCCTGGATCGCGGACAGCGTGGAGCAAACGCCATGACCTGTCCCGATTTCCGCCCCGTCACTCTGGACGACAAACCCGTCTTTGACCGTTTTTTCCGCCTGTTTCCGCCGTCCATTTCGGAATACACCTTCACCAATCTTTTCATGTGGGGCGGCGTGAAAAAAATCGAGTTCGCGCGGCACCAGGAGGGTCTTTTGCTCCGGGCGGAATCCGGAGGCCGCCGGTATTTCCTGCCGCCGTTGGGTTACAGCGACTGCACCAGAACGCTCTCCGAACTGATCGACTGCGGAAAGGAAACCGGGGTCCGGGAGATCGCGCTCATGAGCGAGCATTTCCGCAAACATCTGAAAAACCCTTCCGTCCGGATCGTCCCCGACCGCGACAATTTCGACTACGTTTACCGCACCGCCTCGCTCGCCCTCCTGAAGGGCTGGCGTCTGGACGGCAAACGGGGCTTTATCCGGAAATTCCGGGCGGCATACGACGGGCGCTGGGCATACGAACCCTACCGTCCCGAACTGGCGGACCGGGTGCGCGATTTCGCCCTGAAATGGTACGCGGAACGCGAAACGTCCGACCCGTCCGTGGCCGCGGAGAAGGCGGCTTTTACGGTTTTTCTGGATAATTTTTCCGCCCTGTCTGTGGAGGGCGGAACGCTTTTTGTCGATAATCATATTGCCGGCTTCTCGTTCGGCGAACCCCTGAACGACACCACGTTTGTCGTGCACTTCGAGAAGGCGGACACGGATTTTACCGGCGGCTACCAGATGATCAACCAGCAGTTCGCGGAACACGCCGCCCACGAGAAATTCCTGTTCGTGAACCGGGAACAGGACATGGGGCACGAAGGCATCCGGAAAGCCAAACAAAGTTACGCCCCGGTCCGGCTGCTGAAAAAGTACCGGGCGTTTTTCTAGGGGAGAAAACGGGTCATGCTTGTTTCCACCAAGACCCTGAAAAAACTGGGCCTGTCGTCCGACAGCCTGTTCTATACCGGCGTGAAGCCGGACAAGGACGTCGCCCTCACGCTCATCACTTACGACAAATCGTCGTACGGAAAAAAGCAGGTCGCGGACCTGTCCAACCTGGCGGCTGTCCTGGAAAACCCCGGCGTCAAGTGGCTGAACGTGGACGGTATTCACGACGTGGACGTGGTGGAAACCATCGGGTTCCAGTTCGGCATCGACTTCCTGGTCCTGGAAGACATTCTGGACGTGAACCAGCGTCCGAAAGTCGAGGACCACCAGAAATTCATCTACACCGTGCTCAAGATGGTTTACCTGGACCGGAAACTGGACAAGATCGTGGCCGAGCAGGTCAGCATTGTCCTGTTCAAGGACCTGGTGATCACGTTCCAGGAACAGCTGGGTTACGACGTGTTCGATTCCATCCGCAGCCGGATCGTGAACAACCGGGGACGCATCCGCAAGGAAGGCGCGGATTTCCTGGCCTACTCCCTGATCGACGCCATCATCGACAACTACATCAGCGTGACGGAGGACATCGGCGAGGAGATCGCGCTCCTGGAAAACAAGGTGCTCTCGGAGCCGGGCGAGGACGTGCTGGAGGACATTTACGGACTCAAGCACGACATTATCTTCTACCGCAAATCCATCTGGCCGCTGCGGGAAGTCATCATCCAGCTCCAAAAACTGGAAACGAACCTGTTCCACAAGACGCTGTTGCCCTATTTCAAGGACCTCTTCGACCACACGCTCCAGGCCATCGATTCCATCAAGACGTCCTCGGACACCATTACGGGCATCCTGGACATCTACAATTCCAGCGTGACCAACAAGACCAACCAGGTCATGCGCCGCCTCACGCTCATCACGACCATCTTCATGCCGCTGACGTTCATCGCGGGCGTGGGGGGGATGTCGGAATTCACCATGATGACGGGAGAGAAAAACTGGCCCGTGGCCTACGCGGTTCTGGGCGCGGTTTATGTCGTGATCGGGATCGTGACCGGCTTTATCCTCAAACGCACGTACGACAAATAATCCGTCTTTTTGTCCGTCCGTTCATCCTTAAGGGCAGTTCCAAAAACCCCGCACCATTTTGTCATCTTCTCCGGTGTGACCGGACAAAATGGTGAGGGGTTTTTGGAAGCGCCTTTACCGCTTTTTTTCCAGCCGCACGTCCGGTTTTGGCAGCGTCCCGTCCACCAGGACCCGGAAACGGATCCGCTGTCCGGCCGCGTCCGGTGACGCGTCCTCGTAACCGGCCGTGAAAATCTGGGCCACGTTGGGCAGCCCCGAAAGGTAATCCTTGGAAAAGGACAGTTCGGAACGCAGCGTCATGTTCCGGTTGGTGAGCCGGATGTTTCCGTCCGCCGCGGCGCGGATGTGATCGCTCTCAAACAGGAAACTGTCCAGGTTAACGGTCCCGTCCGCCATGGACACCTCGCAGCGGACCGTATCGAAAAACACGTCGTCCAGTGGAATGTCGAACAGCACCGCGCTGATCTGGTCCTGCAGAAACACGTCCTTGATCTCCCCGTTTTTCAGCGTCAGTTCCGCCGCGCCGGAAGACCGGAGGGGCTGGAGCGTATTGACGGAAAACCGGGCTTTCGCGGCGGCGTTGCCGAACAGTTTCCGCCCGGAATCCAGGAATTGGGCCGTGAATTCGCGGAGCTTGGCGTCCGTGAGCGAGGCCTCGCCGTTGAAATTGGTCCCGTCAAATTCTCCCCGGGCCGAAAGACGCCCGCGGAACACTTCCACCTGCGCGTCCTGGAGCGTCAATCCGCCGCCCGCGGGCCGGATCAGCGCGCGGAAATCCCCCCGGCCGGTCTGCAGTTTGCCGTACAGGATCCGTCCGGCGGCCAGCTGGATCTGAACCGGAATGGCCATTTGGTCCCCGCCGGTCGCGCGGGACGCGGCCGGAGACGGTTTGAGGGATTCCAGAAACTCTTCGACCCGAACGGTGTCGATCTTCGCGTTCACGGACACACCGCGGCCCAGGATATCCTCGCAGCGGAGGTCCGCGGTCAGTTCGCCGCCGGCGGCGCGGCCGGAAACCGATCCCTGCAGGCGGTTGTTTTCCAGAAGAAATTTCCCGTACAAGTCCTTGAGGAAGCCGAACGACAGCCCGTCCGCTTCCACGGCTCCGGACAGCGTCACGTTGGAGGGTTCCGTAACGGACAGGAAAAGACCGCCTTTCGCGCGGCCGGACGCGCCGTCCAGGAAATCCGAAATGGCCGCGTCCATATTGGAAACAACGATCTTTGTAAATGGCCGGACTGTTCCGGTCTGGAAATCCGCGGCCTGGAAAATGCTTTCTCCCGAATTGATCACGAAATCGGAAAAGCGG
Source organism: uncultured Brevinematales bacterium (assembly GCA_964392785.1). Classification (GTDB taxonomy): domain Bacteria; phylum Spirochaetota; class Brevinematia; order Brevinematales; family JAOACQ01; genus CAYMRH01. The sequence goes on from CAYMRH010000007.1 coordinate 23,840, forward strand.
AGAACGCCTGTCCTGACGTTGTAGGAACCGGCGGCCGGGCGGCCGGTCTGCCCGCGCCACCGCAGATAAGTCAGATCCGCCTTTTCCACCTTCAGACCGTAGAGCGAGTCTGTCTCCCGGATCACGCGGCCGTCCACGGCGTTCAACACAAGTTTTTCGTTCAGTCCCACCGCCCGGGCCAGGTCAAAATCCCTGATGCCCACTTCCGCGTTCCGCAGGCTTCCCCGGATCGCGACCGTACCCCCATCCAGGGCCAGTTCGGCCCGGATCGCGGAATCGTCAAACAGCTGGGCGAACAGGACCCGGCCCGTTACGCGGAACGGGACGCGGCCGATCACGAGTTCGGATTCTTCCACCGCCAGGGACCGGATCACGAGTGACAACGGGCCCTGGGAGGATTTCGCGTTGGTGACGGCGGCGGACACGCGCCGGGTCACGGAATCCACGGTCCGCGTGAGATCGTCCAGAGTCATGCGGATACCGGAGGCCGTCACGCCCAGGATATCGATCCGGCCCAGGAGAATGGCGAAAGGGTTGTACAGAATGGCGCCCGACCGGAAGGTGGCGATCCGGTTGGTCCGTCCGGGAGTTGACACGTCCAGGACTTCCACATCGTCCAGATGGATGCCGCGCAGAATGTCCAGTCGCGCCCGGGAAGCGCGGATCTCGAGGGCCAGCGAGTCCCGGACCTGGTCGGACAGAAGGCGCAGCACGCGGCCGGGATCGGTTCTGACAAAAAGAATCGCGGCCGTAACGGCCGCGATCAAAAAAAGAGCGATCACGGAGACCAGGACAATTCTGAAAACTTTCATGAAAATAATCGGCCTACTTGTCTTTGACGTATTTTCCCACGTTCTGGCGGAACCAGGTGTCGTAATACTTTCCGATCCATTCGCGGGCCGCGCGGGACAAACCGATATCCTTTCCCTCTTTTTCGCTTTCAATCCACTTGTAGTCCAGAATTTCCTTCATGACGGCTTGAAGCTCGCCCGCAATATCGAAGCATCCGGTCATCAGGGGCTCCTGATAATATTACTGTCTCATTCGCCCGATACGGAATAATGTACCCCGGTTTTTTGCTTCTATCAAGGACACCCGGTCATTATGCCTGAATAACGCGTTTTTTACTGGAATTTCACGATCCGCGCGAAGGAATCGGCCTTCAGGCTCGCCCCGCCCACCAACCCGCCGTCCACGTTCGGTTTGGCCATGAGGGAATCCACGTTTTCGGGTTTGACCGAACCGCCGTACTGGATCACGGTTTTTTCCGCCAGATCCGCGTCGTAAAGCCCGGTCAGGGTTTTCCGGATAAACGCGTGAACTCCGTCCGCGTCCTCCGGCGTGGCGGTTTTTCCCGTGCCGATGGCCCAGACCGGCTCGTAGGCGATCACGACTTTCAGCGCCTGGTCCTTCGTGAGACCCCTGTAACCTTCCGTCACATGACGCTTCACCACGGCCTCGGTCTGTCCGGCTTCGCGTTCCTCCAGAAGTTCTCCCACGCACAGGATCGGGTTCAAACCCGCCCCCAGCGCGGCGTGGACCTTCCTGTTGACGATTTCGTCCGTTTCCTTGAGGATGTGCCGCCGTTCGGAATGGCCCAGGATCACGAAACGCGCGCCCGAGTCCAGGACCTGATCGGGGGAGACTTCTCCGGTAAAGGCGCCTTCTTTCTCGAAATACATGTTCTGGGCGCCGATTTTCACGGCAGTACCCTCGAACTCCTTCGCGAGAACGGGCAACAGCGTGAAGGTCGCGCAGATCAGGATGTCCCGGTCCGTTACGCCCTGAACAAGCCCCTTGAATTCACGGGCAAACGCGACCGCGTCCGCGGTCTTCTTGTACATTTTCCAGTTTCCGGCCATGAGAGGTTTTCGCATGAGATATACTCCGTAACAATTCCGCCCCCTTCGGCTCCGCTCAGGGGACGTTAAAATTATTGTACTGAAACCGCCGCCTGAACCCCTCGACTCCTCTCGTGGAGCGGTTCAGGCAGCTTATTCGTTTTCCGTTCCCTGAGCGGAGTCGAAGGGAACGAGTTTATCACTTGTCGAGCAACGCTTCAACACCAGGCATCCCCGCTTTCGCGGGGATCCCATCGCGATTCAGACTGGTCAATTCAACCCAATCACTTATTGAGCAATGCCTCGACTCCGGGTAACGATTTCCCTTCCACCAGTTCCAGCGAAGCGCCGCCGCCGGTGGAGATGTGGGACATCTTGTCCGCCACGCCGGCCTTATTCACTGCGGAAACGGAATCCCCGCCGCCGATGACGGTAACGCAATCGGGAAGCTTCGAAATCGTTTTGGCCAGTTCCAATGTGCCCTTCGCGAATTTGGGGAATTCGAACACTCCGACAGGCCCGTTCCAGAACACGGTCTTGGCGCCTTTGAGCGCGCCTTCGAACTTCTGGATCGTCATGGGCCCGATGTCCATTCCCATCCATTCGTCGTCGATGTTGCCGCGGGCGACGTGTCTGGATTCGGCGTCGGGCGAGAACTCCTTCGCTTCGATATGGTCGATGGGAAGGTAGATATAGATACGGGATTCGTACGCTTTCTGCAGAATGACCCTCGCGGTTTCGATCATATCCTCTTCGACGAGGGACTTTCCGATGGCCAGACCTTTTGCCTTGAGGAAGGTATAAGCCATGCCGCCGCCCACGATCATGCGGTCCACTTTTTCGAGAAGACTTTCAAGAACCGCGATCTTGGACGAAACCTTGGCGCCGCCGATGATGGCCACGAACGGCTTCGCGGGATTTTTCACGATCTTGTCCTGGAGATAAACCAGTTCTTTTTCCATCAGGAACCCCGCCACGGCCGGCAGGAATTTGGCCACGTCGGCGGTGGAAGCGTGGGCGCGGTGGGCAGTCCCGAACGCGTCGTTCACGAACACGTCGCCGTAGGCCGCCAGTTCTTTTGCCATCTTTTCGCGGTCGGCATCCTCTTTGGACGTCTCCTCTTTATGGAAACGGGTGTTTTCCAGCATCAGGACGGCGCCGCCGGACAGGGCGTCCGCCATTTTTTTCGTTTCCTCCCCCAGGCAGTCCGCCGCGAACTGGACGCTTTTGCCCAGCAGTTTCGCGAAATGGTCGGCCACGGGTTTCATCATGTGCTTGCCGGCCAGGTATTTCTGTTCGTCAAAGGGCTTGCCTTCTTTTTCCGCTTTCTCCCGGGCCTTCTTTCCGTCTTTTTTGGGATCGCCCAGGTGGGACATGAGAACCAGGCTCTTCGCGCCCTGTTCCAGAACGTATGTGATTGTGGGAAGGGCCGCCTTGATCCGGGTGTCGTCCTGGACCACGCCGTCCTTCATGGGGACGTTGAAATCCACGCGCATCAGGACGCGCTTGCCCTTGAGGTCGATATCTTTCACGGTTTTTTTGGCTATGGCCATGAATGTCCTCCGGCTGTTCGGGGAAATTTCGAGCATGAAGATTTTAATTAGATTGGAAAAAAAATGCAATTTAAGAAAATCATTGCATAAAAAAGGACGGGCTTTTCAGCCCGTCCCGGATTGCGTGTATCTGAAGCTTACTTGGAACTCATGTACTTCAGCAGGTCCACCACGCGGTTGGAGTATCCCCACTCGTTGTCGTACCAGGAAACGACCTTGAAGAAACGCTTCTCGCCCTTCAGGTTGTTCTGGAGAGTGGCCAGGGAATCGTAAATGGAGGAGCGCTGGTCGTGGATGAAGTCCGTTGAAACCACGTCCTCGTTGCAGTAGCCCAGGAATCCCTTGAGGTAGGATTCGGACGCTTTCTTCATCAGGGCGTCGATCTCCTCGATGGAGGTGTCTCTCGCGGCGCGGAAGGTCAGGTCCACAACGGACACATCCGGTGTGGGAACGCGGAAGGACATGCCGGTCAGTTTGCCCTTGGTGGCGGGCAGAACCTCGCCCACGGCCTTGGCGGCGCCGGTGGTGGAGGGGATGATATTGATGGCCGCCGCGCGCCCGCCGCGCCAGTCCTTCTTGGAGGGACCGTCCACGGTCTTCTGGTTGGCGGTGTAGGAATGGATGGTGGTCATGAGACCGGTCTCGATGCCGATTCCTTCCTTCAGGATCACGTGCACCAACGGGGCCAGACAGTTCGTGGTGCAGGAGGCGTTGGATACGATATTATGCTTGGCCGGGTCGTACTCGGCTTCGTTCACGCCCATCACGATGGTTTTCACCTCTCCCTTTCCGGGGGCGGAGATGATCACCTTCTTCGCGCCGGCGTCCAGATGGCCTTTGGCCTTTTCGGAATCGGTGAAGAGCCCGGTGGATTCAATGACGTAATCCACGCCCAGGGCCTTCCAGGGCAGATCGCCCGGGTTTTTTGTGGCCATGACGCATTTGATCTTATGGCCGTTGACCACCAGCACGTCGTCCGCTTCCGCGTTCGGGGCGCTTTTCTCCGTGGCGAGGGTGCCCTTGAACTGTCCGTGAACGGAATCGTATTTGAGCTGGTAAGCGAAATAGGCCGCGTCCGTGGTGATATCCACCACCGCGACCACGTCGAACTTGGAGCCGAGCAGATTCTGGTCCACAAGGGCGTTGAACACCAGCCTGCCGATGCGGCCGAAACCGTTGATGCCGACTTTGATTGCCATAGGTTCCTCCTTTTAGAAAATCAATACAACCGGGACCGCCTGCGCACCCCCGGAAATCCCGGACTGTCTATGATAAAAGAAACCCGTTATTATGACAAAAAAACGCCGGGTATGAGGGGCTGATGCCGCCGGAACCGCATTCTCAGGGCCACAACCGTTGCTTTTCGCGTTCGGGAGATGTAAAATCAGCCCTGAAAGGGGGCCTTATGAATTACACCTTTTTCGCCATCGGCGCCTACATTCTGATGCGGGGCGTCCAGACGCTGTTCCAAGGCCAGGAAAAGAAAAAATGGTACCGGATCCTGATCACCGCCGTGACGGCCGTAGTCATCTACGCGGCGCTGGCGAGCCTGATTGTGTGGTACAAGGAAATCCGGTTTTTGGGGTTTGACCCCTCGAAGTAATCCGCTCCCGCACGCCAAACGGAGGTCAGCCATGTCCCGCATCCTGTTCTCACTGGTTTTGTTTCTGATTTTTTCCTGCGCCCGGTCAGTATCTCCCGCACCAGACGCGGAATTGGAAAAACTTGCGTCCGAATCGAGGATATCCTGGCCCGCTGTCCGTTTCGCCGTGATGAGCGACCTTCATTATTACGACCCGACTCTGGGCACCAATGGTTCGGCGTTCGAAAGCTATCTGGCCAACGACCGCAAGCTCCTCCGGCAAAGCCCGGAGATCGTCCGGGAAGCGGTGAGCCGCGTCATCAGGGAGAAACCAGCGTTCGTCCTGGTGCCCGGAGACCTGACCAAGGACGGGGAAACGGTCTGCCACGCCGGCGCCCGGAATGAACTGCTCCGGCTGGTCCGCGCCGGGATCCCCGTTTATGTCATCAACGGAAACCACGACCTGAATAACGGCGAGGCCGTGCGATACTCCGGAGACAGCACGGAAAGCGTCCCGGTTCTTTCCGGGGCGGATTTCAGCAACTTCTATAAAAACCTCGGGTACGGGAACACCTTGGATCGTGACCCGCACTCCCTGTCCTACCTGGCCGAACCCGTTCCGGGACTTTGGCTTCTGGCCGTCGATTCCTGCCGCTGGCGGGAGAACAAACCGCACGGCATGCATATCGTGGGAGGGCGGGTGGGAACCAACAGCCTGCGCTGGATCCGCGGCGTGCTGGTCAAAGCGCTCAAACAAAACAAGGCCGTGATCGCCCTGATGCACCACGGGGTCCTGGAACACTACCGGAACAACATCAAGAATTATCCGGATTACGTTCTGGAAAACCACCCGGAACTGGTCGCCCTTCTGCGCTCCGGCGGCGTCCGCGCGGTTTTCACAGGCCATTTTCACGCCCAGGACGTGACCGTGAGCCGTTCAAAGGACGGGACTCCGCTTTACGACATCGAGACCGGATCGCTCTCCACTTATCCCCTGCCCTACCGCGTTGTCACGATCACTTCGGACCGTAAGATGAGCATCCGCTCCGGAACTGTGGATTCCATTCCGTCCATTCCGGAAGGATTGCCCGAGTTCGCGAAACAGTATGTTCTTCAGGGAACGGAAGGCATGGCCACGACCGCGCTGCTCAAATACGGGCTCTCGTCAAACGACTGCCGACTTCTCGCTCCGCAGGTGGCAACGGCCTACGTGGCGCATCTGGAAGGAGACGAACGGCCGCCCGCTAAAATCGTGGACACGACGGGAGTAGGATTGTGGGGGCAGATCATCATCCAGTTCAGAAAGAACCTTCTGGACGGCTGGTGGCACGATCTGGAACCGGCGGATAACGAAGTCCCAATCGATCTCGAATAAAGTTTGCCGCAAAGACAGAGAGACACAAAGACCCAGAGAAGAGTTTTTCTGCAGGAGATATGCTATGATCAGGAACATTGCCCGATTCTGCCTCTTGTTTCTTGTAGGATTGGCGGCCTGCTCGAAATCGAACCTGCCGGTGTCCAATTACGACCTGATGAAGTGGCCGAGAATAACATCGGTCGCGTTCGGCTGCTTTCTGGAAAAGGAATTCGGATACCGTGACGCGGTTTTCAACTGCTCGAATACTTCCTACACCAATCAGGCCGGCCCCTCCGACGCCGGTTACTACGAAGGACCGGAGTTTCCTGCCGGCGCTCTGAAAAAGATCCATCCCGCCGTGGCCTCCATCCGGCTCGAATTCGAACATGGCGATCTCCGGGAAATCACGGTGGAACTGGACAGGGATTACCGCAGGGAGGACGTGAGGAAAATGTTCCGCCTGCCCGCGCCGGAAGCGCCGCTTCCCGAAAACGTTCAGTCGGTGGCGTACGGGGAAAACATTTTCTACAAAGGCAAGAACCCCGATCCCGATTTCACAAAATATTTTTCCCTGACCGGTTTTGACCACATCGGGGCGGGGGAGACGGATTAGGACGGGCGGTTTTTTGCCACAGTGGCACTAAGGACACAGAGAACTATTTCCGCTACCGCTTGCCTGAATCGGACTTGACACCTTCTTCAATAATTCTAATTTCTTCTTCCGTTAAACCGTATAGCTCATAAACCAGCCGGTCAATCTGGTTATCCAGCTCTTTCAGCGGCGTTCATAATAATCTTCGTCTTTTTCCGTTCTTGCTTCGTGAATTTCTTTAATAAAAGCGAATCTACTCTGTGCTCTCTGCGCCTTTGTGGCCTCGTCTACTTCGCCCTTCCATAAACATCCTCAATTCTCTCGATGTCGTCCTCGCCCACGTAGTCCCCGTTCTGGACTTCGATAATCTCCAGGGGCGCCGCACCCGCGTTGCCCAAGCGGTGCTCCACACCCTTGGGAACGTAGGCACTCTGGTTTTCCCTCACTTCGTGGTCCTCGGACCCGATGCGCACCTGCGCGGTCCCCTTCACCACGATCCAGTGTTCGCTGCGGCGTTTGTGCTTCTGCAGCGAGAGCGTGGCGCCGGGATTGACGGTGATCTTCTTGATCTTGTAGCGTTCGGACTCCTCGAGCACAGTGTATTTCCCCCACGGGCGGTAGGTGGTGGTGTGCTCGTCGGCCTCGGGACGCTTCATCTTTTTGAGGATCCCCACGATCTCCTTCACGTCCTGGGTCGTGTCCCGGTCGCTGACCAGGATGGCGTCGTCGGTTTCGATCACGGCTATGCCGCTCACGCCCACGACCGCGGTCAGTTTGCCGCCGGAAATCACCAGGCTGTCCCGCGTGTTCAGGGTGATCACGTCCCCGGACAGGGCGTTCTGCTCCGCGTCCTTGGGGAAGATCTCGTACACAGAATCCCAGGATCCCACGTCGTTCCATTCCACGGCCAGCCGGCGGCAGGCAATGTTTTTGGCCTTTTCCATCACGGCATAGTCTATGGATATGCCCTGCAGGGCGGCATAATTTTGCACCATCTCGTCGTAAGACCATTCCTCGAGCGCCCGGACCAGGTCGGCGGCGCCGCAGGCCCGGAAGGCCTCGGTCATGACGCCTCTGGTAAAGAGGAACATGCCTGAATTCCAGAGGTAGTTCCCCGCGGAGAGATACTGTTTGGCCGTATTGATGTCCGGTTTTTCCACGAACCGGGCCACGTTCCACGTTTCGCCGTGCAGGGGGATTCCGGTTTCGATATACCCGTAGCCCGTTTCCGGTTTGGTCGGGATGATCCCGAAGGTGACGATTTTATCCGCCGCATGGGAAGCGGCGTCCCGCACCGCGTCCGCGAACGCTCCTTCCGGACGGATCATGTGGTCGGAGGGGGAAAAAAACAGGGGCTCGTCGTCCGGCACGCCGCGCTTTTCGGCCAGGTACTTCATGGCGAGCGCGATGGCCGGCGCGGTGTTGCGGCCTTCCGGCTCCAGAATCAGGTTGTCGAACGCGCAGCCCAGACAGCGCGACAGATGGTCCGCAATGGTCAGTTTGTATTCCCGCCCCGCCACCACGTAAATGTCGGCGGGATCGGTCAGATGCGTCAGCCGGTCCGCCGTCAGCTGGATGAAGCTTTTGTTCCCCGCCAGGGCCAAAAACTGCTTGGGAAAATTCTTCCGGGACAAAGGCCAGAGCCGGGTGCCGGACCCGCCGGCCATGATGATCGATTTCACGATTCAACCGCCTGTTACAGTATCTTCCCGGACATTTTATCAATAAAAGCCTGATATATCAAGGCGGTACGGAAGGCGGGGCCAATTCCCGCCTTCCCGCGTCCCGAATTTTACAGGGCCGGTTTTTCAATATATAATAGTCTGATCCGTCCTTTGTCAGGAGCACCAGATGAAAATCGTCATGCCGATCGCCGGCAAGGGCACACGCCTTCGCCCCCACACACACGTCGTCCCGAAGTCCCTGATCCGCGTGGCCGGCAAACCCATCATCAGTTACATTCTGGACCAGGTGATGGACATCGAGTTTTCCGAAATCATTTTCATCATCGGCCACCTGGGCGACCAGATCCAGGAATACCTGCGCCAGACCTACAAATTCCCCATGAAATTCATCCGCCAGACGGAGCACCACGGTCTGGGCCACGCCATCGACCACGCCCGGGACGAATTCAAGGTGGACGATTCCGCCCTGATCCTGCTGGGAGACATCATCTTTACCGCGGACATCCCGGCCGTGGTCCAATCCAAGACGAACATGCTGGGCGTGATGAAAGTGGCGGACCCGCGCAAGTTCGGGATCGTGACCATCAACGCGCACGACCAGGTCACCGCCATGGTGGAAAAACCCGAAAACCCGCCGTCCAACTGGGCCATCGCGGGCATCTACTACTTCCAGAGCGCCTACAAGCTGTTCGACTCCATCGCCTACATCATGTCCCAGAAGATCCAGACCAAGAACGAGTACCAGCTGACCGACGCCATGATCCAGATGATGGAGGACGGCGACAAATTCAAGGTCTTCAACGTGCCGGAATGGTACGACTGCGGCGAGCGCGAGTCCCTGCTGGAAACCAACCAGATCATGCTGGACCGGTTCGCCACGGACAGCAAGATCCCCGGCAGCATCATCATTCCGCCCGTGTTTATCGGCAAGGACGTGACCATCGAGAACTCCATCATCGGCCCCAACGTGTCCATCACGGAGGGGTCCTACGTCCGGAACGCCATTGTCAAGAACTCGATCCTGGGCCTGGACACCACGGTGGAAAACGTGATCCTGGAGAATTCCCTCATCGGCGACAACGCGTCGCTGTCCGAAGCGCCGCGCGAATTCAACGTGGGCCCCGATTCCGAAATGATTTTCGCGAAGTGAAGACCATGACCCCTCCGTGTGTTCTGTCCATTGCCGGGTCCGATCCGTCCGGCGGCGCCGGCATCCAGGCCGACCTGAAAACCTTCTCCGCTTTCGGCGTGTACGGCGCGGCTGTCCCGGTTTCGCTCACGGTGCAGAACACGGTCTCGGTAACCGACACGCTCATGGTCCCGGGCGCGTTCGTGCGCGCGCAGATCGAAGCGGTCCTGTCCGACCTTCCCGTTTCCGCCGTCAAGATCGGCATGTTGGGCAATTCCGAAATCGCGAAAGCCGTGGGGTCCTGCCTGGCCGACTGGTCCGGGACCCGGAACCCCGCGCTGCCGCCCCTTCCGGTGGTCTGTGATCCCGTGATGATTTCGAAAAGCGGATATTCCCTTCTGGCCGAAGACGCGGTCCGGGCTCTGGAGGATTTTGTCCTGCCCGCGGCGACCGTCCTCACGCCCAACCGCATGGAGCTGGAAAAACTGGCCGATCCGGACGGCCAGGGCCTTTCGCCCGTTCAGGCGGCGCAAGTCCTCCTGGAGCGGCATGAATCCCTGCGCGGCATATTGGTGAAAGGCGGCCATATTGACGAAAATTCCCGCACAGTCACGGACACGCTCGTCCTACGCGACGGAAACGGTTTCCGCCGCGACGATTTCTCGCACGGACGTTTCGAGACGGCCAACACCCACGGGACCGGCTGCACCCTGTCTTCCGCCTTCGCGGCCCTGCTCGCGCTGGGAAAAAACATGACCGAGGCCGCGGAACTGGCGGTGAACTACGTGAGCCGGCTGATCGAATATTCCGCCGGACACCCGCTGGGGCGCGGTCACGGCCCCCTGTTCCACCATGTCATCCGTCCCGAAGGAGCCCGTCCGTGACGCAACTGCAATCCGCCCGCAAGGGAATCGCGACCCCCGAACTGAAATGGGTGGCCGAAAAAGAGGAAATCTCCCGCCGTTGTCTTCTGGATTCTGTCGCGCAGGGCCGCGCGGTTATCCTGAAGAACCCCCGCCGCAGCATCAAACCCCTGGGCGTGGGACGGGGACTTCGGACCAAGGTGAACGCGAATATCGGCACATCCCCGGAGCGCATGAACCTCCGGGAGGAATTGGAAAAGCTCTCGGCGGCTGAGGAAAGCGGGACGGATACGGTCATGGACCTCTCCATCGGGGGGATTCTGAATACCGTCCGCAAACAGGTCCTGACCCGCTCGAAAGTCCCTGTCGGCACCGTGCCGATCTACCAGGCCGCATACGAACTGGCCCGGAAAAAACGCCGGATCGAGGACATGACCATAGACGATTATCTGGCCGTCATGGAAACCCAGGCGCGGGAAGGCGTTGATTTCATGACCGTCCACACCGGCGTCACGCGAAAGGCCTGGAACATGATCCGCAAAAAACGCCGCATTCTGGACGTGGTGAGCCGGGGCGGAAGCATGCTCTGCCTGTGGATGGAACACAACCAGGACGAAAATTTCCTGGCCCGTGGCTTTGACCGGATTGTGGAACTCGCCGCGCAGTACGATATCACCCTGAGTCTGGGCGACGGTCTCCGCCCCGGCGCCACGGCTGACGCAAGCGACGACGCCCAGTTCGAGGAACTCCGGACGCTGGGCAGACAGGCCCGGCGCGCGCGGGAAGCCGGCGTGCAGGTCATGATCGAAGGACCGGGCCACGTTCCGATGGATCAGGTGATCATGAACGTCCGCAAGGAAAAAAAACTCTGCGACGGCGCCCCTTTTTACGTTCTGGGGCCGCTGGTCACGGACCTGGCCGTGGGTTACGACCACATTGCCGGCGCGATCGGCGGGGCCATGGCCGCGTCCGCGGGAGCTGATTTTCTCTGCTACGTGACCCCGGCCGAACACCTCTGCCTGCCGGACGTCCGCGACGTGCGCGAGGGCGTGATCGCGTCCCGTATTGCGGCCCACGCCGCGGACATGGTGAAGTTCGGGGACCGGTTCCGGACCCGGGACAACGAAATGTCCATCGCCCGGAAAAAGCTGGACTGGCAGACCATGTTCGTCTGCGCGCTCGCGTCCGACAAGGCCCGCGCCCGGCGCAAGGAAAGCGGCATCCGCTCGCGCCTGAAACACTGCACCATGTGCGGGGAATTCTGCAGCGTGGAAGCGCTCAATAAGCTAGGATCTAGGAGTTAGGGTCTAGGATCTAGGGATCAGGGGTGTATCTTGTGGTATTCCTTGAATCCTAAATCCTGACCCCTGAACCCTGACAGAAGGAGACCAACATGAAACTCTCCGAAATCGCGAATCTGGTGGGCGGCGCGCTGTCCGGTCCGGACGCCGAAATTTCCGGCGTGTCCGACCTGGACCGCCAGACCCCCGGCACGATCGCCTACGCGGAAAATAAAAAAGGGCTGGATGTCCTCGCGCCGTCTCCCGTGGCGGCCCTGATTCTGACCCCGAACCTCGAATGTCCCGGCAAACCCGTGATCCGTTCGGACAATCCCCGGCTGGCGTTTTCAAAAGTCCTGGAGGCGTTTTCCCCCTACAAACCCTACCCGGAAAAAATCTATCCCGGCTCCCATATCGAGCCCACGGCCCGGATCGGCCGGGACGTGACCGTCCTGCCCCAGGCCGTGATCATGGACAACGCGGAGATCGGCGACGGGTGCGTGATCTATTCCCACGTCTTTGTCGGCAAGAACGTCCGGATCGGAAAAAACTGCGTTCTCAAGTCGGGCGTGAAGATCGACGAGGGAACGGAGATCGGCGACAACGCGATCATCCATCACAATGCCGTGATCGGCGGGGACGGATTCGGGTACCTTCAGATCGGGGGCCGGAACGTGAAAGTCCCGCAGATCGGCCGCATCGTCATCGGGAACGACGTGGAGATCGGCGCCTGCGTGACGATCGACCGCGCCACCATCGGCGAAACGCTCGTGGGGGCGGGCGTGAAAATCGACAACCTGGTGCAGGTGGCGCACAACGTGAAGATCGGGGACCATTCGGTCATCATGAGCCAGGCCGGAATCGCCGGCAGTTCCACGCTGGGCAAAGCGTGCTTTCTCACCGGGCAGGTGGGCATTGCGGACCACGTGACATTGGGCGACGGCGTGATCGTGCTGGCGCAGTCCGGCGTGGAATCCAGACAGGTGATCGAATCCGGAAAATTCGTGTTCGGAACCCCGGCCCGGGACATGATGGAACAGAAACGGATCTATTCGGCCCTGGCCCGGCTGCCCGAACTGGTCAAGACCGTGACGGCCCTGAAAAAGAAAATCGACCCGGACGCGTCCGGGCAGGACACCCATGCCTCTTGATCCGTTCCGGATCGAATCGGTCCGGAAGGCGCTGAGGGACCGCGGACTCTGGCTGAGCAAAAACCGCGGCCAGAACTATCTCGTAAACCGCGAGATCGCCCGCCGGATCGTGTTAGAAGTCCCGGAAAACGCCGTCGTGCTGGAAGTGGGAACGGGCCTGGGCGCGCTGACGCTCCTTCTTGCGGAAAATCACCGGACCTATTCCGTCGAAATTGACAGTGGCGTTTTCAACCTCCTGAAGGACGAAAGCGCATTCTCAAACCCGAACCTGACGCTCCTTCACGCCGATTTTCTGGAATTCGACGCCGCTTCCCTCCCGCACCCTTCGCTTTACCTGGTTTCCAACCTGCCCTATTCCATTTCCGGGGAAGCGATCCGCAAATTCATTTCCGCCGGGAACATGACCGAGGGCGTGGTCATGCTCCAGGACGATTTCGTGCGCCGCATGATGTCCCGGCCCGGCGAACCGGAATACGGCGTTCTCTCCATTCTGTCCCACTACTATCTGGAAACCCGGAGACTCTTTGACGTGCCGCGCAATTATTTTTTCCCCTCCCCGACGGTCGACTCCACGGTGGTCCGCCTGAAAAAAACCGGATGCGGCATGGACCAGACCGCCTTCAACTCTTTTCTCAGAAAGGCGTTCCTGTCCCGCCGGAAAACCCTGGCCAACAATCTGAAAAGCTCCGGGCTGACGCCGGACGCCCTGAAAAAGATGGGTGTTGATCCCGGCACTCGCCCGGAGGACCTGCCTCTGGACCAATGGCCCGCGCTGTTTGCGGCGGCGTCCCGGTGAGGATTTTTCCCTTCGCGGCCGTTGCCCTGATTCCGGCTATCGTTTTACTGGTCGCGTGCGCGGAAGCCCGCCGGCCGGATCCCGGATCGCGCAGCATTCCGGCCAGGGTCATATCCGTCACGGACGGAGACACCATCCTGGTCACGACGCCCGAGGGCACGAATTTTATCCGCCTTCTTTTTATCGACGCCCCGGAAAGTTCTGACAACCCCCGGCTGGACCGGATCCTTTTGCAGAACCACCGCCGGGGATCCCGCATCACAAAGCGGGAAATGAAGGACCTGGGCCGACGTTCCACGGAGAGTCTTCGCGGTCTGATCCGTCCGGGCGGTCAGGTCGAACTGGAAATGCCGAAAATCGGTGAACGGGACGCCTACGGACGGATCCTGGCCGTGGTCTGGTCCGGCGGGACCAACGCGAACGAATACCAGGTCCGCACCGGTCACGCCGTCTGCTACTTTCTGTCCGGCGGCGATACAAAACTGTCCGGCCGCTACAGGCAAATCTTCACCGAACACGAAAAAAAAGCCCGGGAAAGGCGGATCGGGATCTGGAACGCGTTAAAATAGACGAAAACAGTCATTTTTTCAGGCATTTCCACGCTGTATCCATAAATCTTGACAGATCAAACATTTACTTTTAAAATCTGACCTGCAAAATAGGCAATTACTGCTTACGAAAGGGGACAAACATGCTGAACTTTCTGATTTATGCCATCCCCTCTCTGATCCTGGGTCTATTCGCGGGATTCCTGATCAGAATCCTGATCGCAAAGTACCGTTTGAACTCGGCCGAAGAGAAAGCCAAAAAGATCCTCGAAACAGCCGAAAAAGAGGCAGAAACCCGGAAGAAAGAAATCCTTCTGGAAGCCAAAGACAAGCTGATCGAGGAACGGAAACAGCTGGAAAAGGAGTTCCGGGACAGGAACTTCGAACTTCAACAGGCCCAGCGGAGGCTCGTCCAGAAAGAGGACGCTCTCGACAAGCGGGTCGAATCCCTGGACAGGAAGGAACAGGACCTCGAAAACGAGGAAAAGGAGTTTCACCGCCGTTCGGAAGACCTGAAAAAGGCCCACGAAAAGCATCTCAAGGAGCTGGAACGCGTGGCGCAGATGACCGCCGCGGAAGCCAAGGAACAGCTCATGAACGAGATGACGGACGAGGCCAAAAGGGATTCCATGGCCATCATCAAGAAGATCGAGGATGATGCCCGGGAACAGGCGGAAACGAAATCCAGGGAAATCGTCGTGTCCGCCATCCAGCGGAACGCGGCGGAAGTCACGGCCGAAAAAACGATCTCGACGGTTACTTTGCCCGGCGACGAAATGAAAGGCAGGATCATCGGAAGAGAGGGACGCAACATCCGCGCGTTCGAATCCATCGCGGGTGTGGACCTGATCATTGACGACACGCCGGAAGTCGTCATTATCTCATCGTTCGATCCCTACCGGAGGGAAGTGGCCAAGCAGGCGCTGGAAAAACTCATCGTGGACGGGCGCATCCACCCCGCGCGCATCGAGGAAATCATCCTCAAGGTGGAAAAAGACCTGGCGCTGGACATCCTGGAAGCGGGCAAACAGGCCTGCTTGGAACTGAAAGTCACCATTCCCCGGGAGCTCTACCCGTACATCGGGCGGCTCAAGTACCGGACCAGCTACGGCCAGAACGTGTACAACCACGCCATCGAGGTCGCGAACATCGCCGGCATGCTGGCGGGGGACCTCAAAACCAACGTGGACCACGCCAAAGTCGCGGGACTCCTGCACGATATCGGCAAGGGCATCAAGACCACCGGCGAGGGTGTGCATTCCCAGGTGGGCGCCGAAGTGGCCCGCAAGCACGGCCTGCCCGAAAACATCGTGAACGCCATCGGGGCCCATCACGCCGAGGAAGAGGCGAAGTTCATCGAGGCGTCCCTGGTCATGGCCGCAGACGCCATATCCGCGGCCCGTCCCGGCGCCCGTCGCGAATCGTTCGGGGATTACCTCGCGCGCCTGCAGAACCTGGAGGCCATTGCCACCTCGTTTGAGGGAATCGAAAAGGCCTACGCGATCCAGGCGGGACGCGAGATCCGCGTGTTCGTGAAAAGCGACCTGGTCACGGACGAAAAGTCCCAGATCATCGTCAAGGACATCGCGAAAAAGATCGAAAACGAGATGAAGTATCCCGGCCAGATCAAGGTGACCCTGATCCGGGAAACCCGTGTGGTGGAATACGCCCGGTAAGACGGAACAACAATCCTATCCCCCTCACCGGTTTGCCAGCAAACCGGTGAGGGGTTTTTTCTAGGGAGCGCAGGCATGTCGGAATTCCCGGTCGCCGAACACTTCCGGACCTCCGTATCGGATTCTGTCCGGTCCAAGCTGTCCGGTTCGGGTTTCCCGGAAAGCCGGGGGCCCGTCATCCGCAAACAGAAGGCGCAATACCTGTACGACCTGGACGACAACAAGTACTGCGATTTTCACCTGAATCACGGCGGCGTGATCCTGGGACATTCCCAGAAAACGGTCACGCAGTTCATCAAGGGCGGCCTGTCAACCGGACTGTCCTCCGGATTGCCCAACAAGTTCCATCCCCGCCTGATCGCGCTTTTCAGCCGCTACTGCCCGGACGGCGCCTTGTCCTGTTTTTCAAACTTTGACGGAGCGGTCATCCGGATGGCGGAAAAATGCGGAGCCCGGACCGTGGGCGTCACGTCCGCTTACCTGGAAGACCGCCTGCTGTCCCTGAAAACTTTCCTGACGGTGGAACGGGCCCGTCCGGGCGCGTCCTACGATCTCCTCTTATACGAACCCGTCGATTACGACGGACGGCTGGATCCGGTTTCGCCCGGCTCCTACCGTTTTAAAACCGCCTGCGCCGTGGAAAACAGGACGTTTTACCGTTTTACATGCGGTTTCCTTTCCACGCTCCGGGAAGCCCACCACGTTCTCTGCGCCAACGCCTGCGCCAACGGCATGGAATCCTGCGTGGTCCTGTCCCGGCAGGGCCTGCCCGGAGAAAACCTGTCCGTTTTCCAGTCCGTGGCCGTTCTGGAAACGGTCAAGGCGTACGGCCGCAAGCTGGGTCCCGGCAAAATGTCCGTGGACGCTTTCCAACCGGACCCGAACTGCTTTGCCGCATGGAAGGGTTCGGCCTTCGCGCTGACCCAACCTGTTTCAACGGAAACGCTTTTAAAGAGCGGGATTTACATGGAAGGAACGATAGGGTTTGTCAGTCTGGAGCATACGGCCCACGACTGGGGCCGACTGACACAGGCGCTGAAAAAACTACTCTAGGGCTTTTTCGATCTTGTCCTTTGTGGTGTAGCCCAATTTGACCAGGATATCGCCCAGCTTTTCACCCGGATTGTTTTTCTGGTAGGTGAGGGCTTCAATGAGCTGGGATTGCGATATGATCTGTTTATAAACCAGGATTTCACCGATCGGCATCAGGATTCCCCCAACATTTCTGCCTCAATCTTAATGAAACCCGCCCGGGATGTCAATAATGGGACAAAAAGAAGACCCCCGCTTTCGCGGGGGCTTTTTTCGGGGTGGTCGGACTCGAACCGACGGCCCCTACCACCCCAAGGTAGTGCGCTAAACCAAACTGCGCTACACCCCGATGTTCTATTGGAATGGCGGAATATTATAATGATTTTCCGGAGGAATATCAAACTGGCGCGGCATGGCTGTTGACCCGGATTAACCGGGCCTTTGACTTTCACTCCCCCGCCCCCTAACATGATGCCAGACGCAGATTCCGTATCCTGGGGAGGATACCCATGGCCGTTCCGATTAGGAGAATCGTGCAATTGACCGGCCTGATCGGCGTCCTGTTCTATGCAACCCATGTGATCCTGGGCGGTCTGTGGTGGAAAGGATACAACCACCTGATGCAACCCATCAGCGATCTGACGGCAACCGGCGCCCCGAACCGGGAAGCATTGCTGGTCCTGACGGTCCTCTACGGCCTGTTCTGTCTCATGTTCGGAATCACGGCCGCTGTCCGGTTGCGGACGGGTTACCCCCGACCCGCATTTGCGGGAACAATTTTTTTTATCCTGATGCAGTTGGTTTCTTTGTCTTATGGATTCTTTCCCGAAGATCTCCCCGGTTCCGCCACAACGTTCTCCGGCTTGATGCACTACGTTGTGACCGCGGCCATTGTTCCGCTGACCATCCTGACACCGGTCCTGATCGGAGCGGGCTTGGCCCGAACGCGAAAACACCGGAGATTCGGCATCTATTCCATAGTCTCCGGATGCCTGATTTTTATCCTGGGAGGCATTTCAGTCCCGATGGCCGTGAACAAGTTGCCGCTTTTCGGTCTTGTGGAACGCCTGAACATCGGCTCTCTTATGGTCTGGACGGCCGCACTCTCCATCAGGCTCTTTCTCTCGCCACCATCCGACTTCCAGAACAACCGTAATTCCGTTGGCTGATACTTGACCGGTTTCGGGGAGTGTTGCATGCCGTTCATCGTAACCGCATCCAGAACGATCCTGTTTCTCCTTTTTCAGGCGCTGATCGCCTTCTTTTTTACCCTGTCCGGTTCGGAGCGGCCCTGGAAAGAATCAGAAGGTTGGTGGACCTTCTCCGTCCTTTTCACGAACGCGGTATCGATTGTCATCCTGATCCGGCTGTTGAAACGGCAAGGAAAGAAATATTTCGAGGTCTTCCGTTTCACGCCGGACGGCTGGTGGAAAGATCTTTTGATCTCCCTGGCGGTGCTGGCGGTGTCGGCTCCGGTCGCGACCCTGCCCAGCCAGTGGCTTTCGGTCCACCTGCTGGGTTCCGCCGAGGAATCCTTCCGGATGATGTTTCGACCACTTCCTCTCTGGGCCGGCATCGTGAGCCTGGCTTTTCCTCTGACCCACGCCTTCGCCGAACTCCCGACCTATTTCGGGTACGACATGCCCGAACTGAAAAAAAAACTGAAAAACGGCTGGGCGGCCTGGGCGATCGCCTCGTTTTTTCTTGCGCTACAGCACGCGGCCCTGCCTTTCATTCCGGACATCCGTTTTATTCTGTGGAGGGTGGGTATGTTCCTTCCGTTCGCCCTGTACATCGGTCTGATCCTGAAATGGCGTCCGCGCCTCATGCCTTATCTGATGATCGGACACGCGCTGATAGACCTGCCGGTGGTCTTAATGATTCTCGCCCTGAAGTGACGTCCGGAATCCACGATGGACGTCCTAATGGCGGTTAAACGGAGATTTTGCCGCCAGCGCTTCTTTCTGGCCGCGTTCTATGCCATCCCTGGCGAACGCGGCTTCTTTCGCTTCGCTCAAGAACCTCCGGCCTCCAGCATCCTGCTCTCTGGCCGCGTTCTACGCCATCCCTGGCGAACGCGGCACCTCCAGCATCCTGCTTTCGGCTTCGCTCAGCCGCAAATACACCGGCTTGAGGCCGCGGGGATCGCCGTCGAAACCGGGATGGGTGTTGGCGTATTCCAGCGCCGCCTCGCAGATCACCCGACCGGAGATCATGAGTTCACCGTCCAGAACAACACCCGGGATCCCGGCGAATTTTTCTCCGTAACGGGCCAATCCGTCTCCGACCAGAAGGACACCGCCGGGACTTTCCCTGCGGATCATTTCCGAAAGCCTGTCCGGTTCAATGTCCATGTCGTCCGAATCGCGTTTTCCCCGCCGGAAAAACGCCGCAAAAACCCTGTTCATTCTCGCGTCCACCACCGGAACGACAAGATCCTGAGGATACCGCCGGGCGGCCGTCCGGGCCAAAAGCTCCAGCGAAGACAGACCGACTGTCCGGACACCCCGCGCCCACGCAAGCCCCTTCGCGGTCGAGATGCCGATGCGGATCCCCGTAAAGGATCCCGGTCCGGCGCCCACGGCGATCAGGTCAGCGTCCCGGACCGAAACGCCGGCATCGTTCAGCGCGGCGTCGATCATCGGCATCAGGTTCTGCTGCTGGCCCGTTCCGGGACGGCTCGCGCTCCGTTCAAACTCGCGGCCGTCGGGCAGCCGGACGCCCACGGAGGTTCCGGACAAAAACGACGTATCAAAACCCAGGACTGTCACGACGCGCCCCCGGGTTTCAAAAACAGGGTCAGGGCCGTGTCCCCGTAGGTCTTGCGGTCATGGACACAGGGAAAACCGGAAAAGTTTTTCTTTCCCGAATGCTCCAGGATGAACAGCCCGCCCGGACGCAGAAAACCCGTAGCCACGCGGTACAGTTCGTCGTAGTGGTTTACCGCCTCTCGGTAAAACGGGTCCGCGAATACGATATCATACAGCGGCCGTTCCATGAGGTCCGTCGTCATCAGGAGGGCGTTGTGCTTGACGGTCCGGTAGAGACTTTTGTCCCCGACCACGGCCTCCAGGTTTTTTTTCAGAACCCTGTAGAGTTTTTCCGCGCTTTCCACGAAACAGGCATAGGACGCCCCGTTGGAAAGCGCCTCGATGCCGACGGCGCCCGTGCCGCAGTAGAGGTCCAGGAATTCCGCGCCGCGCAGGCGGCCCTGAAGGATGTTCATGACGGCCTGGCGGACCTTGTCCGTGGTGGGTTTGACGCCGGATTTGGGAACGATAAGTGACTGTCCCTTGTAGATTCCGGAGGCGATTTTCATGGCATAAGTCCGTCAGCCGGCCGGAGGATTACTTTATTTCCCGGATCAGGGTCCCGACTTTCTGGCCCAGGATGGCGTTCCTGATGTTGCCTTCGGAAAAGATATCCAGCACCTGAATGGGCAGGTGGTTTTCCATGCAGAGGGTGATGGCGGTGGAATCCACGACGCGCAGTTTCCTGTCCAGCACTTCCTTATAGGAAACCTCGTCGTACTTGACGGCGTCTGTGTGTTTTTTCGGGTCCTTGTCGTACACGCCGTCCACCTTGGTGGCCTTCATCATGACGTTGGCGTTGATCTCGATGGCCCGCAGGACCGCGGCGGTGTCGGTTGAAAAATAGGGATTGCCCGTGCCGCCGGCGAATATCACGATCCGCCCCTTTTCCAGGTGCCGGATGGCGCGACGGCGGATAAAATTCTCCGCCACGGAATAAACGGCCAGCGCGGACTGGACCCGGGTCGGGATCTTGAATTTCTCCTCCAGAATGGACTGGATGGCCAGGGCGTTGATCACGGTAGCCAGCATGCCCATGTAGTCGGCGGTGGTTCTCTGGACGCCGAAACGGTCCGCGTCCACGCCGCGGATGATGTTGCCGCCGCCCACGACCACGGCCATATCCGTGTCCAGTTCGTTGGCCAGGGCGATCTGCCCCGCCACCGAGGTGATGGCGTCGTAATCCAGGCCGCCCGTCTTGCCCCCGAACACTTCGCCGCTGACCTTGAGAAGCACGCGCTGATACATACCAACCCCCGTGGGCCGTCCGCCCGGAGCGGGCGACCGTCCAAATTTTACATCAGAATTCCTGCCAGGGCAAACCCGGACGGCTTTTCCGTTTGTCCGGATATCCGGATATAAGAAAGGCCCTTCCTTTCGGAAGGGCCGTTCAAGAACGAACCATTTTACTGCAGCGCCACCCGCACGAAGGAATGAACCTTCAGCGCGACGCCGGCTTTCGCCTGTTCTTCGAGGACGGCCTTGACCTTCTTTTCCTCGTCCAGGATATAGGGCTGTTCCATCAGCACGGATTCGGCATAATACTTTTCCAGCTTGCCGCGGACAATGTTCTCGATCACCTTTTCCGGCTTGCCGGTCTGCTTGGCCTCCTCCGCGAAGGCGTTCTTCACCTCGGCGAGCTTGTCCGCCGGGATGCCGTTCACGTCCACCGCCACCGGGTTCATCGCGGTGATCTGCATGGCGATGTTCTTCATGAGTTGTTTGGAGTTTTCGTCCTGCGCGTTCACTTCCATGTCCGCGATGGAACCCACCTTGCCCAGATGGATATAAGGGAAGAGTTCTCCCTTCGCCTGAATGAAGCGCCAGTCCGTCACCAGTATGTTTTCGCCCAGTTTCGCGATCACGTTCCGGCGCAGGGTCTCCACGTCTTCGGGCAGAGCGGAGGCGGAAAACTCGTAATCCTTGCTGAAAACGGTTTCCAGAACGTCCGAGGAAAACTTCTTGAAGTCCTCGGTTTTGGCCACGAAGTCGGTTTCACAGTTCACTTTCAGCACCAGGCCTTTGCGGCCCTGCGTCTTGACCAGCACCATGCCCTCGTTGGCGGCGCGGCCGCTTTTTTTGTCGGCTTTCAGGAGTCCCTTCTTTTTCAGGATCTCCACGGCTTTCGCGATATCGCCGCCGGTTTCCGTCAGGGCCTGTTTGCAGTCCACGACCCCGGCGCCGGTTTTATCCTTGAGTTCCTTCAATGCGGCTGTTGAAATTTCCATTATGGTCTTCCTTATCAAACAGATTTTCCGGGAACCGGCTGTTTTTATTCCTCGACTTTCTTGGCCAGGTCTTCGGCGATCTCTTCGGCCGCCTCGATGGCGCTCGTGTCGGCGGGCGCGCCTTCGGCGAGAGCTTCCGCTTCCTTCTCCACGTCCTGTTTGGCGGCATAAGTGGACCCTTCGATCACGGCGTCTGCCATGACGGAGGTGAGAAGCTTCACGGACCGGATCGCGTCGTCATTGCCCGGCACGATATAATCCAGCAGGTCGGGGTCGCAGTTCGTGTCCGCAATGCCGAACACTTTCACGCCCAGGGCGCGGGCCTCGTAGATGGCGTTGATTTCGCGCTTCACGTCCACCACCCACATCGCGTCCGGGATTTTCTTCATGTCGCGCAGCCCTTCGTAGAAGGACTTCATTTTGGTGATCTCGCGTTCGATCTCCAGCGCTTCCTTCTTGGGCAGGGTTTCCCGTTCGGTTTCCAGTTTCTTTTCCATGCGCTTCATTTTATCGATGCTGCGCTTGATGGTCTGGTAATTGGTGAGGGTTCCGCCCAGCCAGCGTTTGGTCACGTACGGCATGCCGCAGCGAGACGCTTCCTCGAACACCGAGGTCTGCGCCTGCTTTTTCGTCCCGACGAAAAGGACCATCCCGTCCTTCGAAACGACTTCCTTCATGGCGTGGAAGGCTTCCTTGAGTTTTTCCATGGTGAAGCGGAGGTCCACGATATAGATGCCGTTCCGTTTCATGAAGATGAACGGTTTCATCTTCGGGTTCCAGCGCTTGGTCTGGTGGCCGAAATGGACTCCGGCTTCCAGGAGAGCGCTCATCAGGGCCTTTTCATCGTAAATAATGCTGGGCATTGTGCGGTCTGCCTCCAGTCATAATTTTGGCAATTATTATAAGAAGAAACGGCCGGTTTAGTCAAATTTTGTCGCATTGGGGCCGAAGAAACGGTAGGAACCCGGGAACGATCCGTCCTTGACCGCCATGATCCTGAACGCCGTTTCGGGGTCCCTGATGTCCAGAAAACGGTAGAATTCCCTCACGTTTTCGGTCATTTCGTCAGGGATCTCATAGGGCGATGCCACGACATATCCGCCGTTCCCGCCGGCCAAATCCCCGACAATCCCTCCCGATACCGCCCCGGTCTCGCAGCAGTTCAGGAACGAAAACCGGATTCCCCGCCCGTAAGGACTGAGATCGGAAAGGGGTTCCCCGCCGATATGAACGAACCCGGAATTTCCGGAGAGAACTCCGTGACCGGAAAAATGCAGGGCCTGAGTTCCGGCCAGGCGGCTCCGGTATTCCCCGAACCGGTCGTCCCCGAACAGGTCCACATCGCCTTCGGTCCTGAGATCCCCGGCCAGAACCGCCGCTTCCGGCCGCGATGAAGGCCGGGCTTCCGAATACAGGAGCGTCCATCTCGATTCCGTCTGATCCGTCCGGGATCGGCCCAGGTCGGGTTTTTCGCCCGTGATCCGGAAAGTCACAACCAGGTCCCCGCTGATTTCGTCAAAGGGCGGCACGGCCGTATCCGGTTCAAGAAAAACCGTCAGGAGACGGACCGCGCCCGGAGACACAGCCGTCAGGTCCCCCAGGCCCATTTCTTCAAGGACATGGGACAAAATCAGCGAACGGGCGGCGCGCGTCCGGTCCCGCTCTTCCCGGTTGCCCGTCCTGACCGCCTCGTTCGTTTCCCTGCGGAGGCGTTCCAGTTCCGCCCGCGCCTTTTCCCAGGCGTCCCAGTCCAGATACCCTTCGCGAAAGGACGGAGATTCTCCGCCGGCGGCCACACACCTCAGGTATTTCCCGGTCTTTTCCTTCCAATGCACGAATTCGGGCGCGCGGGCCAGCGCCGCGCAGAGCGCGCGGATCCTGTCGTAAAACTTTTCCGGATGGAAGAAAAACGGTTTCCGGCGGAAGAGCGCCCGCTCGACGGCCGGCCCCGCCGGGAAATCCTCCAGGCGCTGCGCCGAAACCGCAGCCCTGTCGGCGGCGACAATCCGGACAAGCGAAACAGCCCCGGTTGAAAACACCGCGCATTTTTCTCCGGCACGCAGGTCCAGCGGCGCGGGCAGCGGGATTTCGACACGTTCGTCCCGGGCGTTCCCGGAGGACAAAGGCCGGTTCAATCGCACATACAGCATGTTCGGATCAGGGGACCGGTTTGACGACAACCACGCGGGACCGGTTGAGTGAGCGGATCGTTTTCGGGTTCTGGAAAAGCCGGGCGGCTTCGGAATTTTTCAGTATGAATTCCGTTTTCATGCGGCCGCGCATTTCGTAGGGAATGGTGTAGAACACGCTGTTCCCGCTGCGCGGCGAATTGAACGCGTGCAGGAGCGTGGCCGT
>CAYMRH010000007.1:48327-65969 GCA_964392785.1 uncultured Brevinematales bacterium
CAGACGCCCAGATTCTCGAGGGCGTCCTTGTCCACCGTTTCGGGACCGTACAGCAGCGTCCCGTCCTGGTCGAATATCCTCATCAGGATGCTGGGCCGGAAGTCGGGGTGCGTGATGGTGTCAATGATCAGGCCGTCGAAATAATCGCGATCGGGGGTTTTCGGGTCCAGGTACTTGGTCGTCCTCTGCCGTTCAATATCGCGGAAAAAGATCCGGGCAATCCCGTCTTTCCCGAACAGGGACAGCTTGACCCGGCCCAGAAAATGGCGGTCCGACTGCACGGTGGGGTAATAAAACGCCCTGTCGGCGTGGGAGATGATTTCGTAACGGACGTCGCTTTTCATGGAATAATACTCTTTGAGAAGAAAAATGTCCGATATGCGGACGTAACCCATCGCCTTGATCAGGTTCTGACGGAGTTCGTCCCGGATGCGGGCGTTGTTGTCGCTGAAGGTTTTTCCCAGGTCGGGAAGGATACGCCCGACGGGCGCTCGGACTTCCGTTTCGACTTCGCCCAGGGTCCAGTTGATGACGCTGTTGTAATCGGGAATTCTTTCTAGCAACTCGTGGGAATGCTTGTCCGGGCGGACGTAGTCCGTCTTTTGCTCCCGCCTCCCGGTCAACGCGGTTTGCGACCACAAGGAGGAAAACATCAAGGCCGTCAGAACGGCGGAAAACGCGATTTTCATGTCCCCTCCCTTCAATTGATTATCGGTCTTTTTCCGCACCCAATGACAGGCGCTTCCAGACATTCAATGACACGGGAACCGGGGTCTGGAAACCCGCCATGGACCGGATTTTTAAAATACGGCATCCGTGTGCAGGCGCCGGATTCATATCGGCGGCGTCAGGATCATCCCGGAAAGCCGGCCGCCCTCCAGCCGGATTTATTTTAAAATCAGGGCCGATTTCACGCAAAGACCGGGCCGATTCATTTACGCCGACAGACGCCGTCAGAGAAGCGCCGTCAGGTAGGCCGAAACCGAGCGTTCCAAAACCGCCGTCCTGTACTCCAGTTCCCGGTCATCCTGACCGTAACGCGCCGAAAAGGACAGGCCGTCATTCACGACCCATTTCAGGACCAGGTCCAGAGCGTACCCCACACCGTAGTATGCGGGCAGCGAGAATTCGGACGGATCCGCCGTTTCGGCCGAAAGATACAGGGCGCTGTGGTATCCGGCGGACCGGTAATACGTCCAGCGGACCGACAGGCGGTAAGACCGCTCCGGCGCGACGCGCAGGGCTAACGAATACAGATTACCCATTTCCCTCCGTGTCATATGAAGCAGGTTTCTCCACTTCCCGTCCAGCCGAAGCGCCTCACCCAGAAACCCGATCCTGAGGGTCGCTCCGCTACGGAGCGTGACATCCGGGTCGGTGCAGGAGTATTTGGATGAAATCGCGGCGGATACTCCCGAGAGAAAATCCCATCCGGTTTTCCAGGCGCCGTAGAAACGCGCCTGGTATCTCTGCGCGGGACGGAATTCCAGCGGCTGTCCCGAAAGATCCGCCCAAGCGTCCGCGCCCAGAGAAGCCGATCCGGCCGAAACGCCCAGAAAATATCCCAGCGTGTTCCTGGACCCGTGCAGGAACGGCGATCCGTGGGGAGCGGTGAAATTGCTTTCCGCCCGGTAAGCCAGGGCCGAAATTTTCCAGAACCCGACAGAAACAAGACTTCCCGCGCGAAACGCCTGACCGCGCGACCAGGCGTATTCCCCGAACAGGAGAAACGGCTCGAACGGGGCCCATTCGCCGTAACCGCTGAACGCGGTCTCGGTCGCGCGTCCCTCTCCGCTCACGGCACGGCTCCAGACCGTCGCACCTGCCAGCGCCCGGCTGTCCCGATTCCCCGCTTCCAGGTTCAAGGCCGTGTCGTAGCCGTCGGGATTCTCCGATGCGAAAAGCGTGACCTGCGGGCGCAGGATGTCCGGGTCCGGGAATTTCAGACGGGCCGCGAAACCGGAAAAGAAATCCCTTTTTCCGTCACCGTCCGGGTCCTCAGAAAGAGACGTGTACGGCGAAACGCCGGACGCGACGACCCGCACGGGCTCGCGGTCTATCCGCTGCACGGAAAACGACAGGGGCGGACCGAACAGCAGCCCCTGCCCGAACTCCGCCCGGAAATGACCCGCCCAAACGCCGACAGCGCCGCCGTCGTACCGGACGCAATAACGGGCGTTCGACATAAACTCAGAGGCCGGCGGCCAGGACGCCTGATTGGTGTGCCAGCGGAAAACGTAACCCGCGGAAAGTCCGCCCGCTTCCAGCCGCGCCCGGCTGATCATTCCCTGTGCTTCCGAAAACCGGTTCGTGATCCGGTTGGAGAGGTCCCGCTTTTCACTCCTGAAAAACCCCGCGGCGGTCCTGAGGCGGAGCCTGAGCGAATCGTCCCGCCGGACAAACGCGAACGGCGCCAGGTCCCCGAGAACACCCCCGTCCAGGCCCGCGTTGGTCAGTTCCAGGAGACTGCCAAACGGCCGTGTCTCACGGTAATCCAGGATCCGCCGGATGTCCCGGCGGCTCAGGACGGGAAAACGCTCCAGGTCCCGCTCCGTTGCGGTGGCGAAATTCACGGGATAAACCAGAAGATTGTAAAAGTATTCCGCGGTTTCCGAATCTTCCCCCGTCCATTCCCGGACGATGTCCTCGGGATCGCGTACGGCGGGCGACCCGCAGAAAATGGGCGGATCAGGAATCGCGGCGGCCAGAATGGCGAAGACGAAAAGCAGTTTTCTCATTGCCCGGTCCGGTTATTAATTTTTTAAGCGCGGTTATCTTACAGAAAAAAATGAAAAAAATCAACGGCTTTTCGGG
This sequence comes from uncultured Brevinematales bacterium, assembly GCA_964392785.1. Classification (GTDB taxonomy): domain Bacteria; phylum Spirochaetota; class Brevinematia; order Brevinematales; family JAOACQ01; genus CAYMRH01. Next base: position 51,142 of record CAYMRH010000007.1, read on the forward strand.
GAATGGTCTTGTCCGGACCGACGGTCAGACCGCAGGAATGACCGCGCTACTGAATCGCGGATATGTAGATGTCGATCCTACGGTTGAACGCCCTGCCCTCGGGAGTGTCGTTCGATTCGAGCGGATCGTATTCCCCGCGGCCTTCCACGTACATTCTCTGGGGAGACACGCCGTGGTCCACCAATGTCCGGACCACGGAACTGGACCTCGCGGCCGACAGCTCCCAGTTGGACGGATAAAATTTTGCCAGCGAGGATTCCTTGGGGATCCGGCTGCTGTCGGTATGGCCGATCACTTCGATTTTCGCGTTTTCCGGAATCTGTTTCAGCGCGTCCCCGATCTTTTTCAGCGTGGAATGCCCTTCCTCAAAATCGATTTCCGCGCTGCCGGGGCGGAAAAAGATGTCGCTGGACAGGGTGATCTTGTACCCCTTCTGGGTTTCGTCGATCCGGACCTTGCGGGACTTGAGTTCCGGTTTGAACAGCTGGGAAATCTCCTGCACCGCGCGGGACAGCTTGTTGCCCACCTCGCGGGACGGCAGTGATTCGATGGTGTTTCCGGCCTCGGTCAGCTGGCCCTTGGAGAGCGTATTGCCGCCCTCCATGATCCCGAGCGCGCCCGTAAACGAGGACAGGATCAGCGCGATGTCGCTTTTCCCGGTGTTGGTGCTCATTCTCGCGATCAGCATGATGAAGAAGGTGAGCAGAAGGCTGTTCATGTCCCCCCATGTGGTCATCCACGCGGGAGTCCCGTAACCTTTACCCGGGCATTTTTTCGTTCTGATCATCTTGTCCCGCCTGTCAAAGCGTTATTTCGCCGACCCGGGCGATTCGGACCCTTCCGCCTTCGGGCGCAGGGTCGGCGCAATGAAGCTGTTCAGCTTTTCGCGCAGGATGGCCGGGTTGTCTCCGGCCTGGATCGAAAGGACGCCTTCAATGATGATTTCCTTGGTGATCACGTCGTATTTGTTCCAGAGTTCCAGCTTGGCCGAAATGGGCAGGAGGATATGGTTGGCCAGGATGGCGCCGTACAGGGTCGTGATGAGCGCGGTGGCCATGTTGCGGCCGATGCTGGAGGTGTCGCTCATGTTCCGCAGCATGGCGATGAGGCCGATCAGCGTGCCGATCATACCCCACGAAGGAGCGTAGTACGCCCAGTCGTCGATCATTTTTCTGGCCTGGCCGTGCCGGTTTTCCATCTGGTCGATTTCCGTGAACATGATGTTTTTCACGATTTCGGGGTCCGTTCCGTCCACCACCAGCTGGATGGCTTTCTGGAGGAAGGGGTCGGGAATCTCGGCCACGTCGTCTTCCAGGGACAGCACGCCCTCGCGGCGGGCTTTCTCGGCGAACGTCACGAGCGTCTCGACAATGGCGGATACGTCCACCGTTTTCTCGGTGAACCCCAGCTTGAACAGGGTCCGCATCATGCCCAGCCGTTTCCAGGGAGCGGAGACAAAAAGAGACATGATGGATCCGCCGAAGGTGATGAACACCGACGGCAGGTCGAAATAAATACTGATGTCCCCGGTGTTCAGCCACGCCCCAAAGAGCCAGAGAAACGTACCGGCCACGATACCTATGATTGTCGCTCTTTCCATACCCCACCCTCTTTTAAAGGCGATTCGTAAAAAACGCCTGTTTCATCGTTTTCATTTCCACGCTGTTATTGCCGCGCCGGGTTCACGGCGCCGGCTGGACGCCCCTCCGGATCGCCCCGCCGATGAACTCCAGGATCATCTCCTGGATGACGGCCTTTTTTTCCTTGACCACCATTTTGTGACCCGAGTTGAAGAGAATCACCGTGTCCGGTGTCTCTTCCAGGTACTCGATCAGGAAGGGGTTGATCGAGATTTTCGTGCCGTTGATCCGGGTGACTTCAATCATGCCGCCCTCCGCCGAGCCCGTTTGCCGTCACGCCCGTCATTAACGTTTCAGGCTCAGGATTTCCCGAAGCATGTCGTCCGATGTGGTGATCACGCGGGAATTGGCCTGGAAACCGCGTTCCGTCACGATCATGTCCGTGAAAGTCTCGGACAGGTCCACGTTGGACATTTCCAGGGCGCCGGCGTAAACCTTGCCGCGTCCCTGTTCCCCCGCCGCGCCGATATTCGGCATGCCGGAGTTGTTCGATTCCGTGAAGAGCGTTTCGCCTTCCTTCACGAGACCCATCGGGTTCACGAACGCCGCTATGGCCACCTGGCCCAGGATCCGGCGTTCGCCGTTGGAATACGAACCCGTCACGGTCCCGGAGTCGTCAATCTTGAAGCCCTCCAGGTAGCTCATTTCGTAACCGTCCTGGTAATACGCCCGCGTGGACGTGGGCGACGAGAACTGCGTCACGGAGTCCCTGACCTGCCCGGCCGCGCCCAGATCGATATTGAAAGAGCGCGTTTCGCCGTCCGGCAGCGTGTAGACCACCGTCGCGATCATCTGGCCCTGATTGGTTTCCTGGGGGTTCGCTCCGGCCGATTCCCGGATGGACGCGATGGTCCCGTTCGTGTTGAAATTCATGAGCAGTTCGTTATTGGTGTCCACTTTCGCTCCGCCCACGTTCAGCCGGACTGTCGCGTTCTCGATCCCGTCAATGGTCCCGGTCATCCGCCACTGGTTCACGTCCAGTTTCTGGAAATTCAGGACCATCCGCCTCTTCGTGCCGTAGCGGTCCACCACGTCAATGGAAGAGGAATGGGTGTTCCGGATCAGCTCGTCCTGGGTCGGGTTCGGGCCCAGGACGGGTGTGTCCAGATTGAGGTTCGACTTGACGCGGACCATGGTGGTCTCGCGGGCTTCCAGTTTTTCCATGAGCGGGATCTTCACGTCGTCCAGGGGCGCGGCCGTGTTGATGATCCGGTCCCCGTTCTGGAGCGTCACGGCGTTCCAGCCCTGGACTTTTAGGCCGTTCGCGTTGACAAGAAGACCGTCCCGGTCTATGAGGAAATTACCGTTCCGGGTGTAGAATGTGCGTTCGCCCAGATTCATGACAAAAAATCCTTCCCCGGTGAGCGCCAGGTCGGTGTTCTTGCCGGTGGTCTGTACGCTGCCCTGGTGCATGAGCGTATCGATGGACGCCACGGTCATGCCCAACCCCACCTGCTTGGGATTCAGGCCGCCGCGTTCGTCGGTGGGTTTGGCCGCACCGGTCAGGGTCTGTGACAGGATGTCCTGAAACGTGACACGCCCCTTTTTGAAACCGGTTGTGTTGACGTTGGACACGTTGTTGCCGATCACGTCCATCCGGGTCTGGTGGTTCTGCAGTCCGGAGACCGCGGAAAAAAGAGATCTCATCATAGGCTTATCTCCTCGTCTTCTCGATCATCACGCTATTGGGCCGCGGCCGGTTCGGGCAGAATGAATTCTTCCGCCCCGACGGGGGCCACTTCCGCCGGCTTCTGGTATTTGAGCGGAATGGACGGTTCCGCAACGGGCGTTCCGGCCGCCCGGATATCCCGGACTTCCCGGACCTGGTCCAGACGCAGTTCCATGCCCTGCGCGTTCAGGAAGGTTTCCCCGCTCTTGACGCGGATGCTGTCCACCACGCCGGACAATTCCCGCCCGGTTTCGTCGGTCCAGGCGATTTCCTTTCCGACCAGGTTGACGGCCTTGGTGAACGCGAATTCTTTCGCCAGGGTCCTGAATCCCTCGGTGAGGTTGTTCATCTGCTTGAGGGAGGTAAACTGCGCCATCTGTCCGATGAACTGCTTGTCGTCCAGCGGTTTTGTCGGGTCCTGGGTCTTGAGCTGGGTCACGAGCAGTTTCATGAAATCCGCTTCGTCCAGAGAATTTTTGGACCCCTGGTTCTCCGCGCGGAGTTTTTTATTGAAGCCGTCCACCTTGGTGTTCAGCTGGAGCATTTCCTGGGGAGAGAGATCGGTATTGATGGTCATGGCTTCCTCCGTTATGCGATAAAATTAATGCGGCTGTCGTACAGGAAATGGCGCGCGGGCTCCCCGTCGTCCGTCGGGATCGCGTCCATGCTTTCTCCCAGGAAAAGCGAACCGACGATCGAGCTGTCCGCTGTCCCGGCCGTGTCGGAACCCGATCCGTCCTGGCTGTAGGCCACGTCCATCTGGCCGAGCGTAATGCCAGCCTGCTGGAGGGCCCGCTGAAGCTCGCCCTGGTTCTGGTCGAAGAGGGCCTTGGCTTCCGGCGTGGACACCACGATTTTCCCCGCCAACTGACCGTCTTCCAGGGTGAATTTCATCCTCATAAAACCCAGTTCCGGCGGGGTGAGGGACATCTTGAATTCGCTCGAACCGTCCCGCAGGGTCATGGACATCCTGCCGGCGATGTTCTGGAACAGCGCGTCCAGCTGGGACCGGCTGACCGTGGCGGCCATGCCCGCGGACTGCGTGCGCACGGACTGCTGGAAAGATTCGGTCTTGTTGAAAAGGGAAAGGGTGTTGGCCAGGTCTCGGACCCGGCCCGCTTCCGGGGTCTGCTCCCCGATTTTTTTCAGGTTCGCCGAATCCGGCAGTTCCTGGTTTCCGGCCGCCGGTTTTGCGGAATCGGCCGCGTCCGTTTTTTCATTCCGGATTCCGGACGTTTTCAGTCCGGAGTTCGCCCCCGACTCGGGATCGAATTCGCCCGGACCGCGGAGATCGACGATCTTCACTTTGCCCGGCGAACCGTCGGCCGTCCGTTCCTGACCGTTTGTTTTTGAGGGGACTCCGGTCAGCGCGTCCAGCAGGGCGCCTGTTTCGTCCAGTTTCTGGTTGATGTATCCCAACAGCGTTCCCAATTCGGACATTTTTCCCCGGTTCATCAGGTCCTCGACCATGCCCAGGAGGTTGTTCAGGAAGAAGGAAAAATCCATTCCGGTATTGCCGAATTCGATGCGCGCGGTCACAGGCCCCTTTTCCGCGCCGCCGGCGCGTTCCAGATACTGCCTGACCGCCTCCAGCGTTTCGCGGACGGCCTGGAGCTGACTTCGGTCCGCATGCGATTCTGAAGCGGACAGTTTCTCCAGTTTCTTTTCGATGGAACTCATCCGGTCGCGGATATCCTTTTCGGTACTGACGGAGCGCCGGATATCGCGGTCATGATCCTGATCGCGGCCGGTCACCTGTTTCAATACGTCCTGGAACCGGGTTTCGCGCGATTGCGTTTCTGCCGACGCGTCCTTCTGACGTCGGCGCCCCGACAAAACGCCCGCGGACCGGTCCGCTAACCCCGTATTTTCATGCAGAACAGGCGCGTTGGACTTTTCGATCATGCGTCACCCCGCTATGGGACTTCATCTAATTTTCGGTCAATTCAAAAAAAGATTAAGGTTTCCAATAATTTTTACGGAATAACCCCGCCGGGTGTTTCCCGGTCATCATCACCAGACGGACCGGATTTTCTCGAATTCCCTCCGGACTTCCTCTTCCCCGCCCGAAACCCTGTGGACAACCTGCTTCAGCCGGATCAGGACGATCCGCAGCTCGTCCAGCGACAGGTATTTCGCGAAATCGTCGTCTGCCGAGATCTGGTCGATCTTTTTCTGGATTTCGGCTATCCGCACGCTCACTTCGCCCAGCATGCGGTCCAGTTCGGCCCGTTCGTTTCTGCTTTTGTCTTTCCCGGCGAGCTTCATCAGGAATTCCTTCGCTTTCATGGCTTCCCTCCCGCTTTATAGATTTTCGGTATAATTATGAAAATCATAATATTTTCATAAATTCAGATTGATTATCAAGATAGAAACCGATTTGTTTGACAGAGGTCATGGATCGGTTTATAATATGCGTCATCATCGTGCCTCCAATGAAAAATACCGGGAGTTTCCGACATGAAAAAAATCAACAACCCGTTTGTGGATATCAAGGGTTACAACTGTTTCGGGTGTTCACCGTCCAATCCTTCGGGTCTGCGCATGGAGTTCATGGAGGACGGGGACGAAGTCGTGTCCATCTGGGACCCCCGCGACTGTTTCCAGGGTTACGGCTGTTATCTGCACGGCGGCATCCAGGCCACGCTCATGGACGAGATCGCCAGCTGGCTGGTATTCGTGAAATGCAAGACCGCCGGCGTCACGTCCGGCCTCCAGGTCCGCTATAAACATCCCGTCCGGACGGACCAGGGCTCCATTATCGTCAAGGCCTCCCTGAAAGAGATGAGAAAGAACATTGCCGTCGTGGAATGCCGTATATTCGACGCCGACGGCAAAATCTGCTCCGAGTCCGAAGTTCAGTACTTCACCTACCCCGAGGAAATGGCCCGCGACCGCCTGCGCTATCCGGGACATGAAAGCTTTGTCTGTCAGGAAGTTGAGCTGGTATAGCGGCCAGTTTTCAGTTCCCAGTTGCCAGCATCTTATGGTTTTAAGTAAACTTTTCAACTGACAACTGACAACTTGTAACTGATAACTAATAACTGACAACTGACAACTTCTCTACTATAATAACCTCCTATGTGGCCGCTCATCGAACGCGAGATCCTGCCTTTTGTGGAAAAACCCGCCCGATACACCGGCGGAGAATTCAATTCCACCGTGAAATCCCATGACGGGAAAACGTCCGTCGCGCTCATCTACCCCGACGCCTACGAGATCGGGATCTCCAACATCGGCCTGAAAATCCTCTACGACATCGCCAACCGCGAGCGCGACATTGTCTGCGAACGCGCCTACGCGCCCTGGCCGGACATGGAAAAACTCCTGCGCGAGAAGGGCGTTCCGCTTTACGGGTTGGAATCCAAAACCCCTCTCGGATCTTTTGACGTTTTGGGTTTTTCCTTCCAGTACGAACTGCTCTACACCAATTTCCTGAACATGCTCGATCTGTCCGGGATTCCGCTCTACGCGAAGGACCGCGCCGCCGCCCACCCGGTCGTGATCGCCGGCGGGCCCGCGGCGGTGAACCCCGAGCCCGTCGCTCCGTTTCTGGACGCCGTGGTGGTGGGAGACGGCGAGGACGTGATCGTACCGCTGGTCCGATGGATCGGAAAAATGCGGCGCGCCGGGAGCAACCGCGCGGAGATTTTAAAAAAGCTGGCCGGACTTCCGGGCGTTTATGTTCCCGCCCTCTATTCCGAAACGCAAACGGCAAACGGGATTGTTCCGTCGGGCAAACCGGTGAAACGCGCCGTGGTGTGCGATATGGAAAAAGCGCCGTTCGCCGTCCGGCAGATCCTGCCCAACATTCAGGCCGTTCAGGACCGCGCGGTGGTGGAAGCCGCGCGCGGATGCACCCGCGGGTGCCGGTTCTGCCAGGCGGGCATGACCTACCGGCCCGTGCGGGAGAGAAGCGCCGCTTCTGTTTTAAAAATCGCGCGGGAGGCCGTCCGGGCCACGGGCTATCACGAAATGTCCCTCATCTCGCTGTCCATCAGCGACTACTCCGCGCTCCCGGAACTCATCGGCGCGCTGGACCGCCAGTTCGCGCCGCACGGCGTGTCGTTTTCTCTTCCCAGCCTGCGCCTGGATTCGTTCACGCTGGATCTGGCGAAAAAGGTGCGCGAAGTGCGCAAGAGCGGCCTCACATTCGCCGTGGAAGGCGGGACAGACGCGATCCGCGCCGTCATCAATAAAAACGTCACGGAGGAGGAGCTCTTCCGGGTCGCGCGGATTGCCCGCGATCTGGGATGGAAAAGCCTGAAACTCTACTTTATGGTGGGACTGCCGGACACAACCCTGCGGGAGGAAATTGAAGGCATCGCGGGCCTTTGCGAAAAGATCACCGCGGAATTCCGCGGCATGGCCGTGACCGCCAGCATAGCCGTGTTCATCCCGAAACCGCACACGCCCTACGAACGGGAAGCGCAGCTTCCTTACCATGAATCCAAAACGGCGTTCGCGGACATCCTGGCGCGATTGAAGCGCTTTCGCCGCGTAAACATCCGTTTCAACAGCCCGGAACTGAGCCGCCTGGAAGGCGTTTTCTCCCGGGGAGACCGTTCTCTCGCGCCCGCCGTTGCGGCCGCGTTCCGTAAAGGCGCGCGCTTTGACGGCTGGAACGACCGGCTGGATACCGCCTTGTGGGACGAGGCATTCGCGGAATGCGGCATTCGTCCTGAAAAATTCCTGGAAGCTCGCTCCCCAACAGGCCCGCTTCCCTGGGGCACGATCATGACCGGGGCGGACGCGGATTATCTGGCCGGCGAGCGGGCGCGTTCGGCGCTGGGAAAACCCACGCCGGACTGCAGCTCCTCCCTGAACGCCTGCGCGAATCAATGCGGCAACTGCGATTTTGACGAAACCCGTCCGCTGTTGGCAAAAAGAATGAAAGGAGGAAAAATCCGGATCAGCCGGTCTTTTCTTAAAAACCTGCGCGTAGGCGTTCTTCCCGGATACGTGACGCGTTTTGTCTACACCAAAACCGCAGCCGCGAAATACATCAACCCGATCGACCTGGAGGAAGCCCTGTCCCGGGCCATGATCCGGGCGGGGATCCCCGCCGTATTCACCCGGGGTTTCAACCCTCACATACGCGTTGAAATGGGCTGGGCTTTGCCGATCGGATTTGAAAGCGTCTATGAAACGGCGGAGATTGACCTGGCCCGCCGCATGAGCGGACGGAAATTTCGCAAACTCCTGAACCGATCGCTGCCCGAAGGCATCAGGATCCTTGAAGCCAAATGCTGGAAAATGCCCCGCAGAAAGCTCTCCAAAACTGCCAAGGCTCACGACACTACCTTTCAGATTCAATGCGGTTTAGCCGCGGAAACCGTTAAAATGCGCTTGAAAGAGGCTGAAAATTACAAAAAAGCGACAAAAAGCGGGGAAAAAACGATCAATTTAAACGAATTTCTGAGGGATTGGAGTATTGAAAACGGCATTTTGACAGTTACCTATTTCCAAACCGACGGCGGGGCCAGAATACAGGACATAATAGCCGGTATGACAGGGTTGGACGTGCGCAGCGCCGTCATGCATCAACCGAAAATTATCCTCAGATCGGTCATTCAGAACGGCAAGGCATTGTCTTTGTTTCATGTTTAATTTTGTCCTGAATATCGATCTTACGGCGATATCCCGGGGATCAGCCTGACCATCCGTCAGGCATTCCGGTTCTTGAGAAGCGGCTGGAAACGTCATAATCCCGGAACCAGAAATAGTTCACATCTTTTTTAGGAATTATCCGCTTTTTTCTGTATATATATACACTTTTTCAGATGCCCTCTTAATTATCTGTTCTGCAACAAATTACTGATCTTGACCTTTGGGCGGGTTATTCGATTTTGCGCGTGAAAAGGGATGAAAAAGACGCTTGATTTCATGCCATTTTATTAAACAATGGCTTCTTCGGGTGCAAAGACCCGATCAGGGGGCCGGGGGATAAATAAAAAGTGATACCCCAGAACGTCATTGATGATATTCTGAACAAAGTGTCCATTGTCGACGTGGTCGGCAGGTTCACGGAAATCAGAAAGAGCGGGAAAAACCATCTTGCGCTTTGTCCTTTCCATAAGGAAAAAACCCCCTCTTTTTCGATCAGTGAAGACAAGGGACTCTACCATTGCTTTGGCTGCGGCGCATCAGGCAACACGCTCAAATTCCTGATGGAATACCAGAAACTCACGTTTCTGGAGGCCGTTCAGGACCTGGCAAAAATGGCCGGCGTGGACCTGTCCCGTTTCGCGAATTCTCCTTCCGACGGTTATAGCTCAAAGGAAAAGGAAACCCTTCTGGCAATAAACCGGGAAGCCATGCTTTTTTATCACAAGAGCCTGCTGACGGATGAACCCGCCGCGCCGGCCCGGGAATATCTCAAGAACCGCAAACTCACACTGGAGACGGTCAAGACCTACCGGCTGGGTTTCGGCGGTGTTTCCTGGACGGGGCTCCTGGCGTATTTAAAGGAGAAAGGTTTTACCGATCAGGACGCCGTCAACGCGGGTCTGGCCATCGAGGGAAAGAACGGGCCGTACGACCGTTTCAAGGACCGGCTCATTTTTCCGATCTTTGACCGGGACGCCAACACGGTGGGTTTCGGCGGCCGGATCCTGACGGACGCGAAAGACGCGGCCAAGTACATCAACACGTCCGAAAACCGCCTGTTCCGGAAAGGGACCCTGCTCTTTTCCCTCCATCTCGCGAAGGACGAGATCGTGCGGGAGAAAAGGTGCGTCCTGGCGGAAGGATACATGGACGTGATCGCGCTGCACCAGAACGGGGTGAAAAACGCCGTGGCGCCTCTGGGCACCAGTTTTACCGCGGAACAGCTCGCCCTGCTCCGCCGATACGCGGATACGGTTTTTTTCGTTTTCGACGGCGACGGCGCGGGAATCGCCGCGGCCAACCGGGCCATAGACCTGGCGGCTTCGGAAAGCGGCCTGACACAGTGGGCGGTGATCCTGCCTCAGAAACAGGACCCGTTCGATTTCGTGATGGACAAGGGGGCCGGCGGGTTTTTGGAGTACCTGGAACAGAAAAAACTCCGCCCCGTGGAATTCAAACTGCGTTTTTTCTCGCGTTCCGTGGACCCCAAAACGCAGAAGGTGAAATTCCTGGCGCAGGTTTTCCCCTATCTTTCGCGCCTGAAAAGCCCCGTGGCGCGCGAAGAGGCCCTCAAGACCACCGCGTCGTTCGTGAAGGAGGATTACGCGGTCGTTCTGTCCGAATACCAGAGCTTCCTGGCCAACGCGAAGGACTTTGGAAGGGCCATCCGGGAAAAGGACGCGACCCGCTCCGAGGCCGGCCGGACCGAAACGATCTTCGCGGGCCTTCTGGTCCTGTTCCCGGAACTCGCGGAAGAGGCCGGGAAAATCCTGGACACGGACATGCTGGAAAGCCCGGCGATCAGGTCCGTTTACGAACACGTGCGCTCCGCCCCGGGACGGTCCACGAAAGACATCGTGAACGCGCTGGAGAATCTGGGGGCGCCCGAAGTGCTCGCGGTGGTGTCCGAATACGCGCAGAAAGAGGAACTGCAGCGGCCCGAACTGGTCCGGGAGCTGGCCTACCGGCTGAAACTTTCGTATATTAAGAAGCAGATGGGCCGTAACGCGCGGGATATCGCCCAGTCCGAAACACGCGCGGATTTCGATTCGGTCAAGCGCCTCATGAAGGAAAAACAGGACCTGGTCGCGGCGGCGGCGGAAACGGAAAAGCTCTTCAAGGGCTTTGAAGTCTATTGAAAGGACGGCAGCACATGAATAAAAGCGGAGGACGCACACCCATGTACGACGAGTTGCTCGAAAACGAGGATGTCAACAAACTGATCAAGTTCGGCAAGGAAAAGGGGATGCTCACCTACGACGAGATCCTGGAGCGGCTCCCCGAGGCCGTCATTTCCTCGCCCGAAGGGATCGACAACGTCCTGCGTCTTCTGGAGGAAAACGAGGTCAACATCGCGGACGCCTTTCTCGAGGAATTCGACGAGCTGATAGACGACTCCTACGACGACATCGATTCCATCATCATCGAGAGCGAGGACGAACAGTCCGACAACCCGCTGCGGATCTACCTGAAAAAGATCGGGAAAATCCCCCTCCTCACCCAGCCCCAGGAAATCGAGATCGCGAAAAAGATCGAGGAAGGCCAGCTCAAGATCAACAGCTCCGTGTTCGACGCGGGGTTCCTCATTCCCGAGATCAACGACATCATCGAGGAGATCCTGCGCGGCAAGGGCAAGCTCTACAATTTCTTCAACCTGCCCAAGATTTACAACATCACCGCCAAGGAACGCAAGGAGCGCATGAAGGTCATTTCCAAGGTAGCGGGCACTCTGCGCGACTTCTACGAAGAAATGGAACGGATCGAAACCTCCTGGCGCCGCGCCCGCAGCGAGGAACGCCGCGCGGACCTGAAGGAGGAAATCCGCAAGATGCGCCGCCAGTTCGTGGAGGACATCAAGACCATCGACATCAACCAGAAGATCCTCCTGAACGCCGCGGAAAAGCTCGTGAACATCGCGGACGAACTGGACCACATCCAGGACTACTTCCGGAAGGTCGAGTCCATGAACGGTCTCACCATTTCCGAAATCTATTCCCTCTACACGCAGAACCCGAAAAACGACAACCTGCGCAACCTGATCGAGACCATCAAGGCCAAGGAAGAGCGGGTGGGCGAGATCGAGAACTACACCAAGGCGAGTTCCCGCGAGATCCTCCATTGGTCCCAGGAAATCAAGGAAGGAAAACTGATCGTGGAGGAACGCAAGAAGGAGCTCGTGCAGGCCAACCTGCGGCTGGTCGTGTCCATCGGCAAGCGCTACATCAACCGCGGCGTGCACCTGTTCGACCTGATCCAGGAGGGGAACATCGGCCTGATCCGCGCGGTGGAAAAATTCGAATACCGCAAGGGATACAAGTTTTCCACCTACGCCACCTGGTGGATCCGCCAGGCCATCACCCGCTCCATTTCCGAGCAGTCCCGCACCATCCGCGTGCCCATCCACATGATCGAGCAGATCAACAAGGTGAAGAAGGCCGAAATGGACCTGACCCAGGACCTGGGCCGGCTGCCGAGCGTGGAAGAAATCTCCACGCGCGTGAGCTGGGGCGTGTCCAAGGTGAAGAACATCAAGAGCGTGGCCAACGACCCCGTGTCGCTGGAAACCCCCGTGGGCCGCGATGAAGATTCCGCGCTGGGCGACTTTATCGAAGACGTGAAGGCCTCCAGCCCGCTGAATTCCACCATGAACAACATGCTGAGGGAAAAACTCTCCGAGATCATCGACCAGTTGCCCATGCGCGAGCAGAAAGTGCTGCGCATGCGGTTCGGCCTGGAGGACGGCTATTCCCATACTTTGGAAGAAGTGGGCTATCTGTTCCAGGTGACGCGCGAACGCATCCGCCAGATTGAGGCCAAGGCGCTGAGGAAACTGCGCAACCCGAAGCGCGTGAGGGAACTGATGGACTTCATTGAATAGCGAATATATCTTAAAACAAAATAAAAAGCGCGGCCCATTCAGGCCGCGCTTTTTTCGCTTCTTGCGCTCAGAGGTTGGTGATCCCGTCGCCCGGATCGTTGTTCAGGATCTGGTTGAAATAATTATCCACTGATCCCGCGTTCGTCGCCACACTCCAGTTGCTGTTGTAACTGATGGTCCCGATGTTCGTGTTGGAACTGGAATCGTTAAAAACACAGCCACCGCAATTCGGCGAATAATTATAAAGGATATTGCTGATGACATTGTAATGGCTGGCATGAAAATAATGACCGCCGCCGCTGGCGCTGGCCGTGTTGCTGGCGATCGTTCCGTAGATCCGGTTGAAATGGGACGTGGTATAGTACAAACCGCCGCCGGCCATTCCGGAATTTCCCGACACCGCTCCGGTCACCGTGTTGTATCCGCTGTGCTGGAAATAGAACCCGGCGCCGTACCAGTTCACGGAGTTGTTGAAGACCGGCCCGCCGATCACATTGTTGGAACTCCCGTAATACAGATGCAATCCTCCGCCGTTCTGGGCGTAATTCCCGGAGACAATTCCGGTAACGGTATTGGACTGGGACGAGAAGAAGTACAAACCGCCGCCGTCAGACCCGGAATAGTTATCACGAAAATCACCCGACAGGACGATGTTGGAACTGTAATCCAGAAAGATGCCGCCGCCGCTGTTGCCGGCGGTATTGCTCAAAATCAGCGCGTTGACGACATAGTCCCGGGAAAAACCGAGGTAAATTCCTCCCGCGCTGTTCGTGGAATTGTTGCCGACGACGACCCCGTCCAGACGGATCCCGGCCCCCTCTTCCAGATACAACCCTCCGGCTCGACCGGCCTGGTTGGAAGTCACGATCACGTTCAGCGCCAGAAAGAGCGAATTATGTACGCCCACACCCCCGCCGTTCAGACTGACGTTACCGGTGAAATGACCGCTGATGAAATTCGACATCCCCTGCCGGACGAAGACGCCTCCGCCCGTGTTGTAGGAAACGTTATTGCTGACCGTCACGTTCGTCACCAGACAGAGGACGGGCTGGTGCAGGATCATTCCCCCTCCGAAGTCGTTATAGGTGCCGGACGTGTCGGCCTTCCCGCCCCGGATCACGAACCCGTCGAACGCGACGTTGGTCGTCGCCTGGAACACGACCACGTGCAGAAGGGCCCCCTGGCCGTCGAGTTCGCTGACCCCGGTCCGGCTGATGAAGCCGTTGTCCCACCCGCCGCTGAAATAAAGATTTGTCGAACCGATCACAAGCCCGCTGCCGGAAGGATTCAAACCCCTGTTGGTCACGTATGTTCCGGCGCCGACATAAATCACACCCATCCCGTAATTGGTGGCCGTCTCAAATCCCTTCTGGATCGTCAAGAGCGGAGCGTCGGCGTTGGTTCCGACGTTCGCGTCGCTCCCCGTGATCGCCACGAACACCCCGATATTGGTTGAAACCGCCCCGCCTACCCCCAGGTGTCACGGGAGGGGCTGTCACGGCGCACCCTGACAGGGTAACGAAAACGACCCATCCGACCACCCCGTTTCGCATTTCTTTTTTCATTGGCGCCTCCTTCGTATTATCAATTCCATCGAAATGCACACATGGTATTGTGACTCCGCTGCGCCGTTCTATCAATCCCCCGGCGACGTTTTTTTTCACGACCGGGCCTTGACAGGAGGACCCGGCTTTGTTACTATTAAGAATGATTCCTAATAAGCGGAGACGCAGCGCCCAGCGGGACAGGATCTACGAACTGATCAAGGCCGATCCGGGGCACCCCACGGCCCAGCGGGTCCACGAAGAGCTCCGCAAGGAGATGCCCGCGGCCGGCCTGGGAAATGTTTATCGCAATATCAGGATCCTGGAGGAAGACGGTCTGATCCGCAGCCGGGATTTCGGCGACGGCGTCGAGCATTTTGACGCCATCACGGCCCATCACAACCACTTCATCTGCGAAGAATGCGGTTCCATCAGCGATTTCGACATCCCCTTCGACCACTCCCTGGTCCTGAAAAAGACGAAGGCAT
>CAYMRH010000008.1:0-20573 GCA_964392785.1 uncultured Brevinematales bacterium
ATATTGGGTGTCATACAGGTCCAGACCGCCGCTGTAACCTTCTGAATAGTTGTCCATGATTTGACCGTCCAGTATGGAGTAATCGGCATAATCAAGACTGATGCCGCCACCGGATGATGAGTTGTCGGCGGTTTCGTTGCTGCAGACCAAAGCTGTTATGGTGTTGGAGAAGGAATTTTTGAGTTTCAGGCCTCCACCGAAGTCATAGGCGCTGTTGCTGGACACGATGCCGCCGATTGTGTTGTTATCGCTCAGGTAAAGATAATACCCGCCGCCTTCAACGGCGTAGTTACTCGTAACGGTGCAATTGAAGGAACACCAGGTGCTGTTGGTCAGGAAGACCCCGCCGCCGTTTTTGGAGCCGGTAAAACCGAGCGTGATCGCGAGGTATTCGAACGTGAGGCGGTCGCTGTTTCGCGCCATCAGGACGTGGTCCGCAACGGAATAGCCGTTCAGGACGCTTTCGCCGCTTCGGGAAACGAAACTGGGGTTCCAGCCGCCGGATACCGTCAGATTGGACATTCCGTCGAAAAGCACGCCGCAGCCGTATGTCGCGTTTGTGTTGGTGAGAAAAAAATTGCCGCTGAGATAAAGGGCCGTGGCGTTGCTGGCCTTGGCCAGGTTGACGGCGGTCTGAAGTGTGAGAAGCGGGGACAGGCGCGAAAGTCCGGTATTGGCGTCGCTGCCGCCGGAGGAAACGAAGACCGAGACGGTTTCGTTCCTGTAGTTGTAAATATTGATGGAGCAGGCCGGCAAGGCCGCGGCCGCAACAGCCGCAATGATCACTGCAACGAACGCTTTTTTCATGGGCATAATAACCGCCTTGGTTTATCCGTATTTATCCTACGGAAAACCGCAAGAATTATACCATAACGGACGGAATTTTTCCTGTTCAATCCGGTATGAAATTGCCTCCCTGGTGTTTCCCGGGCAGATCGGCTATTGCGCAACGGCCGTATTTCCGCTGGCGACGGCCGCGCCGGTGAAGTTGGTCCCATTGATGTTGGTGCTGTTGAGTTGGTCGATTTCGGTGATGTCAATATTACCCAACGGCCAGTCCAGATAGAGTTGACCCAGACTGTTGGTGAGAAAAGCATTGTTGGCAAGAGTATGGCCGGTAATATCGGACGCTTCCCAGATGCCATATTCCGACGCGCTGGCGCCGCCGATCAGACAGTTTGAAATCGTCAGGTTGGTGGACCCCCCTTCGATACTTAGGACTCCCCATTTATTGCCGCTATCGTTGTTTGTCATGATGATGTTCAGGAATCGGGTGTTATGGGAATTGGCCGGACTGAAGCGGAGCCGGATACCGCTCCCGCCGCGGTCGGCGTAGTTGCTGACAATCACACCCTGCACGGTCGAATTGGCCGAACGCATGTCGATACCTCCGCCCCATTCCGCGATGTTGTTGAGGAAAGTGGCCTGGATCCAGAGGTTCTCGGCGTCCGCGCTCAGACCGCCGCCGTAGCCGCCCGATGTTGGGGTCGTATTGTTGCTGATGATACCGAAAACGGCGCAATAATCACCGCCAACGTAGATTCCGCCGCCTTGCGGGTTGAATGCTCCGTTGGTGACATGGTTGTTTAAAATAGCGGAATAATTTGTGTTATATGCACCCATGAAGCTTATACCGCCACCGCGGAGGTTCGCCAGGTTGTTGGTAATCACGCAATTTGTTATCAGGTTATAAGAGGAATTGATATAAATACCGCCGCCGCTGTAAGCGCCGTTGCCGGAAATGTTACAGGATATAACCTGGCAGTTGTTTCCACTAATATAAATACCGCCGCCATGGATGTCGTCCTCGGGTGATGCGTTACCGGTGATCTGGCAGGAGTGAATGGTTGTATAGGGGCTGGTGATGTTGATCCCGCCGCCCATGCTTGTGAAGCCGGTCCCCGTCACCTTGTTTCCATGGAATGCGCAATTAGACACCAATGAATATCCCGCTATCACCGCGCCAGCGCCTCTTTGATAACCCGAATTGCTGTTAATCTGTGAATTCAGTACATAGGTATAATGAGCAGACAAAGAGATGCCGCCTCCGGAATACGGCCCGGTAACAGAAGTATTGCGGTTGATCAGGCATCCGGTTATGATGGTATCATTCGCCGCATTGATCCTGATGCCTCCTCCATTATTGTTAGCGGTGTTGGTGACAACTATACATGTAATGAGGTTGCTGTTGCCGCCGCCGTCAACTATTATCCCGCCGCCGTCCTGGTTGGCGGTGTTGTTGCTTATGACGGAATAGAACGCGTTGTAACTGCTTGCGTAGATCCTGACCCCTCCGCCGTATCCGCCCGCGGTGTTGAACGTAAAAACGCCGCTGATGACGTTGCTTGTGGAGAATTGCAGGTCCAAGCCCGCTCCGTTCCAGGCATTGTTGGATAGGAACAGGCAAGTCGTAATAAGCGAATAGCGGACATTGGATACCAGTGCCCCTCCGCCGCGTGTATCTATTGTGGCGTTCCCTCTCATGATGGTAAATCCGTCCAGGAGGAAATTCGTGGTATTGTAAATGAACAGGACCTTATCGAGAACGTTCCTGCCGTCCAGAACGCTTGTTTGGCCGGCCTGGGGATCAAAGTTCGTGTCGCACCCGCCGTAAAAACGGAAATTGTGATTGGAGACAAGCGTGATTCCGGGCCCGCTGTTTGTCAGGCCGGCGTTGGTGGTGAAATAACCTTCCTGCACGTAAATCGCAGCCGTATGGCCCGCCGCCACGGCCAATTCCACGGCTTTCTGAATGGATAGAAGAGGGTCCGATTTGGTCAGGCCCGTGTTGGCGTCGGAACCGACGCCGTTAGTCGCCACATAGTAGCTGGTGTAGGTAGTTCCGCCACCACCTCCGCCGCCGCCAGATGTTCCGTTTTCCGGTGCGGCCGGACAACCGGACAGGATCGCGATGAACAAAAAGAATGCTGAGTTCTGAAAAACGCGTTTCTTCATATATACTCCCCCAATCTTGAATCGAGTCCGCGTCAGCAGGCGGGTTATGGTTATTCTGATATTGAGACTGGAAATGACCGCCTCCATGATATAAATCCATAATAAAAATATCAAGAAGGTATTCTGGATACTACTGATTCTTAGACACTGATATCCAATCAAACCATATTAATGCGCTATGAATATAGCAGATTAATGGTAATATTCGAATATTGACTTTAAATAGGTCGGGCTGGTTTTTTTTATGATGACAGATCGTGTCTGAGATCCTCCAGGGCCGCGCATTTTGCAAAAGAGGGACAAGACCGGTATAATCACCTCCGTTCCAGCAGGAGCAGAAACCATGCCGTCCTATGAAAAATACTATCACCGTATGCCGGACGGGACCGTCAAGCAGGTGAGCCCCTATAACGGCACCGAGGTCTGGTGCGTGGAGGAACGCAAGCGCGGCCCGGTGATCAACAAACCCCCGGAAAACCCGGAGCCGTTCGAAGCCCGGGTGCCGGAGGACTACTGCCATTTCTGCCAGTGCGAGTACCTCTACTGCACCCCGGAGAAATCCCGCGTGTTCCGGGACGAGCAAGGTGCCTGGCATAAAACAGACCGGATCGCACCGGAAAAGCTCTGCGTGTCCTACGCGGATTTCCGGCGGGTGGGGAACCTTTTCGAGATCGTGCCGTACGGCTATTGGGTCAAGAACTATCATTACCGGATGTCGCGGGAAAACCTGGAATGGAAAAAAAACTATCTCGCTTCCGCGGAAGGCCGCCGGCATATCGACACCGTGCTGCGTCTCAAAATGGAGCGGCTGGGCATATCCTACGACACCATGCCGGAAAAGGAAAAACTGGAGCGCTGTAACGCGTTCTTCGGGGGTTGCCACGAACTGATCCTGGGCGGCCGTCACTACAGGTCCGGAGCGAAATTCAGGCACGAACTCTGTTCTTCGGGGGAGCTCACGCAGGAGGAGCATTACCGTTACCTGAAGCTCACCATTGACAGTATCGTGGATATCTACGACCAGAACCCCTACGTGAAATACGTGAGCGTGTTCCAGAACTGGCTGCGGCCTGCGGGCGCGTCCTTTGACCACCTGCACAAACAGCTGGTGGGACTGGACGAGTGGGGCGTGCATATGGAGCGCGAAACGGCGGAGCTGGAAAAGAACCCGAACCTTTACAACGATTTCTCCATCAACTTCGCGCTTTACCATTCACTCTTCGTGGCGGAAAACGGGCACGCCATCGCCGTGGCGGAAATCGGCCACCGGTTCCCGACCATAGCGGTTTATTCCAAGAGCGAAAAAGGGCGGCCTTTCGAACAGACGCCGGAGGAGATCCGCGGTATGAGCGACATCCTCCACGCCATCCATAAGGTGATCACCAGCCAGACCACCTGCAACGAGGAATGGTACTACACGCCGTTTGACAGCGTCCGCAACACGCCCTGGCATATTTCCGTGAAACTCCGCGTCCACACGCCGGCCGGTTTCGAGGGCAATACGAAAATCTACATCAACCCCGTGAGTCCCCAGAAACTGGCCGCGGAAATCGTCAAGGCGCTCCGGGACAAGAGGCACAAAGGCCTCGTTTCCCGCGATATCCGGATCGGGGACGAAATCAAAAAAAGGCCCAATATCCTCAACTATTCCAGGGGCCTCCAGCGGAAATTCAGGCGCTGAGGTCCTTTTCCGGTCTCATGCGCGGCCGATATTCATGTATTTTTATCGCCTTCCGATAAATAAGGTGATATTCCTCCTGAATTCCGCTATCGGGGGAGACCGGCAATGGCACTGATCGAGTTCCAGGTTCCGACCAACATCATCTACGGTTCCGACTGCGTCCAGCGCGTGGCCGAACTGGCTTGCCCGAACGGGGAAAAGGTCGTGATCGTTTCCGAAAAGACGGCGTCGGAACTGGGGATCACCAACCGCATCAAGCGCCTGATCGAGGGTTACGCATTCGACATCCTCCAGTACGAGGTCCCGTCCAACGCCAACACCAAGGACCTGTTCGAGGGCGTGAACATCGCCAAAAGCGGCCGGGCGGACGTCGTGATCGGGATCGGCGGGGAAAACGTCCTGTCCGTGGCCAAGTTCATCGCCCAGTTTTCCACACAGGAAATTTCCAAGGAAGAGCACAAGAGCCATAAAAAGTTCGCCCTGAAGAAAGTGAAATACATCGAGGTGCCCTTCCTCCAGACCGTGTCCTGGGGCATCATGCCCACGGGTTACATCATCGACGAGACGGACAACGTGAAAAAGCCCTACTCGGACAAGGATTCCATGGCGTCCGTCCTGCTGATTGATCCGGCGCTGGCGGAGGAAGTCCCTCTGGACAGCGTGATCTATTCCAGCCTGCAGGCCATTGCCTATTCATTTGACGCCTACATTTCCAAAAAAGCCACGCCGTTTTCGGACGCGTTCAGCCTCAAGGCCATCGAGTACCTGAGCGTGAACCTGAAGCGCCTGGCCCTGGAACCGGCCAACACCAAGATCAAGGGCAACCTGAGCATGGGCACGCTTCTGGCGTCGCTGGCCGTCAATACGTCCTCGCTGGGCATGTGCGCCGCCTGTTCCATGGGCATGGAGTCGGCCTCCGGGCTGGCCCAGTCCCGCGCCAGCGCCATTGTCCTGCCGCACATCATGGAATTCAACCTGACCGCGGCCGCCAACAAGTTCATCCAGATCGCCATGGCGTTGGGCGAGAAAGTGGCTGACATCACGGTCATCGAGGCCGCCATCATGGCCATTGAGTCCATCCGGCGCATGCTGCTGGACCTGCACATCCCGCAGCGGCTCACCGACCACAACATCACGCAGGATCGCATTGACGTCGCGTCCAAAATCAGCGCCCAGTACGACTTCCTCCAGTACATTCCCCGGCCCGCCGGACGAAACGAAATTACTGAAATCTTTTCCGCGGCCCTCTAAAATACAGTCCGGAGGGACACACCCTGATGGCGCTCAAGATCAACGACCTGGAAGCCATTCTCGACATCAATAGCAAGATCAACTCCATCGAGGACGTCAAGACCATCCTGAAGGACATCTCCCATTACGCGGGCGTCCTGCTGAACGCGGAAGGCGCCTCCATCCTGCTGGTGGACCAGAACACGGGCAATCTCTATTTTGAAGTGGCGTTCGGGGAAAGCGCGGAAGCGCTTTCCGACGTGATCGTTCCCAAGGGCAAGGGGATCGCCGGTTACGCGGCGGAATCCAAAAGCCACGTGATCGTGAACGACGTGGAGCACGACACGCGTTTCTACCGGGGCGTGGACGAACAGACCAACATGAAAACCCGCGCGCTCGTGGCCATGCCCATGATCCACCTGGACAAGGTGATCGGCGTGATCGAGGTCGTGAACCCCGCCAAGGGCGCCTTCAACGAGGAAGACGTCAACATTCTCCGGCATTTCGCCGTCCAGGCGGCCATCGCCATTTCCAACGCCCTGCTGTATCGGCATATCCGGGACAAGGCCAAGGAACTGGAGCACCTGTACCAGATCAGCAACCTGACCAATCTCATTACCGAACGCGGGGAATTGTTCCGGGAAATCGTGGAAATGATTTCCGACGCTTTTTCCTCCCGGCGCGTATCGCTCATGTTTCTGAACGAAAAAACGGGCAAACTCACCATTGAAAGCTCGGTGGGCATCCCGGATGAAATCGTGTCCCGGGTGGAAAACAGCGTGAACGTGGACAAGATCTCCTCCAAGGTGGTCGCCCAGGGCAAGGTCCTCTTCGCGAACGACCTGCACAAGGAGGGCTTCGGACCCAACAAGCGCTTCCGCTACAAGAACGTCCGCTTCATTTCCGTCCCGGTCAAGGTGAAAAACATTTCCCAGGGCGTGATCAATATTTCGGAGCCGAACGAGGGCGTGCGCTACACCGCGGGCATGGTGAAGACGCTCCAGACCATCGCCAACCAGGTGGGCAACACCTTCGAAAGCATCCAGAACTACCAGCAGCGCATCGAAACGGAAAAGATCAAGAAAGAAGTGGACATCATGAAGACGCTCCAGAACGCGCTCCTGATCAGCGACTTCAGCGATTACCGGTCGGTTTCCGTTTACGCGAGCATGAAGGCCGCGGAGGTGGTGGGCGGCGACTTTTACGACGTTTACAATTTCTCCAAGAACCGCCTGGGTTTCGTGGTGGGGGACGTGTCCGGGAAAGGCCTTCCGGCTTCCCTGTACATGGCCGTGTCCCGCAGCGTGATCAAGGCCTACGCCTACCAGATGGACAAGCCCCACAAGCTCATGGAAAGCGCCAATTCGATCCTGGTGGACGATTCGCGTGTCGGGATGTTCGTGACCGTGTTTTACGGCTGCCTGGACATTGAAAACAAGGTGCTGGAATATTCCAACGGCGGGCACAACATGCAGTACGTTTACCGCCCCGCGACGGACGAATTCCTGTCCCTGGCCAGCCGGGGCATTCCTCTGGGAATATCCTCCCAGGAGCAGTATTCCACGTCCACGATGGAACTGGTGTCCGGGGACGTGGTGTTCGCTTTCACGGACGGCGCCACCGACGCTGTGGACGATAACGGCCAGGACTTCGGCCTGGACCGTCTGAAACAGACCGTGCGGGAATACGCCGGGACCAACGCCACGACCATCGTGAACGCCCTGTCCCGCGAAATTGAGGACTGGTCCAGCGGCGTGGCCCAGTGGGACGACATCACCATCATGGCCCTGAAAATTCCCTGACAAATCTTGCGTTGTCTGCTCTCGCAGCGGGCGGGAAGGGAAAACAGAAGAATAACAGACTGTTGTTTGTCAGTTTTACCTGACCAGCGAGCGGAAATAAAAAAATATTGCGGACAACGGAGCCAGAAAAGAAAACGCAAGATAGACCAGAAGATTCCTTCTCCTGTCCAGACACCGGGTCAATATTTCGTCTTTTCTGACGGCGTTTATTTTTCTCAATTCGCCAAGATAATCGGGGCGGGCAAACCTGCGGAACGTAAAATCCCTCAAGGTATGACGGCCGTCCAGAATCCTGATTCCCAGTTGGTCCAGTCTGGCGGCGATCGCATTCGGGATCTGTCCGGCCAATAGTGAACTCACGTAGAGAGTTGATACGATATAAGCCAGCATGACGGTAATCATGATCGCTTTGATCATGTTCAGGGGGGCGTTCACGAAAAGCCTCCGTCGCGCTGGGCGGCCATTGCCACCGCTTTTCTCAGATCGTCCCTGAAAACTCCGATCTGGTTCATGTTGCGCAGCACGGCGGCCGGATGAAGGATGGGCATAACATTGTAACCCTCGGGGGATTTGTAAAAGTTGCCCCGGAGTTTCGTGATGCCTTCCTCGGTTTTCAGGATAAACCGGGTCGAGAAATTGCCCAGAGTGATGAGCACTTTCGGCTTGAGGATCTCCAGCTGTCTGGTCAGAAAAGGCGTGCAGGCCGAAATTTCCTGGGGTAGGGGATTTCGGTTCTCCGGCGGCCGGTGCTTCAGGATATTGCAGATATATACGTCATCCCTATTGACTCCCAGTTCGGCCAGGGTGGCGGTCAGGAGTTTGCCCGCCCGGCCCACGAACGGTTTACCCTGGGCGTCTTCATCGGCTCCCGGGGCTTCGCCCACGAAAACCAGTTCGGCATCGGCGGAACCGTCGGAAAAGACCAGATTTTGAGCGGTCCGGTACAGTTCGCAGTTCCGGCATTCCAGACATTCTCCGGAAAGCTTCAGCAGGGCTTCCGCTTTCGGCGAACGGCCGGATTTTTGCCCGGTTCGTACAGGGGACACGGCCGGCTGAACCGACGACGGCTCCACGGTTTTCCGGTGCCATTCTTCCGTCACGTAGGCCTCCAGTTGTCCCAAAATCTCTTTGGGTTGCATCATATCGCGTCCAAGTCCCGGAGAATGTTCCGGACCGCCTCCAGGGCATGGCGTCTGTGGGACAGGGAGTTTTTTTCATCGTCAGACAGTTCGGCCATGGTTTTATCGTAACCCCGGCTTTCCACCAGAAAGACGGGATCGTAACCGAAACCGTTTTCGCCGCGCGGAGAAACGGCAATACGGCCTTCGCATACGCCCTGCCCGAAGTAACTGCGGCCGGACGGGTCAATCAGCACCATGGTGCAGAGGAACCGGGCCGTCCGATCGGATTCACGAAAGGTTTTCATTTCGTCCAGGAGTTTGGCGATCATCTGTTCGCTTGTCGCGCCGGGACCTGCGTAGCGGGCTGACAGCACCCCGGGGCGTCCCCCCAGCGCGTCCACTTCCAGCCCGGAATCGTCCGCCAGGAAGCAGGCGTCCGGATAACGGTCGTGGAAGCGGTCATAGACCGTCTGGCTCTTGATGGCGGCGTTTTCCAGAAAGGTGTCTGCCGTTTCTGGGATGTCCCCGGTAAAGCCGATGTCCTTCAGGGACAAAACGTCCCGGCCCGACAGGATTTGCCGGATTTCCCTGATTTTTCCGGGGTTGGCCGTAGCGGCGACAATTTTCATGGATTTGGCTCCGGTGTTAAAACGGTTAATCCGGATATTATATTGGAAAATGATGGTTATTTCAAAAGAACAGGACCGGTTCCGCGCAGGGGCCAATTTACATTTTTTCTTAATTGAATTAAAATTTTATGCCGATAAACAAAACGGTATTCTGCCCCTATTTCCAGTTAATACCGGAACTTGAGAGGGTGTGCATGGCCTTGTTTCTTCCGTTCTGCGCCGTTCATTATAATCAGGAAAAGTTCCCGAAAATGAACGATTTCGTATCCCCGCCTTACGACATGGTCGGCGACGAACTCAAGAAAAAACTCATGAACGAATACTATAATTACGTTCATCTGATACTGCCCACGGTCCAGGACCTGACCAACTACAAGATCGCGACGCACAGCCTGTTCGGATGGCTCATGCGGGACGTTCTGGTGGTGGACAAGATCCCGTCCTACTACATCCACGAAAAAGTGGTCCGGCTGGGCGGAGTGGAATACAGGCGTTACGGCATCATCGGGCTGATGCGCATCGAGGATTACGGAAACGTCGTTAAGAAAATCGAGAAAACCGACGAAAAATACATCAACGACCGGTATCTTCTCCAGAAGGAAACCGAATCCAACCTGGAACCGATCTTCGCGCTGTACCGAGACAAGCAGAACGCGATCCTGACCCGGGCCCTGTCCATCACGAAAAACATGCGGCCCGTCCTGGAACTCACCGATCTCACCGGGGACGTGAACCGCCTGTACAAGATCGAGGACATCGAGTTCAGCAAACAGGTCTATGACTATTTTTCCGATAAAAGCGTCTATATCGTGGACGGCCAGCATCGATACGAAGCGGCCCTGAAATACCGCGCGGAAATGATGCAGGCCCTGGGAGACAAATTCACCGGCAACGAGCCGTTCAATTACGTGATGATGGACGTCTTCAACGCGAGCGATCCGTCCACCCGGGTTTTTCCGGTCAACCGTCTGATCCGGAAGAGCGACCGGAGCGCGCAGCAGATTTTCAAGGCGCTGGACGGGAATTTCCGGATGGCCGCCATCGCGTTCCGGGACGCCGCCACGGAGCGCATGGCCCGCGAAAAACTGCGCCAGGTCCTGAACGAACAGAAGGCCCGGGGGCTGAGATCGTTGGGTCTCTATCACAAGGACGTTCCGAACCGCTATTTTATCCTGACGGCCAAGGACGCAGCAAAAGCGCCGAAGCTGGATGTGGACCTGGTGGATACGGCCATTCTCCAGCCGGTCCTGGGCATACCGAAAGAAAACTACGGAACGGACGTGTATTACCGGAGCGATTACGGCAGCAATTTCAACGGCGCGCTGGACCTGGTCCGGTCAGGAGAGTACTCCGTCGCGGTCATCCTGAACCAGCTGGATCCGGACACCGTCCTGAACATGGCGGACGCGAAAGCCTGGCTGCCCAGCAAATCGGTGAACTTTTATCCCAAGGTATTCAGCGGCTTGACGCTCTTTTCGTACCGATATTCCACGTTCAAAGTTTATTGACGGAAGACCATCAGGGGGTAGTCATGAAGCAGTTCATCATCCTGGCCACGGCCGTTGTCTTTTTCGTGATCAGCGGATGCCAGAAGAAAACGGGCCAATCCCGGCAGGACGCGTCCGGCGCGGGTTTGACCAACGACGTGATCGCCGAGCTGATCAAGGAAGACATCCTGTCCGGACGGACGAACGGCGGTCAGCCGTCGGACACGAATGCGTCCCTGATGGAATCCATCTCCGGCCGTCCGCTGGCGCTGGCCACCGAAACGCCCCCGGAGCCGCCGGCCGACGAAAAACCTCTCCCCGAGGAACCCATGATCGGTGACGGCCGTAAATCGCAGGCGCAGGACAAAACGATCCGGGACAAACCCATTGAAGTGCCAGAAAAGGCGCCCGCGGCGGCCCCGGTCCGCAAGGGGACTTATCTGAAAATCGGCAACGACCGTTCCGGGCAGGTCGTGACGCGGAAACAACCCGCCAAATTCACCACGGTCGTGTTCAAACCCGTCCCGGAAGCCAAATACCTGGATTTCTGGATTTACGCCATTCCGCTCGGCAGGAAAACCGGCCCTCTCCTGACACATGTCCGGAACATCGAAATTGTCAACGGTCAGGCGCAGTTTACGCGGTACTGGAACGGCAAAAGGATATCCGGCACCTACATCAATCCCGGGAAATACCGCATCACCGTGAAATACGCCATCAAAAACGCCTCAAAAAAAGTGATCAGGACGGAATACCGGACCTGGGGCCAGAACCTGAACTACTATCTGATCCTGCGCTGATTTGAGTAAAATTGGCGGGAAAACCTTTACAGGCCGTGCATTCTGATGTAAAATGAGGTCAAGAGCGACAGTCAAAAAAGATTCTGCGGTCGTTAGGCCTGAGAGGCAAAACCCGGAAAAGAAGGAAACAGATTCATGACCCTATCGATCCTCAAGTCAAAAATCCACAGGGCCGTGGTCACTGAGACCAACGTCGAGTATGTGGGAAGCATCACGATAGATGAAACGCTGATGAACGCGTCGGGGCTCCTTCCTTTCGAGGAGGTCCATGTCTGGAACCTGACGAACGGATCCCGGATCGTGACATACGTGATCGCGGGAAAACCGGACAGCGGTGTGATCTGCCTGAACGGCGCGGCGGCGCATCATCACCGCGTGGGAGACCGGGTCATCATCGGGGCTTTTGCCGCGATGGCGGAATCCGAAGCCCGGGGGTTCAAGCCCAGGATCATCATCGTGGATAAAAATAACCGGATTGAAAAAACTCTCTCGTAGCAGACGGAATATCGTTCGAAGGAGAGATATATGAAATTTCGGGGAAGTGTGGGAATCACCGGAGCGATTGTTGTCGCGATCCTTTTCACCGCCGCGAAGGTTTTCCCGTTCGGCTTTACGGAAGGAGAACGGGACGTGGTCAACCTACAGACATTCGTTCTCTCCGATTTCGGCGATGAAAAAGACCAGTCCAACCGTATTGTCTGGACCGCCCGTTTTTCCCGTTTCGCGAAGCCCACGGATCCCACCAAGGAACTCAGTCCGCCGGACACGAACGCCTGCACGGCGGAATACTTCCAGGCCAAGCCCCTGGGCATTCCCATGGAGATCGAGAGCCGCCAGAAATGGTCCTTGGGCATCAAGGCCCAGTTTACACGGCGCGGTTACAACTGGATAGAAATCTATCCCGTCAAGACGGACGGAGACATCATGGCCGGCGGAAAACCCAATCCCCGCGCCGCCGGGAAGCCCACGGTGGTCGAACTGGTCGGGATCGTGAAAAGCCTGGACATGTGGGTCTGGGGCGGAAACTACAAATACTGGCTGGAGTTTTACCTCCAGGACCATAAAGGGTTCCTGCACCGCCTGTCCGCGGGAGACCTGACATTTGTCGGTTGGCGAAACGTCCGCACCAAGATCCCGAATTATGTTCCCCAGGCGGAATTCCATGTCCCGTTCCTGAAACCCCTCAAAGTGACCATGATCAAATTCTGGGCCAATCCCACCGAGCGTGCGGACCAGTTTTACGCCTATCTGGACTACATGCAGGTCCAGGCGGACGTCTATATGCAGCGTTTTAACGGCGACGATCTCGCCAACAACCGATGGTAAAACCGGGAAGAGAGGAGACGGTTATGAAGATAAGGATCCTGTGCCTGGGTTTGATGTTCGGCCTCCTCGCGGCGGCCGCGTACGGTCAGCAGCTGGGCAGACCGGACGCCAACCGCGTCGGCGACCTGGAAGTGTTGGCGACCAACCTGTACGATTCATCCGATAAACGGGTTGCCACGGAACTGGTCCAGACGCTCCTGGTGGACGATTTTGAAATGGCCGGCGAATGGGCCGCTTTCATTCCGCGGGATTTCGGCATCGCGACCGCCATCCGGCGCGAAGGCGCCCCGAGGGACCTGGCCAGCGAACGCAATAAATACGTTCTGGGCGTGCGCGTGGAGTTCATGAAGCGCGACTGGAGCTGGGTGTCTATCACCCCGGTCCGCCCCATCAAAATCAAGGGTTTAACAAAGACCCTGTCCTGCTGGGTGGTGGGACGCAACTACCGTCACACGCTCTTTTTCGTGATTCGGGATTACCTGGAACGGACGCGTTTTGTCCGCGCGGAAAAGATGATCTGGGTCGGGTGGAAAAAAGTGAACGTGAACATTCCCGACACCATCGAACAGGAAAACTACAAAGTCAGCGAAGAGCGCGGCATCACCTTTATCGGTTTCCGCATCGATTTCGAGCCGGATGACATGCTGGGCCGCCCCTTCTATTCGTATTACGATTATCTGACCGCGGATACGGACCTGTTTACGGAAAGAAACCAGAATCCGGACGACATGCTGGATAACTGGTAACCGGAACGGGATGGATTCGCGGATAGGATCCGTGACCTGATGATCAAAAAGGGCCGTGGGATTTTACTCACGGCCTTTTTATTTGGGGAGTATTTGAAAAAAATACGGCTCATTTTTCTTATTTTTCCCGTTTCGGCCGTATTATTGACAGGCACCTTGGGCTGTTCCGGGGACGCGACAGCCCGTCAGGACACGCTGGAACGGATCAAAACCCTGAGGATTGATCCGATTCTCACAATGCCGGCCCACAGAGGTTACGTGTTTTATGCCCGGTTTTCTCCGGACGGGAAGTGGCTGGCCAGCGGCGGGGCGGATGCGACCATACGGTTGTGGAAAACAGGCGAATGGACGAACGTCCGGACCATAACGGAAAACTATCGGGAGGTTTGGGGCATTCCCTTGTCGTTTTCGCCGGACAGCCGTTATCTGGCCGGCGGGGCTTATGAGGTCCTGAAACTCTACAAGGCCGGAGATCAATTCCGGGAAATTGCCGCGCAATCGGCGCATCCCAGGGGGATTCAGACCGTATCGTTCGACAGGGAAGGCCGGACACTGGTCAGCGGGGGAGTGGACGGAATGATCCGTGTCTGGACCGTGCCGGAACTCAGGTTTTTGTCCGAAATCAGGGCCCACGCCAGCGAGGTCTGGAGCATCTGTTTTTCGCCGGACGGAACCCTGCTGGTCAGCGGCGGTGAGGACAATACGGTCAGGATCTGGAAATATCCGGGCTTTGAACTCCAGCAGGAAATCCGCTTTCATACAAGGCCGATAGAGTATGTCCGGGTTTCACAGGACGGCCGGTACCTGTTGGCGGCCAGCGCGGACGGATCGGTGAGTGTCTGGAAGTGGGGGGATTTTGGTAGGCCTTACAGGGTCCTGAAAGGGCATATGGGGGCCGTACTGGTCGTGGAATATAATCCCCTGTTTTCTTTAATATTTACGGGGGGAGATGACGATTCTATTTATGTCTTCTCGGCCGATACGGGTGAAACCGTTTACCAGTTGAAGGAGCATTTCGGGGACGTCATGACTCTGGCGTTTTCTCCCGACGGGAGAATCCTCGCGTCCGGGTCCCGGGACAGGACGCTGAAAATCTGGTCGGTCACGAACTAGGGGGGCCGGTGGAAAAAGAGATCGTTCAGCGGAACGAAATTGTCGCGATACTGAACAACATGCGTTTGAAACACCTGGGCGTCAGCGTCAAGGACAAGGACCGCAAATTCAACATGACCGGCTTCATTACCCGCGCGGACACCAATTCCGTGGCGGTCTTTTTCGACAAGATCCCGGAAATGATTCCCCTGAAAAACCTTCGCGTCTGTTTCGACTATAACCGGAATTTCTACGCGTCCAGCGAGACCGCCATCCGCATGCTGAACGTGTCCATCAAGAGCCTGGAATTGACCGTGCCGGAACGGTTCGTGTTCCACCCCATCCGCCGGCACGCGCGGATTGACGTGATGGAACCGGTGGAACTGAACATCAAAAAGGTGGAAACCCAGGTCACGGAAACCACCACCAACATCAACGTGGACGAACTGCCGGCCACCCTGCGGAACATTTACCTGGAACTGCAGGGGGAAACGCCGGATCTGAAAAAAATCATCGGCATGATCGGCGACGAGCTCTCCCGTTTCTCCAACCGCTTCAAGATCAACCTGTTCAAGGACCTGAACGGTCTGACCCCCATAGAAAAGACCGTACATATCTACAAGAAAACCTTCTGGATCGGGGACACGGACAACCTCAATAACTACATCCACCTGGGAGACAAGTACAGCATCATCGGATACGAAAAATATTTCGACATGATCAAGAAGACCATGTCGCCCAGCGTCCTGGAGCAGATCCGCCAGAGCTACATCTCCCGCGGCATCAATTCCTACGCCATGGTGCCCATCATCGTGGGGGACCGCGTGGTGGGCGTGATCGAGGTGTCCATTCCGGAAGACCCCAAATTCAAGAAGCTGACCATCTACGAAGTGTTTTATATCAAGGGTCTGGCGGACATCCTGGGCGAAGTGATCGTGAAAAGTCAGAGCCAGACCACCAGCGACGAGTCCAATTTCCAGGTCCTGGACATTTCCATGGGCGGCGCGCTGGCCAACACCAAGAACGTTTACCTGACGCACACCATCAAGGAAAATTCCATCGTGGTGGTGGAAGTCAAATCACAGGACAGGACGTTTGAGGTCCGGTCGCGCGTGGTCCGTTACCATTACATCCCGGGGGAAAACGCGGGACTCAACGTCGCCTTCGAATTCATCATGGATTCGGAGGAAAAAAAGTCTGAACTGGACGGCATCATCCGCAAATTCGTCAAGAACGCCACGGAAAAAAAGAAGAACGCCTGACCGTTCCCTGCGCCCTATTTTTTCCCGAGGTAGGTCCTCGCTTTAGGCGACGGACGGATCTCGATCACCCCGGACGACTCGGGGCTGAACACGCCCGCATCCTCCACGGCCTTCAGGATCACGTCTTTCTGCTGCTCCGACACGATCAGGTTCGCGGTTTCGCGCGCCAGGGCTATGGTCTGATCGTCGCGGCCGCGGATGCTGTGATGTTTGAGCTTGGAGATGGTGGCGCCGGACGCTCCGGCGACCATGGCGGCCTTGACCAGTTCCATGGCCCAGCCGTCGTTGCAGAGAATCGTCATGTCAAACAGGTTGGTGAGGAAAGCGGACGGGCGGGCAACCGAGCGGTTCACCGAGCGGTCCGATCGCCTTCTCCAGTCCGTTTCGCCTTTCAATTCGTCAATGGCCAGGATCACCTGTTCCATGGAAGCGGCGTGTTTCTGTTTGCCGCGAAAAATCTTGGAATTGATCAGACCCCGGGAAACGGGGTAGTTGAAGATGAACCCTTTTCCCGGCTGGTCCAGTTTTCCCGCCTCCACCAGGACGTTCATGAGATCGTCCGCGTCCGTTTCGCTGACCACTACAGTCACCATTTCCTTTTCCGCCGGAATGGTAATGCGTAAAAGCCCCAGTTTGTCGCGCAGACCTGTTCCTTCGCCGAATACGATCGACGGCACGGTGGCCCCTGAATCGAGGGCGGATGCGACGATGGTGTTCCCCTGTCCGCGCTGCACGATGCAGCAGATGCCGGTCAGACGGGTCTGGAGCATCGCGGTTTCACTTGCCCGGGGAACTGTCAGATCGGAGCTGATCAGTCCGAAATCGCTCTCATACACCAGCGTGATTTCCTCGGAGTAAACGGTTCCTCTGCCGGGAAGGTTCAGTGACAAGGCCCCGATCAGGCAGTTGATCGCGTCTTCCTGCCGTTTCAAAGGCACATAAATCCGGATGATATTGGTCGGATCGTCTTCCAGGATGGTTTTGGCGGGCAGGAACCAGAATCCGCTTTTTTCCCTCAGGACTACGCTGCGTCCCGGCTGGATGTGGACTTCTCCCACGCCCATTTGCTTCAGGGCCTTCAGGGCGTCGGCCGTGTTGTTCTGATAAACTTCGCAGATGATTTTGGCGTAAGGAATCTTATTCATGGGAAGCCCCCGGCAGGGAAGCGTCCGCGGAGCCGGTTTCCGTCAGGGCTTTTTTACGGTGGTTGTTGACGTAAAGTCCCACGGTCAGAACGGCCAGGATCGGCATGACGGACGCCATGGCCAGGATTCCGAATCCCTCGAACGCTCCGACCTGGCCGCTGATCCCCAGGCCCATGGCCAGAACCAGCGGTACGGTGATGGGCCCTGTGGTGACGCCGGCGCTGTCCCAACCGATATTCACGAATTCCTCGCTGGAAAGGGCCGTAATGAACAGAAGGATGAGATAGGGCGGCGCCAGGAGCCAGACCAGCGGGATGTTCCAGATGATTTTCGCGACACCAATGGCGATTCCGGCGCCCACGCCCAGCGCGACGGACTGCATCAGAAGATTTTTCTTGAACGTGCCGATGGTCAGTTCCTCCACTTTCAGGCCCAGGGCGTTCAACGCCGGTTCGGCCAGAGTGGCGCCGTAACCCATGATAAAGCCGAACACCAGGACCACGATCATTCCCAGAATTCCGCCTTCCTTGCCGAAGAGCGGGCCTTTTTTCGGGACGTACGTGTAATGGGAATCTCCCGGGTTGTAATGGGAGGGGTCAAAGGGCAGGGACTGATATCGGCTGTCTATCCTGGTGAAGAAGAACTTGTGGGTGTCTCCTTCGGGAGTGATGGCGGTCTGGACCAGATTCGTGCTGAAATTCCGGATGACGGTTTTCTGTTCGGTCAGGTCAATGGCCTTGAAAGACGCCGGCAGTTTTTGGCCCACCTGGTTGCCCAGTTTGGAAAGTCCCAGTTCGATCCCGATGTTGAAGAGGCTCATTCCCAGAATGGCGAACAGGATGCCCAGGGCGATTTCATCGGCCCTAGGAAGACGCTCTCTTAAAAGAACCAGCAGCACCAGGATCAGGAATACGCTCAGCGGCAGGATAGCCTGCAACGCCGCCAGCCCGTTTCTTTTCAAGACCGCCGTCGCGTCCACGGCGGGGGTGTTCTGGTTCAGGGCGGACGTTGTCAGGTGTTTTCCTGAAGTCCGCAACGCCTGTTTCTGGGATTCGGTGGCCTTGTTATTCATCCATTGCTCGAACGCGTCGGGTTGGGGGCCGAAAACGCGGGCGCGCAGTTCGCCGTCTCCGGCGACATCTTCCAGGAATTTCGCCATGGCCGCGGCGTTCCCGTCAAAAAGATCCAGCTGACTGTTTTCCCCGGCGTTCAGGAAAGCGTAACCTTTCATCTGGTCCGCGTTTTCAAACAGGCGGATCACCTTGTCCCGGTGCTCGGGTTTGAAAAAGTCCTTCTCATTCATGGGGGATGGCACCCGTCCTAACAGGGACAGGCCCAGGACCATGACGGTCAAGATGGGAAAAGCGGATGCCAGCGTCACCACGCCGAACCCGCTGGCGCCGGTGCTGGATTTGCTCACGATGCGGGAGATGCCGATCCCCAGGGCCAGAACCAGCGGCACGGTCACGGGGCCGGTTGTCACGGCACCGCAGTCCCAGGCCAGGCCGGATATCAGTTTCATGTTGGGAACAAAGTAGGACCAGAGGGTCAGGGCGGTCAGGCCGGCCACCAGAACGTAGATGAACGGTTTCAGGGACCAGTTGTAGAGGAATCGCAGCATGCCGAACACAACGGCAATGCCCACTCCCGCGCCCACGGCCAGCACCAGGTAGCCGGAGTACTGGTTCAGGAGAAGGAAGAGCAGGGGCGCGTCCCAGGCCTTGACGGAAGCGCCGGCCACTTTCAGGACCCCGATGGCCGGTTCGGCGAAAGTGACGCCCATGCCCAGGATAAAGGAAAAAATCATGATCACGGCCATTTTGGTCTTTTGGGGCAATTTGATTCCGATCACTTCCCCCAGTGGCATCAGGCCGATCAACAGTCCTTCCATGAAAAAAGTCAGGCCGACGATCACAAGGCCCATTCCGGCCGCGATCACGCCCGCTTGGGCTATCGGAATTCCGAGGACCAGGATCTGGAACAGGACCAGATAGAGTATGATCAGCCAGACCGCCTTGATCTGATCCAGAAAGCGGCTCTGCGCGTAAGGCAGAACCAAACCCAGGACCTGGTTGAATGGAATGCGGATTTTCTGGATACGGGCGCGTGTGTCAGCCATAAAGCCACCTGTTCGAAATTTCAGTCTGACGGCCGGTCAGAAACGAATCTGTTGACTTGAGAAATATAAAGGAAAAATATGAGAAAATAAAGAAAGAGAAGGATTGACCTGAACTGGTGACCAGCGTCAATTTGGTTTTCTACTGAAAAAACATTGGCAAATTTTATTTTAAGGATTGATTCAAGATCCTTTTTATGAAAGCATGCAAGAGTGCATCGGGTGTGCTTTCTGCACAATTCCGGTAGAATCCGATAGTTCTTGATTTGCTTAATTATCATGTCCATTTATAAATAGCTGAAATCGTCAATATTCTGGTATAATATATGCTGTAACATAAATGGGACGGAGGCGTCTTATGCAAAGGTTATCCAATCGGGTGATAAACACGGCTACGATGTTGATAACCGCCATATTTTTCTTCGGTTGTGCCAATGTTGATTTGGTATCAATCGATTATCGGCCGCCAGATCCTGTCAACGATTTTCTTCCTCCCGTTCCGGGTCAATCCGGGGAAATCCTGACACTGCAGGTTCTGGGTCGTTCCCTGAAAATGAAATGGAACCGGGCTGACGATCCCGGATCGGTGCCGGAGCGGTTGCAGTACTTGGCCGTCATGTCAACCGCGAACGATATAGACGGATTGTCCAACGCCCTGGCTAACGGTACGATCATTATGGATTGGACAGAAAATGTCGATTTTTGCCTGGTGACTAATCTCGAACCCTGGACGGATTACTATTTCAATGTTTTGGTGCGGGACGAATGGGGCAATGAATCCAATTACGCCATGAAGATGCGGAAAACAGCCGACTCGAACGACAACTATCTTCCCGATCCTTCCTTTGAGGCGACTCCCTGGACAGCGGGAGTTGGAAACGCCTGTTGGAACATACACTGGATCACCAGCGGGAGCGGTGTCCAGCACCAGACCGGCGCTTCGCATATCCGGACCGGAAGCCGGGGCATTTACACATATACGGATATGATGTCTTCTTTGGAAAATTCACAAGATTGGACCATTATGATACCACATGGAAATCCAGGAAAGTCAGCGTTTCCTGGAACCCGGGCGAATCCGCGCGGGCCTGGATCTGGCATAAAATCTGGACGGTCATAAACGATTCCCTTAACGGGAACTATTACATCAAAGTGATATTTTATTCCAACAATATCAAGTT
>CAYMRH010000008.1:20583-22645 GCA_964392785.1 uncultured Brevinematales bacterium
GAACACGAGTCCAGGGCGTTCAGCAACATCACGGCTGGAACATGGGAAACCAACGACATGTTCGTGATGACTCCGCCGGCGCCTCCGCAGACTCAGTTTGCCGAAGTGTCCTTTGGTGTCTGGAAGGCCAACGGCGTATCCTCGCAGTACCGGGCCAGTTTTGACGATGTCTTCCTGTCTGTCGTGACGGACTGAGGGTATTATTCGCCGTTCCGGTATTCGATCAGACGCCCCGTCACGGCCAGGCCGGAGAAACCGATGCGATTCCGGATCCACTCCAGAGTTTTCATGCGATATATGATCACGTGGGTCCTGTCGTTTTTATAATTCCATCCGTTAAAATCGATCGTATCTTCATAGAGGCTGGTCATGCAGAATAGCGTCCCGCCGGGCAGGAGCATCCGCTTCAACAAACGGAACTCCCTTTCCGGATCGCGGAAATGCTCCATGACCTCGCAGCAGGCAATGTAATCATACCGGTCCGCCAGCAGTTCGGGGTGGTCGTGGAAAAAGGGATCGTAGAGCCGGATGGAATTCCCGGCCTCCTGGAGCATACTGGAAATGACCGGGCCCGGGCCCGCCCCGAAATCCAGCCCCCTGTGGGCCGGGGAATACGATCTCAGGACGGCCTGAACGACCGGAGACACGAATTCCCGGTAACGACTGTCGTTCACGTCGTTATTGTGTTCCAGATAGCGTTTTTTTTCGTCTTCGGCGGAAAGATGACCGCCGTCCGGACGGAACAGGCAAAGACACTCCGGACAGGAAAAGTAAATATCCCTGTAGAAAGGATTGCCGCAGGCGCGGCAAAGCGGGCAGATTTCCATGTCAGTCCGTCCCGAAGCGGCGAATGGATTTTCCGGACGGATTCATCCGGCCGGCCTGATCCCGGTAGGAACTGTCAGGATCATCTTCAGACCCTCGAACAAATAGAGCCCGGCAAAAATAAACAGACCCATCCCCAAAGCGCGCAGGATCCAGACGTAAACCCTGCCGCCCAGGAAAGCCCGTGATTGGTCCGCAACCAGGGCCACCGCCACCTTGGACGCGATGAAAAGAGAGTAGAATCCGGCTACGTATCCGAACGCCGCCGCAACACCGGATTGGGACGCCTTGAGGACGGACGGCGCGCCCACGGTCAGCCAGAACAGGTAGGGGTGGGGGTTCAAGAGATTGGTAATCACTCCTTTCTTCAACGATTCCGGTTTGACGGACCGCATGTCGCCTTTAAGACCTTTGGATCGGACCGTATCCCAACCCAGCCAGGCAATAAAAAACGCACCCAGGACGGATATCCCGCCCAGCGCGATCCGGTAATTCGAGAATCGGGACAGCAGAAACAGCGAGGCCGCAATGATCGGCAGGTCGGTGATCAGGGGGGCCAAGGCGACCTTGATGCCTTCTTTCCTGTTATGCCTCAGGGTTTCCGTGACAACCAGCGTCAGGAGAGGGCCCGGGGATATTCCCGCGGTGAGTCCGAAAAAAGCGC
The DNA here is from genome assembly GCA_964392785.1 of uncultured Brevinematales bacterium. Lineage (GTDB taxonomy): Bacteria > Spirochaetota > Brevinematia > Brevinematales > JAOACQ01 > CAYMRH01. The sequence continues at coordinate 22,073 of CAYMRH010000008.1, forward strand.
CCAGGGCCAGGGAGGAGAGAATCGTGTTCATGACCAGGCGATTGCGAGACTCAGAACGAACTGGACGATGTTCACCGGCGCCCAGATCCTCCGCTCTTTGACGCTGGGCGTGGCCAGATTGGCGATGGAGCCCAGGAGAAAGAATCCGGCAACGAACCAGATCCCGATGCGGCCAATCGGGGTTAAAAACGAAGGGGAAAAGCGGGTCCGGGCGACCGCGATCAGGGACAGGAGCAGGATGACGAAGAGAGACGCCGCGGCCGCCAGTCTCATGGCGTTCGGCAGTTTGCCGGGAAACTTGCCCCCCATGGTGTATTCGCCCCAGGGAGCGCCGAAGACCAGGGCCAACTGGAAAACCGACGCGATAACGTTGAGAACCAGAAAAGTGGCCAATAGAAGCGGCTGGATCGAGTTCATGAAACTGTCTCCGCATGCCCGCCCAGGACGGTGTCTGTCAGTATCTTCAGGGTTTCCCGGACGTTATCCGCACTTTGAGTAGCCGCAGGACAGGCAGGAATTGCAGTCCTCCGTTCGCACAAGGGATTTCTCCCCGCAGTTCGGGCAGAAGGTCGC
>CAYMRH010000008.1:22655-27931 GCA_964392785.1 uncultured Brevinematales bacterium
CTCTTCCGTTTCCAGCGGTTTCTGGAACAGGGACGGCTCTGACTGGGCGCCGCGCCATTTTTCGGCGTAATCCCGAAGGACCTTGCCGACCGCGTCCGGAACGCTTTTGATCAGTTTCCCGTTGTCCCAGGCTGAGGAATCGCCCATGATGCCGATGATCGTTTCCGCGATTTCCTCCACGGGAACGCCGAACTGCAGCGCGATGGAGATGACCCGGCCCAACGCCTCCGAAAAGGCGGATACGTCCGAACCGTGCTTGGAAATGTTGATGAAAATTTCCACGGGGAGTCCGGTTTCGTCTATGCCCACGGAGGTGTAAAGCGTCCCGCTGCCCGTCTTGGTCTTGTAGATTTCTCCCTTCAGCGTTTTGGGACGCTGCCACTTCTTGTTTTTCTTGTCAAAATAGGCGTGCTCATGCCGTTTGGTTTTGGACGTGGTCATGGGCTGGAAGGTTTTCGTGCCGTCGCGGTAGATCGTGATGCCTTTGAGGCGCATCTCCCAGGCCTTGAGATAGATGTTCTGGATCTCGTCCACCGTGATGGCGTTGGGCAGGTTGATGGTGGAGGAGATGCTGTTGGAAATGTAGCGCTGCAGGGCGGCCTGCATCCGGATCCGGTCCTGGTAATCGATGTCGTGCGCCACCACGAAAACGCGCTTGATCTCCGGCGGGACCTCGTCAATCTCGTGACAGCTTCCGCCCGCGTCCACCACTTTGCGGATGATGTCCCGGTTGTGGCCTATGGCCTTTTCGAATTCCGGGTCCACGTAGGTCAACACACCGCCGTCCACCAGGTTTTTGTTGTAAGCCAGGGCGAACTGCGGCTCCAGGGAGTAGGTGTAGGCATCCAGGATCAGGCTGATGGTGCCCGTGGGAGCCAGCGTGGTCCAGTTGGAGTTCCGGATGCCGTTTTCGCGGATGGCGGCTTCGATCTCGGCCTGTTCCTGCTCGTCCTCGAAATAGCTCTTTACGACGCGGATCAGGGCGTCCCTGTTTTCCTCGAACAGGGGAAAACTGCCCTTTTCTCGCGCCAGTTCTATGGAAGCCCGGATGGAGGACTGTGTCATGACGCGCGCCACTCCCGCGGCGAACTCGTAGCCCTCCTCGGAATTATAGGCAATACCCAGTTTGTACATCACTTCCGCCAGGCCCGTGAAACCCAGCCCCACGGGGCGGATGCGCAGGGTATTGGTCTTGAAATCTTCCGTCGGGAAGGCCGCCGCGTCAATCACGTTGTCCAGGGCGCGCGTGGCCAGGCGCACCACGCGGGAGAATTCGTCGTAATCGAAAGCGTGCCTGTTGGAATCGATGAACTTGACGAGGTTGATGGAACCCAGGTTGCAGCTCGTGTAATTGTGGAGACTCTGTTCGCCGCAGGGGTTCGTGGACAGGATTCTTCCCAGGGAGGGAACGGTGTCGAATTCGTTTGCCCGGTCAATGAACCAGACCCCGGGGTCCGCGGTCCGCCAGGCCGACTGGGCGATCTGGTAGAACAGTTCCTTGGCGTTCACGGTTTTCAGGGTTTCCCGGTCCCATTTCAGGGGGAATTCCGAGTCCGCCTTGACGGCTTTCATGAATTCGTCCGTCACGGCCACGCTGATGTTCATGTTGGACAGCGGTTCGAACAGCTTGGAACGGACGCCGGAGAGCAGGGCGTTCAGGAGCTCCTGGTCCCGGATGGAGTCTGAGAAGACCTCGGCCAGGGCTTGCATGGTTTCTTCCACCAGGTTGTCGGGTATGGAGAGCTTGGGGTTTTCTCGCTTGAGGTTGGCCACGGTGTCCTTGGAGGAAATGAATTCCCGGATGTCCGGATGGTCTATGTTCATCATGGCCATGAAAGCCGCGCGCCGCACGCCGCCGCTTTTCACGGTTTCGCCCACCTCGTCAAACAGGTGCATGAACTGGACGGGACCGCTGGACGTGCCGCCCCGGCCCACGGACGCGCCCTGGGGGCGCAGGATGCCGAAGTTCAGGCCCATCCCGGCGCCGGACTTGAAGGTAATGGCGGTGTCCGTGGCCGCTTTCATGATGGAGGTCATGGAATCGTCCAGACCGCCCACGAAACAGCTGGAGGAAAGCGGGAAATTCGAGCCCGCGTTGAACAGGGTGGGGGACGAGAACATGAACTTTTGTTCCGCCATGAGGTCCACGAGCTGTTTTTTGAGTTTCTGGCGCACTTTTTCGTCCGCTTCGGGAGAAACGGCGAAATCGGCCACGCGGTGAAACATTTCTTCCGGCTTCTTCTCCAGCAGTTTTCCGTTTTTATCCCGTTTCAGGTAGAGTTTTTCCATGATGAACATGGCGTTGTCGGAAAAAGACATGGGCCCTCCCGGTGTTCCCCCTCTGTCAGGGGGTTTAGATTTTAATGGCCGGTTTTGATGGCGTCAACTTCTGCGGGCAATAGAGGGTGAAGACCGGCCTTTCCGGCGGATTTGCGAATTCGCGTAAAAACGCTTAAAATATGTCGGTGAGGGACGCGCGATGATTGATTTGCATACGCACACTCTTTTTTCAGACGGCGAACTGACTCCGTCGGAGCATATCCGCCGGGCGGCCGTTGCCGGATACGAGGCCATCGCGATCACCGACCACACGGATTCCTCCAACATCGAGACCCTGGCCCGCGATATCGTGAAGTTCGCACGGACCATGGCCGAACTGCAGACGGACATAGTCGTCCTGCCGGGCGTGGAGCTGACCCACGTCCTGCCCGAAGAGATCTGGGACCTGGCCGAATACGCCCGCGGGAAAGGCGTAAAGATCGTGGTGGTGCACGGCGAAACGATCGTGGAACCCGTGCGGTTCGGGACAAACACCGCGGCCATCCAGGCCAAGGTGGACATCCTGGCGCACCCCGGAATCATCACGGAAGAGGAAGTCATCCTGGCGGCGCGGAACAATGTCTGTCTGGAAATCACGGCCAAAAAGGGACACTGTCTCACCAACGGATGGGTGGCCAAGGTCGCGATGAAAAACGGCACGCGCATGGTGGTGAACACGGATGCGCACGCGCCCAACGATTTCATATCCAACCGTCTTGCGGAAAAGATCCTGTTGGGAGCGGGGGTGCCGGACGGGACCATCCGCGGCGTCATGCAGAATTCCCGGGAGCTGGTCCGGAAAGCACTGGACCGTTCCTGATTTACCCGGAGGACCGATGAGGAATTCGGACGCTCTCGTCATGGATCTTTTTCCCTCGTTCGTCCCCGAGGACCTTCAGCATATTGTCGGGAAGTTCCGGGAACGGGGTTTTGACATCTATCTGGTGGGCGGGGCGGTCCGCAACCTGGTGATCGCCGGCGGCTATCACGAGGGCGTTACCGGACGCTTTGATTTTGATTTCGCCACGAACGCGTCCCCGGACCAGATCCAGTCCCTGTTCCGGGGCGGGCAGAAATCCCGCGTCTATACTGTGCCCACGGGCCTGGAGCACGGGACCGTGACCGTGGTGATGGAAAAGGACGGGCAGGCCAGCCATTACGAGATTACCACCTACCGGGTGGACGGCGTTTACGAGGACGGGCGCCGGCCGTCGGCCGTCCGTTTCACGGACGACCTGCGCCAGGACCTGTCCCGCCGGGATTTTACCGTCAACGCGCTCGCGTACGACATAACCGAAAAAAAGATCTTCGATCCGTTCGGCGGCCTGAGGGACATCCACCATCGGGTCATCCGGACGGTGGGCGAACCCGTGGACCGTTTTTCCGAAGACGGCCTGCGCCCGGTCCGGGCCTGCCGCATAGCCGCGCAGCTGGATTTCAAGATTGACCGGAAAACCCTGGATGCCATACCCGACACCCTGGATGTGGTCCAGAAAGTGTCCCTGGAAAGGGTTCACGACGAACTCCTGAAACTCATGAGCGCCCCCAAACCGTCGGTGGGGCTGGAGTACATGCGGGAAACGGGGATCCTGAAAATCTTTTTACCGGAAATCCTGGAGGGATACCGCGTCCACCAGAACGAATTCCACCGGCACGACGTCTATTACCACAATCTCTATACCTGCGACGCGGTCCCGGCGGAAAAACCCCTGGTCCGTCTGGCCGCCCTGTTTCACGACGTGGGCAAACCCCGCGCCAAGAATTACGCGATGACCAACGGCAACGGCAACGTTTTCTATAACCACGAGGTCATCGGTGAACGGATCGCGGAACGGGCCCTGAAGCGGCTCAAATTTTCCAATGCGGACATCCGGCAGGTGGCCAAGCTCGTCAAACTGCACATGTTTTACTACACGGAGGAATGGAGCGACGGCGCCGTGCGGCGCTTTCTCCGGAAGATCGACGGGGACCGGGCTTTCCTGGACGACATGTTCGATCTGCGCCGCGCGGACCGTGTGGGCAGCGGAATGAAACAGGGGGACGCGGAAATCCTGAACCGGTTCCGCCGCCGGATCACGGGCATCATCGCGGAAGACAACGCCCTGCGGGTGACCGACCTGGACCTGAACGGAAACGAAATCATGGAGCATTTCGGGATCGCTCCGTCCCCCGTGATCGGCCGCATGCTGGAATTCCTCCTGGAAAAAGTCCTGGACGATCCCGGGCTGAATACGCGCGAGAAACTGCTCGCTTTGGGAAGCGAATTCCTGAGCGATGGCGGCGGGGCAAAAAACGGGGCCCGGAAACCCAAAGAAGACATATCGATCCTGATCTGACGGTGGATGGGATGATTCCAGCCAGACTCCTGCTGTGTTTCGTAACCTTCTCCGCGGTCCTGCTCCCGGGGCGGACCCGCGCTTTTGGCATGACCACGGAAGAATTCATGGCACTCCCGCTCGCGGACCTCAGGAACAGCCGGTCCGGCGCCTACCAGCTACTGGTCATGACGTCCAACGCGGCGGCGGTCAATCCCGGCTCGTCCGTGGCCCAGTGGAACGTGGCCGCCATATATTATTTTATCGGCGACTATTACGAGACCAACCGGGAAATGAAAAAATGGCTGTACACCAGGACGCGTGACCACGCCCTGGAGGCGGTCCGCCTGGAACCCGGAAGCGCGGACGCCCGCTATTGGCTGGCCGTGGGGTACGGAAAGTGGTCGGAGGCGAACGGGATCCTGCAGAGCCTGTTTTACGCGGACGACGTGGTGCGGGAACTGACCCGGACCGTGGAGATCCGGCCGGATTTTTTCTTCGGCGTTCCCTGGGCCATCCGTGCCAAGGCCTATAATTTCGCGCCCGGATGGCCGCTGTCCATTGGCGACAAGGAGCAGTCTTACCGGGACATCATGACGGCATACCGGTACGGACCGGGTTTCCGCTTTATTTTCCAGCTTC